>CAMAXT010000009.1 GCA_945862295.1 Pseudobacteriovorax antillogorgiicola
TCTTGCACCAAGTCAGATTTCTATAATGCAAACATGTACACGAAGCAATGAAACGTATTTTAGTTACCGGCGGGAAGGTAAGAACGTCGGGTCTAATATTAGCTGGATTGCACTTACTTAGTATGCAGTCGCAGCATCATTACGTAAAGAGCTGCACGGTACGATTCAAGCCCAAGACCAAAGATCACGCCTTGCGCGTGCGGAGCAGTGTATGAGCGATGTCTGAAAGGCTCACGAGCCGCAATATTTGAAATATGCGCTTCGATATAAGGTACCTTCGTTGCACGAAGACGGTCAGCGATTGCTATCGAGGTATGGGTCCAAGCTCCAGAATTGATAATCAAACCAGAAAATGTCTTCGATAGAAACGACAAGAACTCAGCCTCGTTATTCGACTGAAAGAATTCGAGACTGAAACTTTCCGTTTTGAAATGAGTCGATAGGTTCAACAAGTCTTTACGCAGGCACACTTCAATCGATGCTAATGTCAAATTTCCGTAAATATCAATTTCTCGTTGCCCTAATAGGTCTAAATTTACACCCTGGGCAACACCGATAATTTTTTTTTGTTTGGTTTTTACTTTAGTCATACAGGCGGCCGAGAATATCATTAAAAAATTTGATCTGACGATCAATTATTTCGATTGTTTCCATCTTGTCTACCAATGCAGGATCGACAGTAAGATCCACATCTTTTTGCTCTTTGTCTAACCGTGCCATCTCTGAAACTTTCCGCTTTAAGAGATCGTTTCCGGGCGCCATCCGCAGCAAGCGCCGGTAGATATTCAATGCTTTACTATAATGGCCCTGTTTTTCGTAAATTTCAGCCAAAGTAGTGGAATCAAGCTCGATGCCGTCGATGCCTTTACCGCGGCCAGAACTGGCGCCGTCGCCGGGACGAAAAATTTCACCTAAAGAAACGACATGAAATCCTTCAAGATCAGTTGTCTTTGCAGGATCATCAGTGAAATATTCTGATTTTGTCACTTTTGGAAGGTTATACTCATCAGATGCTTCTTGAAACACGACAGCAGCTGCGCTGCTAGTCTCTGTTTCACTGCGCTCAGACATTTCTGGCAAACTGAGCTCGATTTCGCGGTCGCTATATTCTCGCAAAACGTTCGCTCGTGCCTTATCAAACCCCGAAACTTCCATAATGTCGCCCAAAGAGCGCGTCTCGGGATCAAGCATTTGCTGGAGTTTCAAATTGCTGAAAAGTGAGCGCGCTAAGTACTCCTGGCGCACCAGCACCGCTATCCGAAATTGCAATTTCTGAGCTAAAACATTGTCTTTTAAAGATAGAGGTGTTTCATCCAATGTCCTAGCAGCTTGAGTGACGTGACCTTTTTGCAAAAGTTCACGGGCTAGAACCACTCTGGCAATGGTAAATGTCGGATGACGAGATACTCCAGAAGTCAAAAGCTCTAAGCATTCATCATGCAAACGGTGCGACCGCAAAATATCAGCGACTGGGAGAAAGGCACGGCCCTCTGGATCCAATTCAAAACGCTTCACAACTTCCTTCTCAGTACGAGAAAGTTGCAAATTATTTAAAATGGCGAGCCAGGAACTAATCATGTGGTCTCACTAAGATGGATCGATAGCAAGTATTCAGGGTTATTGTTCTGTTTCTTCTTGCTGCTGGGTATTCTGGTTTTGGTTACTACCCTGGTTAACATTTTGATTGCTGTTCTGATTCGTGCCCTGATTAACATTCTGATTTGCGGCATTGTTGCCTTGGCTGTTGTTGTTATTGCTTTGGTTTGAGCCTTGATTACTAAACTGGCCGTCCACTTGGTTATTATTGGCATTCTGATTTTGAGCGTTGTTGCCAAAGCTTTCGCTTTGATTTTGGTTTTGATTATTTGTATTAAAATTATTGCCGTTCTGGGTATTGAGATTATTTCCCGCATTCAGTGAAACTGATACTGGATCGCCGCCGCCGCTCGCACCTTTGCCAATCGACGGTAAAATTGTCGGCGTTACCATGATTAACAGCTCTCTCTTACTAATTGACGACGATGATGATCGAAACAATGCTCCAATAATAGGAATCTTCGAGAAGAATGGTACGCCAGTCTGGCTTTTTTTGACATCAGAGTTGTAGACGCCAGCGATCACTGCTGTTTCACCGCTTCTACGAAGCAGCTTCGTCTGAACAGTTTTATGGACTTTCGCGGCATCAGCAGCTGGCGAAGATGGTTCAGTAGGGTCCTCACTCTTAATATATAAACTCATTTGGACGGCACCATCCCCAGTGATTTGCGGTGTTACTTTCAACTCCAGGTCGTACGGAATTGGAGGGCGGGACTGACCTTGCTCATTGAAACCAGATGGAGGCAAAAAGTCTACTCTGCCAGCAACAATACTAGCCTCGGTGTTGTCATCAACAGTGATGTCATTGGATTGTAAAATTTCTGTCGTTCCGATTGCTTCCTCAAGGCTGAGTGCCAAATCCAGAGCCATCGTGTTGTTGATACTTCCTAAAAGAAACTGCATATTGCCCCGAGCAGGTGCGGTGCCGCCCGCGTCAACCGTATAGCGTGAAAGCATGTAATTTGGAAATACAAGGTTTCCGAATCCTAAGCCTCGCCCCTGATCCAAATTAAAAGGTGTGCCCCAGCTAATGCCAATGCGATCAAAATTGGTCTTAATAATCTCAACAATACGTGAGGCAATTTTGACTTGGGGCGTTTCCAAATCCAGTCGGTCAAGTAGTGACTTAGCAACTGCAAGAAGCTCTGGAACAGCATTTACTATTACTGAATTTGAGCGAATATCAGTTTGAATGTTTATCCTTGTGTCACCAGATGCTGCAGCTGTTAGCATTGGTCCGATCGTCGCCGCCACCAAAGCGGCCTTAGCATAGGACAACCGGTGCACCAAAATCTTAGTTGGGCGAATTCTAAGTTCAGAAGTGCGGCGCTCTTCAATCGCTCTATTTTCGGCCGCAATAGCTGCTAGACTATCGATCTTCACAATATTAGGACCGATTTCAACCATCCCGAGAGAATGACTAGATAACAATGCCTTCAAGGCGTCATTAAAGGGAATGTCCGCCAAACTAATATGAATGGGAAGGTTCTCAACGGCCGGTGCGTAAACGAAGTTGACCCCACTTTCTTCACTTAAAACACGAATAACTTCTCTAAGTGGTGCCCCGCGGAAATCTAGACGAATTTTTCTCCCGCCAGCTGATCCTTCGGCTGGATTCTCATCATCACTGCCCTCCGTTTCGGGACCTGCCAAATCGGGATTGGAGTCGATCGCCGGTTCCCCAGCAGCCACACCTTCAGTGGTGTTAGTCACTGCAGTATTGTTAACAGGTAGCAAAGCATTACCAGTGTTGGTGTTATTGATGGTCGTATTTGCAGCATTGCCAGTATTCGTTGGAAACGCATTATTCGCTGCGTTGTTTCCAAAGTTATTAGCGCCAGTATTACCAAAACTGTTGCCGCCAGTGTTGTTACCCTGGGCATTTTCTTGTCCGAGAAAATCTTCTTCGCCTTCGTCGGCAGGCGCTTCATCACCTTCAAAATCACCAGTGTTGGCATTCTGATTTCCGCCCAATGAGCCATTTTCGATATTGCTATTGGCCGCTACGTTGCCACCTTGGCCAGCGTTCTGTCCTGTTTCCCCGCCTTCTTCTTCCTCTTCTTCTTCAAAGTCGTCTTGGGCTACGGCGTTAACAGACATTTGTGTGACGATAAAGCCCGCGACGAACAGCGCTGGGTTCCCATGAGCGTGGTCGAGTTTAACGTCAAACTTATTGATGTCTTCCTCGGACCCTTCTCCATCATCTTCAAATTCGTTTAAAGAATCTTCATCAAGTTCTTCGCCAGTATTCTCTTCAGCAGGCTCTGTTGGAGCCGCATTTAGCTCCTCGTCGCTGAAATTATTTGTGCCTTGTTGGGTAGCATTTACTGGCGCTTCGCCGCCGAAATCAAAGTCGTCAGTGCCCTGTTGACTTTGGCCTTCGTCAGCAAAGTCGTCTTCCGCATTTCCTGCGTTGCCTTCGTTAGTGAGATTTGCCTGCTGATTGCCAAATTCAGTATTTTGAATATTTTCAGCCTGAACATCATCAGTGACGACCTCACTGTTAATGCTTTCATTGCCGACGCTGGTATTAGTAAAGTCAGAAGGTAGCTCGCTATCGGTCGGTGTCAAACCATTAGAAACCGGCAGTGCTCCAGTGTTTACTGGCTCGCCCGCATCACTGGGAACTTCGCCTAATGCTTCTTTTCCTGGATTGTTAACGAACGCCTTAGCAATCTTAAGACCCTCAGGAATTTCACTATCCGTATCAAGTTCAGGCATGATATTGGCGTTTGCTAATACCTCCGCCTTTGCAATCGGGGCTGAGCCAATCGCAGCATTGCCAAAATAATGATCTGGAATCGGGAATGTCAGTAAGATATTGCCATATTTACTGTACATGCGAGGCCGAACTGCATCGCGCATGGTAATAATGACATCAACACTGTTTTCAATCTCATCAGCACGCATACGAACGAATGCAACAGGTGAGCGAAACTGGCTTGCATCAATATCGCGTCTTACTTTATGACGCAGACGAGTATTGAAAAACCGTAATACTAATTCTGGTTGATCAGATTTGTTACGCTCTTGAAACAAATTGTAGCGGGGGCTACCTCGGGTAACTATTTCAATTCGCACCAAACTGTCACGCTCTAAATAGTCGTAGCCGACCCAAAAAAGTTGAGCAAACACTGGTTCTGCGTCTTGCTTTATAAGTGGAGCACCGGAGATGACAGGGGCAACTGAGGCTTCCGTCGCAGGTGGCGGGGGAGCAACAGGTTCTTCGACTACCTGCACGGGAACTTCAGGCACAGGCGCTGGTTCTTGATCAAGGACCGGCTCTTCAGCATAGATTTGTTCCGTTGGCTGATTAGCGACGTTTTGAAGTGGAGGATTTTCAGGTACGTTTTCTTCCGGCTCTGCATTTTGCAGGGGTGGATTTTCGTTAACAACCTGGTTTTTCTTGTTATTCTTATTGTTGTTTGCTTTTTGTTGCTGGCTATTTAAGTTGTTCCAATCATCGTCATAGCCGTCTTCTGCAATTGGTGTTTCTTCCGCTACTTCATTACCATTTGCTTCAGCGTTTGCATTGGGATTGGCATTGCCGTCTTGATTTTTAGCATTCACATTGCCGCTAGCCGCTTGGTTTTTGGAATTGCCTCCCTCTAGACCGACGTTATCATCAATCTGAATCGGCTCTTCTACCTCGGATTGCGGTTGATCGCTAGAGCATCCAAACTGCATTAGCAGTACAAGAAGAAGTGGAGCTAAAGAAATTTTTGTATGCATCACGAACATCGAATACTCCCGATCCTGTTAGAGCAAGCACTCAAGATTTAGGTGCCGGAAAATATGGACTCTGAACTGCAGGTCCAGTTGGGTTTGGTGGCGGTGCAGTGCCATTCATTGAATTTGGCAATGTATCACCTGCTACTGGCGCAATTCCCGTGATATTGGGATCAGCAATGGGCGGAACAGGTCTAGCTGCAGGAACCGTTGGTGCGACTGGAAGAATAGCGGCGGCCGTAGGCGGCGATGCTGCACCATTTGGCAGTGGTACAGATAGTGCCGGATTAGTTCTTAGCAGCAAACCACTGGACTGATTAACTCCTGCTCTCGGCGCTAAAGACGGTGCCTGACCCTGACCTTGAGGACCGCCAATAACAGGAACGGCTTGAGTTTCACCCTCAAGAATAACTTCCGTTTTTGCTTCTCCCGGCGTGAATCTAATCTTTCCAGGAGTCGAAGAAGGATCTCTTATCCCCATCAGCATCTGGATATCTTCATACTGGCGTGTGCCGTCTACAGCGAGTTTAAATTCACGTATAGTTAGGAACGAATCACCAATAGCTAGGATTTTTCCTGCTCGGTTACCAACAGAATCACCATTACGAACTATAATACCGGCCTCGTTTGAGCCCTCTGCACCTTGAGGAGTCAAAATTAAGGCCTTGCGCTCGCCCGATCTCAGCTGCCAAATACCAACAAGTCTCAGAACTCTAATCTCATGTCTCTGCAAAGGACTGACAATAGGAACTTCTAGGCCGCTTATTGCTGCAGCAGCAGCTGATTCACGCGCCAAAAGTGGCGCAACAAATGGGTCTGGCTTGCCAAACGCGGCATAGTGATACTCTGTTGGCGGCTCGACGACATCTTCGACTCGCAAGCCTTTAGTAACCTCTTGCGCTACACTTTTCATATTGTCGTTATAGCTATCCCAAACGGGACCTATTTGTTCGGCTTCTGCTTCTGTGGGCTCTTTAACTTCGGCGGACTCTTCCTCTTGTTCTCCTTCCATTGCAGCAGGATCTTCAGGCGCATCTTCGGACGTGCCAACTTCGACACCAGGTTCACTATCTTCAATTGCTGCTGCGATATCTCCAGCAGGTTCTTCAATCTCATCTTGTGCAAAAAGCACACTAGCTGACATCAAAATGCCGAAACTAACCCATAGTTTGGTTGCACTCGATTTTGAAATTTTCAGATTTGAAACCATGTGTCCTCATCGAAAAAACCTAGACTCGCTGCCCAAAAATCAGCACCACTCTTACGCAGGCGGCTCAGCAGGAGCTGGTGTGGGAGCTGCGTCCGTTGGTGGCGTATTAACTGCTTCCGGTGGCGGAGTCAGCTCATCCGCCGGAACAACGTCGCAATTTTCCTTGTTTTCAAATAACTCCGCTTCTTCATCTTTCATGGCACGGAAGACAACGACTTTAAATGTCGCATTGAGAGTCAGATCTCGCCGAGCGTTCTCCGCTGCCTGAAATGGCGTTATTTCAGGGCCTGCAATCGCTGTAGCAGGCCGTGGTTCAATGACAATGCCCCTGATAAATAGCATGACATCCGAATGAACCATCTTGTCAAAAAAGCCCGCAATTTGCTGAAACTTTCCAGTTGCAGTGACCGCAATCTCTCTTTCGATGTATTTAAATTCAGCCTCACCTTTTAACTCACAGCTAGGTTTGAATGAGGTCAAATAAATTCCAGCTTGTTTGGCATTCGTTGCGGTTAGAGACAGTATCGTTTCGATCAGATAGCTTTCTGGCAATCTCTTGGCTGCGACTTCTAATTGTCCTTCCGTGAAATCGAGCTCTTCCTCTAGCTTAGGAATATTCGCTTTTGTTTTTCGATCGGCCTCAAACTTCATTCTCGCCGCTTCTTCACGATTCTGAGCTTCCATAAGTCCGGCTTCTACGCTTTCAACTTCGTCGAAGTAACTGCAAGCACCTGGCGCAATGCCAATGATGAGTGCCATCATCAAACGCGCCCAGATTGGGAACGCTCGGTATTTGTCTTTCAATTCATCTAAGCCCATAGTTGCCCATCTTTACTTTTTAAAATCTTACTTTGTTTGTATCACTGCCCTGGCTGACTGTTACTGGCGGCGCTTCGTTTGGAGGCTGCTCGAGGTTAGCGGGAACGCTGCTATCACTTTTATCATTTATAGTTCCGTTCAACTCAAAACTAGGAAAGGCGTCGACGTCTGGAAAAAAGCTTGCGCCAGATCCGACTGCAGAATTTACCAATTCCAAATTACTGAAGAAGATGTGTGTTCTTAGATCAGAATCATCCTTCTCTTGAGTTTCTGTTGATCTGATACCCGTCATGAACTCAGCAAGAAGTAAATTATCGAAACCCTGACCGAGAATTTTAAATGTTTTTGTATCTGGAGTACCAATTTGTAGTTTGCTAAACCAGATGCCTTCCGGCTTTAGGTTTTGTAAGTGCTCTAATACGATCACTGGTTCAAACTTTGAAATTTTTGTAACTGTGATTTTTCGCAATGAATCGATCTTTTCGTTGAGAGAATCTTTTTTGGTTTGCAGCGTTGCGAAACGTTTAATTTCTGGCTGAAGAGCTAATGTCGATTCCTCTAGTCCTTGGGCACGAATAGCTACCTCGTCGGTCTGTTCCTGAATCTTACCCAAATACCACTGAGACGCGAAAAAACTAGCACAGGCCACAATCAGCAGGACGGCTGCATCAGCCACCCACCAAAGCTGGTTCTCAAGTTCATCGACGGGCACGAGATTGATCTTTATCAAGATTTACCCTCTTCAGATATCAAGCTGACCTGTCACCAATAGCACGTAGGCCGAGGCCTACCGCTACGCCGTACAGGTGACCCTGTTGCATCAAGGTGTCCATATTAAATTTTTTCGGATTTACATCAACTCTTTGAAACGGGTTGATCACTTGCACCGGCACTTGTAAAACGGCGGCCAATGCAGCATCCAAACCTAAAACTCGCGCACTACCACCAGTAAGGAAAACGCTCGATAGCGCACCTGTCTTTATGTCACCACTCTGGATAAAGTAATCAACAGTTAAATGCACCTCAGACACAAGCTGCTCATTGATCTCATTAATGATTGGTCCAATTTCTGGTGGCACGTCTTTGCTACCGAGGCTTGCACCGATCTTTAATAACTCTGCATTCGGCCGGTCGCAGCCGAGGGCATCCATTATTTTCCGTGAATACTCTTCTCCCGCAATCGATACATCTCGGGTGTAAACATATTCACCGCGGAACAAAAGTGCCACCTGAGTCACAGTTGCACCAACGTTAACAATCGCCGTTAAGGCTTCGACAACACCGTAGTTGTATTCAAACATATTAGAGACTGAAAACACATCACACTCTATGACACCGGCTTTCATGCCAACGGTATGCAACATGCCGATATAGTTTTCTACCAATTCTCTTTTTGAACCAACAAGAAGTACCGGCGTTTCTTTTACTTCCGGATTATCTGCAGTCATCAGAGCGTAGTCGTAATAAATTTCCGATTGATCGATTTGAAAATGCTGCTGAACATCATAGTAAATTTGTTCTTCTAAAGTATTCTCTGACGCACCGATAAGAGCCCTCTTCATCAAAACTGAACTCCCCCCAAGAGAGAGAGCAACACGGCGACCGCGCGGCGATATATTCAAACGTTTCAATAAATTTCGAACCAGGTCCGCAATAACTTCGGCATTAGCAATATTGCCGTCAACAATTGCGCCAGCTGGCACGAGCTCCATACCCATGCTAAGAAGTTTTTTCTGACCGCCGCCAGACAGTTCAACAATTTTGACTGCGGACGAGCCAATATCGATGGCAATGAGAGGTCGTTTGAACATCGAGCCTGCCAAGTGGGTTGTGAATGACCTGGAAATTCAAAATGCTTCTGGGAACCGGAATCGGCCGGTGACTGGAGCAGCAACTTATATCTGTAATATGATTTTTTCATTTCATGCGGGGGGCGTCAACTTTACGAATACCTGTCAAAATTCCGTCGCTAACAGCTTTGCCTGAAAAAACCGCTAGTTTTCAGCATAGCACCCGTAAACTTTTCCCTTGGCAACGCCCGCGAAATCAGATAAAAAACTAATAAAATCAGCCGCTTTTGTTTGGGAAATCCGCTGGGCGGCATAGTCGTCAGGCAATTATAAATAGAGGTAAATAACATGTTGTTCCGGAACATTCTCGAAACCATAGGCAACACACCCATGGTGAAACTGAACCGCATCGGGCAAACGCTTAAATGCAACCTCTATGCAAAGTGTGAGTTTATGAATCCGGGCGGCTCGGTCAAAGACCGCATAGGCTTTCGTATGGTCGACGACGCCGAGAAGAGTGGCCGGATCAATCCAGGCGACACATTGATCGAACCAACAAGCGGCAACACTGGCATCGGCATCGCACTTGCTGGCGCAATCAAAGGTTACCGTGTCATCATCACCATGCCGGAAAAAATGAGTCGTGAAAAACAAATAGTCTTGGAAGCACTTGGCGCAGAAGTTATTCGGACACCAACCGAAGCAGCTTGGGATGCACCAGAAAGTCATATCGGTGTTGCTAGGAGACTACAAAAAGATTTACCGAACGCCCATATTCTTGATCAATACGCAAACCCCTCCAACCCACTCGCCCACTACGACGGTACAGCAGAAGAAATCATTCGCGATCTAAACGGCAAAGTCGATATGGTTGTTATGTCAGCTGGAACTGGCGGCACAATCACTGGCGTAGCGAAGAAAATCAAAGAAAAATATCCCAAATGCATTATCGTCGGAGCGGACCCTGTTGGATCGATTTTGGCTGGCCCGGGTCCAATCCATTCTTACAAAGTCGAAGGCATCGGCTATGACTTCATTCCTGATGTCTTAGATGTCAAACTAGTCGATGTTTGGGTCAAAACCAATGACCGCGAATCGTTTCAACTTTCGCGTCGTTTGATCAAAGAAGAAGGCCTACTCTGCGGCGGTTCTTCTGGCTCAACTCTATTCGCAGCGCTTAAAGAAGCAAAAGTCCTAAAAGAAGGCATGAATTGTGTTGTTCTGCTAGCTGACGGCGTTAGAAATTACATGACTAAGTTCATCGACGATAAATGGATGCAAGATAACCGTTTCAACGGCGTCGAAACAATCCAAGGTCCAGTGAGCCAGCTTGTTAAGCAAAAACAACAAGTCATCTCCCTATCCCACGATTCGACTGTTTCTGAAGCAATCAAGTTGATGAACAGTAAAGGCATCTCGCAGATTCCGATCACTCATGCTGGAAAACTCATTGGGCTGGTGACAGTCATGGATGTTTTGAACTTCCTAGCTTGCGGTGAGATCTCACCTAACAGCGCAGTTCAAGATGTTATGGACCGCGCTGTACCAACGGTAGAAGAATCAACTCCAGCATCCGCATTGCAAAACATCCTGATGAACAGCACCTGTGCCGTTGTCATCGACAAAAACATGAAACCGCAGCATATTTTGACTAAAATCGATTTAGTTGATTGGATTTGTCGATCGTAATAGGTATGTGAAGCTAGAGACGTCTAGAGTCAGACTTCTTTGCGAAGTGCATACTTCCAAAGAAGCTGCTGCGAATTGATGTAATCGACATTTAGCTTACGAAAGCGCTCAGCTAAATAGACCGCGCAGGTTTGGTAAAATTTAATTTTCAGTTCTGGTCCCGATTCCGCCAAAAACTTGTGAAAATCATTGGCGTCGAGAAAAAATAGCAAGCTATCAGTCTCTGCAATAACCGTCGCCGAACGGGGTGCGTCGTCAAATAAACTCAGCTCCCCAAAAGATGCTCCTTCTTCTAAAATTGCGAAACGAGCTAGATTGTGCGAACTATCGTCAGATTTGTATACCGAGACGCGTCCGGACATCAAAATATAGAGGCCACTCGAGCGCTCGCCTTCGATGACGATATTAACCTTGGAGCGCACTTTTAGCATTTTACCATAAGAATGCAGCTTTTTTAGCTCTGGATCAGAAAACTTAGAAAACACTTCGATTTCTTTTAAGCGTTCGGTCCCGTAAACGGCGTCGCGAAACAGTTTTTCTTTTTCTTGCTCATTCGTGAAATAGATATTTGCTTGGTTTCGACTCATTAAGCCACCAACGACTTGTCGACAGGTCCAGCACTTAGCACTGCTTCAGCCGCGCTGACATCATCGACGAAAATCATCTCGTTTAGATCAAGCAAATTGATAACACCGTTATTCACCAAACTTCTGATGCGGCTTAGGATCTTCATTTCAGCAAGTCGGAATGCTTGTTCATCAAAGCCGGCCATATTTTCTAGATCTTCGACCCAACTTTCAGCCAATTCATCAGGTGCCTTTGACAAGATTAGGTTGCGGATGTGCTCCCTCGTTCCCGCAAGGAACATTTTTACATCTGCGCGGTCTAGACCAAGCATAATCTCAACCATATGGCCATCTTTTAGGTAGGGAACAATTTCGACCGTTACCAATTTCAATTTTATCGCCCGCGCAGCGTCTTGATTGGTTGCCTTAAGATTGGCCATCAATGCTTTTTGCTCAGTCAAATTCGCTTTTTCAAGCAAGTCGAACAAGATATCGCTGGATCTTATGTTTTCTGTATCAAACTCAGGACGGGACGTAACTTTCTTATGCAGCACCATTGCCACATTGGCAAGATAATCCTTAGGAATCGCGTCTGCTCGGCAAAGCTCTTTCATCAGCGTTACTTTCGACTCACCCTGATACATCTCAAAGACCGCCCGGCGGCGTTTGTGATCTAACTGCGTTAAGACAATGCTCTGGACCGGCGGTTTTTCTTCCGCGATGAGACTATAGACCTGATTCGAATCGAGCTTACTAAGGAAATCAAATTGATCCATCTGCTTACGCGTTAGAACCCGAATCTCATTAGCAATGACCCGCGTTTTTAAGGCATTAATCAGCTTAAACTCATCGTCATGACTAAAGACGAATTCCGATTTATGATAGTACTCACTAAGCTCATAAAGATCGCGTTGCAAGTTTGGATCACTAAGCAATTCAAAGACCACCATATGGCCAAATATATGGACATATTTTGCTGTCTCTTCGATTCCTTCTTCTTGTAATAATCGGCTAAACGTTTCTTTCGCAACCTTTGGCTGATCAACAAAGATACCAATCAGCTCATTCTTCAGATCTTCGATACGCATGCGAATCGACATGTCATTACGGTGAGACTCTGGCAACACACGTTCGCTAGAATTAGCGACACCAGAACTTCGCGTCTGCTGTTCCCTAGGCGCGTACGCCGCCGCCTCCATCATCATCTTCGCATCACGGTTTGCACCGGCAAAACGGATGATCAACAATGCCAAAATACCCAAAAGCAGGATGATCCCTGCGATATAGAGCGTCCATTCCCATGGTTCAGTTTTGCTAGCGCTACCAGAAGCGCTATTAAATTGGTTGCGCTCGCTACTAGTGAGCTCTTCGCGGGAAATATTTGAAATCGCAGACCGGTCAGAGGTGGAGTTATTGGTGATGATTTCTTTAGTGCCGGCTAACTCGCGGAAAATTTTCAGTGTCTCACGCAGACGTCCGAGTCCGTATGGATCTGCCGACGCTAGGTCTTCTTTTTCTTTTTTAGTCGCAAAGCTTTCTGGAAATGATGTCACCAGCACGTCAAGTTTCACCGGCGCATGAAACCTAGTTTTAGCTTTCATGACGTTGACAATTTTATTGCGGGTCCCTGCCTGAATACTATCATCAATGCTAACTTCGACCTCGATGCCGTCGATCTTTAAAATCCCATTCCCTGACTTATCACGGGCCAACTGTTCTGGCACTTCGTCGACACTCTCATCTGGAGTGATTAAATTTCCAGTGACTGTCGTCTGCGACAATACACACGAGTCTGGGCAGTAGGACTCAATAACTTTTTCTATTGCCTGAGACACCCGCTGCTGCACCATCTGTTTCAATTGCTCTTCTTTGGCCATCGTCTGACCAATCTGAGGCAAGCTAACCGGTATCCACATCACATCAGCTAGGTAAGAGCTCGACTGAAGATTGTTTTTAAGAATTGAACTCATCCGTTCCCGGTTGATTGAGGTCACCCGGTCATCGACTTGAATTTGAATATTAACCTTGGTAACTGTGAGCAGTTCACTTTGCTCTTCGCCGACAACACCTTCAAAACCTAGATCGTCGCTCTCACCTAGATTTTCATCGATGATGGGCGCGATATCGATGACCATACAGGCGTCTTTGCAGTACTGAAGAAGCGCTGGTTGGATTTTTGCTCGCACATCCGCAATCGTCTGCAGGCGCAGTTTGTCGAATGAACCACCTTGCGCAAAAGACATACCCGACCAAAAGGCTAGTAAACATAGACTGCGGATTATTAGAGATGTTTTGCGAAAGAGTTTCAATGACTCACCATTACAGATTGCACAGGTTCCCTGAGTCTAACAATCGGCGCCTGCGTAATTCCCTTAACAGGGAACAATTTGCCTAGTACAAAAAAAAGGGGCACTTCATGTGCCCCATTCGAATTAAATTCCTAGGTAGACTAGGTTATCACCGTTCATTACAGCATTTTTTTAATTTCAGCAGTGAGCGTCTGCTCGTCGTATCCCTTGACCTTCTTGCCATTAAGGAAGATCGCTGGTGTGCCACTGATGCCAATTTTTTCGCCCTCAGCTTTAGATTTTTCTACGAACTTTTTTGGTTCGTCGGATTTCATACAAGTATCGAAAGCCTTTTCGTCCAATTTTAGATCTTTTGCCAAAGCTGCAGGCGACCCCTGATCGAGGGAGCTCTGACGCTCATAGGCGAGGTCATGGTACTCCCAGTATTTTCCGAGTTTGCCGGCGCAAAAGGCCCCGTGCGCGACTTCAAGTGATATCCCACTCGGATTTACCGGAAAGTCGATAAACACAAAACGGACCTTGCCGTCAAAGGCTTTCATGACTTTTTCCAAGCTACCCTTCGCTTCTTTACAGTGCGGGCACTGATAATCAGCAAATTCGGTGATGGTAACTTTCGCGCTGGCGCTACCCTTATTATTATATCCTGCAGTATCAAACTTAAAGACTGGCGCATCTGGCTCAGCTAATAAAAAGCTATAGGTGCCGGCTTTTTTAAGATCTGCTATGACCTTCGAACGAGATTTTTTTCTCGACTCACCCATCAAAAGATTCTTAATATCTCCGGTGATCTGCTCCAGCTTATAGCCAGGTGGCAGGCGATTTTTGTTTTCCTCGAACCAGGTCTCGATTTCTTTTGGAGTTGGCTCGGCCGCATTAAACACCGTCGCTTCTATCTCAGATCGTGTCTTTTTCTTCGCATCAGCTTGCTCCTCAAGCCAGATATCAATCATCGCTTGATCAGCCAATGCTTCTGTTCGCGCATAGGTTTCGACTTGCAAGTCATGCAGATTCTGACGCGCAGTTGCTGGTAAATCGGCAGAGCTGTAGGTTTTTCCGTTGTACTTAAACAAGGCGTCAGCACTAAAACCAACACCTGGTAACATCCCAAGAAACGCTAGCATGCTAAGTTTAACAATCAAACGTCGATCAATCTTCATAGACGCTAATCCTTACCGTAAAAAATCAAAAAGCCACCTATTTTGGTGGCTTGAAGCATATCATCGGATTCTAGAGGATACTAGAGATTTGGATTTTTCTTTTCCGCGTCTGGGCTAGCTGAAAGTCCGCTTTTATCACTGAGAAGAGCTACTTCTTGGTCAGTAAATGTTACGAATTCAAAACGTCTACTTTCGAAAACTTCGCGAATGATTTTCCAGTGACCACTCGCTGTTTTTTCCCAATACAGCACTTTACGTCCGTCAGAAACAAAGTGCTCGTCGCCGCGGAAGTCCTGGTTAAAGAAGCTGATCGCATACTTCGGATGTGAGATCACTCTTAGGTGATCATAAGAAACACTCATCGTTTTATAAGTACCAAATATACGTTTTTTATAGTCGCGGTAGGCGTCACGGTTCATGCCATTATAGCGGAAATCAGTACTAAAATAGTCGATGTAAGCGTCAACATCACGGGCTGCCCAGGCTGACATCCAATTTAAAGTCTGCGCTTTAATAATTTCTAAGTCAGCTTCTCGGTTTACTTCTTTGATATCTTCCGCAATGACGACCACGCCCTGGTGTGATTTCAGCCAAGACGTCAAATTCCCTATGTCTTTGTTGTAAAAAGCGACACAGCCTTCGGTAACTTTCGCTTCTTCGATGCGAGAATCACGTTCAACTCCGTGCAGCCAGATACCATGGCCGGTTTTACCTTTGAGTTGATCGATCGGATTTGGAAAATCGATGGGGATCGCCATCGTGCCATATTTCTGGGGCAAGGACCTGCCGTCGATATGGTGCTGAGCGAAATAAACGCCTTCTGGTGTTCGATTATCGCCTTCGACTTCTTTATCACCCTCAGCTTTACCGATCGCGATTTTAAAACTTTTCAAAACTTTGGAGTCAGTGAACTTTTCCGGCCAAGTCAGCAGCTCGGCTGTCAAAGATGATTTATTCACCATGAGGACGATGAAGTCAGCATAATTGTTTGCAGCCGAATTCAATGCAATTTGATTCGGCTTAATATTGGTAGTGGAGGCAGTAGTAGTCGCAGCAGCCGCATTTCCAAGAGTCACTGCTAACAATGCGGTCAGCCCCACTGCGGTGCAAGTTCGTCCTCGCGCCATATCTGGAACGCTCCGGTCATCACATGTTTCAAAAACAGTTAATATTAAATATTTTCGTACAAATATAAACTTCTAACAAGTAGGCGCAAAATGCCTACCTACTTATCGTTTGATGATCGAAACGGCTCTAAAAGTGCTAACGCTTGTGAAAAGTCCTTTGGAAACGGAGCCTTAACTTCCATGCGGGCACCGGTTTTCGGGTGGTCAAATTCCAGATTTCGCGCATGCAAAAGTTGATGCGGCTGGTTAAAGATCAGAGTTCTGAGCTCTTCCGGAAACTTATGCGGCAAGGCTGTCGGTCGATGATAAAGCTGATCACCAATGATGGGCAACCCAAGATCTGACGCATGAATGCGAATCTGATGAGTACGGCCAGTGAAAAGACGCACACGCGCAACCGTCAGACGCCCGCCATAAACAGCCATCGCGCTAAAAACGGATTTGGCATAGCGGTAAGCCCCCGGTGGCAAGTGGCCTGGCGGTTTATCAATGCTGCTGGAAACAAACCTTTGCCGCGCAACGGGATCTCGGTAGAGGTAGCTCTCCCGAGTCAATTCAGCCTTAGTCATAACGCCGTCAAGTAGAGCCGCGTATTCTCGTACTAGGCGATTTTTATCGTGAAATTGCTTCGACATCGCTGCATGCGATTCATCGGTTTTAGCGCAGACCAAAATGCCAGTGGTATCTTTATCTAAGCGGTGAACGATACCTGGACGCACGCGGGCAGCCTCAGGATCGATGCCAACTCCTAACCGCCTACAGTGCCAGAGAAGACCCTGAACCAACGTCGGCCCGTTGGTACCTGCACCAGGGTGCACAGAGATCCCGGGTGGTTTATTAATAACAATGATCTCTTCATCTTCAAAAAGAATCTCGAGATCCATTTTCACAGGTTCAAGGTGATCTTCCCGATTGATGACCGTCCCGGCAACTCTCACAACATCCCCTTCGGTCAGTTGAAACGAACCTGAGGTCACTGTTTCACCATTGATGGTGACTTCACCCTGCTTAACAAGTTTTTGAATTTTCGACCGACTAAAAGCAACAAGGCCTGACGTGATGAATACGTCAAGCCTCATTCCAGTATGTTCGGGCTCAGCTGTAAGTGTCTTTAACTCTTTTTGTTCGCCTGCCAATCAAGTAACCTCGCCGTGAATGCACTCATTAGTTTCTCGTAGCCCGGGACATCCAAATAGCGGAAATAGCTGGCTAGGAAACCCTTTACGTACACTGCTTGCGGCAATCTTTCAAACCTGTTTGTTTCAATGGCCTCTAAATGGCCAATAGACACCTTGGTTCGCTCCTGCATTTCATCAGAACTGACGCTACAAAGCTCACGTAATTGACGGTAAAGATCACCGTCGCCAACGTCATGCGCCGCAATGATATCGCGCATTTTTTCATGCATTTCAGGAGATCCGGCAGCAGAAGCTTTGAGTTTAATCACAGTGAGTGTCGACCTTTGGGTGCGAACGGTCGCATCATCATATGCTGGCGGTTGCTCGGAAGCCCGCTGGCGGTTTATAGAGGCTGCTGACTCACGCATCCTAAGATAGCGGTCGCTTTCGATAACGCGCGGCGTGACAGAGGCCCCTGCAATCGCGCCTTGTCGGTCAACTTCCCGAAGGTCACCACCCCCAATCTGGCGGTCATAGTCAGCACGTTGAATATCATCACTTAGCGTTCTAAACGCGGCTTCTATCTCAGCCAATTGACGAGCCGCTTCGTCTTCATCGATCAATGAATAAAGTGCCGCACTGCCGGCGCTGTATGTTCCCTTTAAGCGCAGATAGGACTCGCGGATTTCAAGCCGAGTCGCATTGGTGGGAATATCGAGTACGCGGTAGTAAGTCTGAGCAACAGGTGACGCTGAATCAACTGCCGAGTCGGAACCAAAGGAGTCACCTAATGTCATTTCAGTCAAATCGTCCATAATGCCCTATCGTTTCAGAGACCAAGATTGAGTAACAACGTACGCGCCATTTCAGAAAAACGCTTCGAGAGGAGTGAATGGGGAAAATCCAACACTAACAATCTGCGGTTTCTGAGCGACTTCCAAGCTGCATCATCATAATTCAGATAGCCTAAACTTCTAGCATTAAAACCGAAGTAGCGGTCAGCAATAGTCTCCATAGATCGCCCTACGTCGATATCTTTCTGACAGCGAATTTGATTGATGATGATTCCCAATGTACGCCCGGAAATAGCAGCGAGCAACTGAGAAACAAACACCGGCTCAGTACGCTTAACGTAATTGATTTTTTCTAAGTAACTATTCGCAGTCCCAGGCGGCAAAGGTGTAGCCCCGGTCAGGATACTGCGAGTCAATTGTGCTGCTTCTGGCATATTAAGTCGAATACCAAGTCGCTCTGTAAAAGCAAACAACATTGATTTTAAGAAAACGTAAGCGTTCTCAATCGATGTCGGTTCGGGAAGTGCAGCCATGACGCCAGCATGGGCCAGGGTAAAAAAGTCGATGGTGTATTTATGGGCACCAGCGCCGAGATCTAAGATTACAAAGTCAGCCAGGTTTTGCTCCCTAGCATTTAGAATAAGATCGAAAACCGAACGCACAACCTGGTCATTAATAGCTCCAATGCCACCAAGAGCTTCCTCCCGGCCACCAGCGATAAGCGATACGCCATTGATTGACGTTGGGACGATGACTTCCTGCAGTGACCGCGACTGGTTTAAAACCGCATCTGCGAGATTATAGCGTGGGATATTTAGACCGAAATAGGAATGCAGGTTAGCACCGCCGACGTCGAGGTCGATCGCCAAAACCTTCTTGCCTGTAGCAGCCAGTCTTACTGCAAGATTCGCACTAACCAAACTTTTACCGACACCGCCTTTACCACCGCCAACTGCTACAATCACAGGTGGGCGTCTCTCTCCAGGATCCAAATAGGCAGGCAGTCCCAAAACCCAACCTGCGTGCCTCCTAGTTAGCACCGGTGAACGCATATAGATTGAATCAGAGCAGACTTCCATGCCCTGTTGGGATGGTATCGACAGCGGATGACTTAATTCTGAACCCAGCGAAGGTGGGGATACAAACCCTTCTTGAGACGGATATCCTGGTAAATCAGACATTTAGTAAGCTCCTGTGAGGCCGAACAAAGCCGCAATAACAGGCTGCATTAATGTGAATCACATTCACCTCGAATCAATATTCATTCCCGCGCAGCGAATTGTAATGACAAATGTTTTTCTGATGGTTTTCTTTACTGTAACAAAAAAAGTAATCTTTTTAAAAGAAAAATTAATCAGGCTCATAGGAGCATTAAAAAAGTTTCGAAATGCAGTGAGGTACTAACCGCTGCTAACATCTTCTGGTTATGGTTTGTTTTGACTGCCCCCCCTCCTACCCTCATTAAGATAAACACATAAAAGCCGACATAACATTTATGTCTCAACAGTTCTGGAGAACAATGCATGTCTAGCCCCGCTCCTACATTTGATCTTGTTGTTATCGGCAGTGGTCCCGCCGGTTACCGCGCTGCTGTGCAAGCAGCGAAGCTTGGGAAAACGGTCGCTGTGGTCGAAAAAACACCAGACCGACTAGGTGGTGCCTGGATTCATACCGGAACCATTCCTTCTAAAACACTGCGCGAAAGTATGGACAGCATTCACGCCATTAGATTCCATGCGGGCGGAAAATGGGTTGAACGCATCATTGCTGATATGTCGGCAAAAAAACTCATGGGTCGTGCGCTCAATGTCTCAAAATATGAAGAAAGCATCATGCGAAGATACTTCGCGCGCTACCAGATTAAAATTTTTGAAGGCTTCGGTTCTATTGAAGAACGACACTGTGTGCGCGTTATAAAAGACACCGGCGCATCTGAAATCATTAACGCCGGGAATATATTAATCGCTACCGGTTCACGCTGCCGACGTCCAGAAGACATCCCTTTCGATGGATGGCGCATCGTTGACGGCGATGAGATTTTAAATTTAGAAAACGTTCCGAAATCAATGATCATCTATGGCGCAGGAGTGATTGGTTGTGAGTATGCTTGTATTTTCCGTGCTATTGGTTGCGATGTTACTGTCGTTGATGGTCGTAGCACCATCATGCAATTTGTTGATGGCGAAGCAGCGCAAGCCCTCGCAAAATCGATGGAAGACTCTGGGATAAAGTTTGTTCTTGGCTCGAAATTTAAAGATGCGAAAGTACGCGGCCCTGCCGTTCACGTCGGTCTCGAAAACGGAAAAATCCTCGAAACCGACGTCCTATTCTTCGCCGCTGGACGAATTCCAAACACCGATAAAATCGGCCTGGAACGACTTGGCATTAAGATAGGCGAACGCGGCGCGATCGAAGTCAACGAAGACTTTCAAACTAATATTCCAAATATATATGCGGCTGGTGACACCATTGGCTCACCGGCACTAGCAGCTACCTCTGCAGCGCAGGGACGACATGCCGCTTGTCACATGTTCGGCAAGAAAGTTCGTGCGTTTCCAAAAGTATTTCCAGTCGGAGTCTATACCATCCCAGAACTCTCAAGCGTTGGTAAGACCGAGGAAGACCTTAAAAAGGAAAACCTTCCATACGTCGTCGGCCGCGCCCATTATGCCGAAGTCGCACGTGGATACATCCGCGGTGACGAACACGGCCTGCTAAAGCTTCTCGTTTGTCAGCGCACTCATCACATTTTAGGTATCCACATCACAGGTCATGATGCCTGCAACCTGATTCACATCGGGCTAGCATTCATGCAGAAAAACGGGCACGCGCAAGATCTCGTGGACATGGTTTTTAACTACCCGACCCTAGCAGAAGCTTTTCGTATTGCCGCTTTCAACGCACTCAACAAGATATTTACCGACGGTGAGATCGGTGATCCACCTACAGAAGCAGACTTAAAGATGGCCGATGAAGCGAAGAAATCCGCCTCAGCTTAGAAATTTTTTCTCTTAAAAACAAAACGCACCCAAAAAAAGGATGCGCCCCGCAACATGACGACAAAAAAGGGGGGGTCGTCAAAAACAATTCCATAACAAGAGCTAATGTATAGCATCAGTGCAGCGACGCAAGCACTTTTAGTCAATTTACTAAAAATTAAAAAATATGAGTTGCCCTGGGGTACTAAACGCGGGCTTTTGCCTGTAAAAGTAGATGATAGAGCTCTGTACGCTTAAATCCAGCATCAGCATAGCTTTGTAAAAGATCCTTCAGAGTAGCGCCTTTGCGAAATTCATCACTGGCAATGGTGAGTAATTGCTCCTCTGAAATGCGGCGCAGTTCGCCCTTTTCTGGTGGCGGAAACGATACCATGATCGTCGCTTCACCCTTCAGAACTTCGTGCGAACGAATCCACTGCAGCGCAGCACTAATCGGCATGCATGCCACTTCTTCATAGAGTTTAGTCAATTCGCGACCGATCGCAATCTCTGCATTAGGCGCAATATCGAAAAGCACTTCGACTGTCTTCTGCAGACGCCGCAATGATTCGTAGAAAACCACAGGACAGCCTAAACGCTTCCACTCCTCAATCTGCTTGCGAAGCTCCATCGACTTTGCCGGAGGAAAACCTACGAACATAAAGCGGTCCGTCGGCAGCCCAGAGGCGGAAACCAAAGCAGTTAGTGCAGAAGGACCAGGAATCGGATGTACCTTAACACCCTGCTTGTGAGCTTCTTTTACCAAACGGTAGCCTGGGTCAGAAATACAAGGGGTACCAGCGTCACTCACAAGGGCAATGCTGAGTTGTTCTGCCTTCATACGCTCAACCAGCTGGACTGAGCGAAACTCCTCGTTATGGTCGTGATAGGAAACCAGGTGCTTAGGACCGATACCAATAAGATTGAGTAGTTGGCGTGTGCGCCGCGTATCTTCTGCAGCAATGATATCAACCGATTCTAGAATTTTTAGAGCGCGTGGAGTCAAGTCTTCCAAGTTGCCAATGGGTGTGGCAACGACGAATAGGACTGCGGATTTTTCAGGCAGATTCACAACTCAACCTTTTCTAATCGTCCAGTTTCTTGGACTTTTTATTACATAGCACAAAATCATTTTTGCATGCTTTCCCAATTTCAGTAATTCCGTGCTATACTAACTTCGGCTCATGATACTCGGTTTTGTACGCTGGAGAACCGATTCATATATACTAGGGAGCCTGATACTCGAGCGGTGTGCAAGCCCCCCGGCCGTAAGGCATGTAGGGGGAAGCCTGATGCAAAAGTGATCGCACCCACCTTAACTTGGTGGGTTCCCCTAGCACCATTTCCGGTATCGTGAGCCAACCCTTTCTTTTCGCAGCCTCTGGGCACCAATCCATACAAAAATTCAATTGATAGCCGGAATTGTGAACGAAAACTGCGTTCGTCCATTCGTTCTTTGGTAGTAGAGGTCTCCGCCGTGCCCTTGAGCAATACCGCGCGAAATACTGAGGCCGAGGCCGGTCCCTTGTCCTGTAGGTTTGGTGGTAAAAAACGGCTGCATAATCTTTCTGATATTTTCGGGAGCGACTCCCAGTCCGGAATCTATGACTGAAAACTCGCAAAAACCGTTTACTGTTTTTCGTACAATCATTTCGACTTCTTTATCCACACTCTCATTCACTGCATCGCAGGCATTACTAATAAGGTTTAGTAAAATCTGGCCGACTTCCGTTGGCCGGCAACTAAGCATCATATTCGCTGATTCTGCGCTGGTTTTAAGGTGAATTCCGGACGAACGAATCCTATCGGCAGCAAGGGCCGCGGTTTCATCGATGATTTTTTTAGCTGAGTAAGACACCAAGGGATCACTTTGACCATTACGGGCAAAAACCTCTAGCCCTTTTATAATTTTACTGATGCGGTCGATCGTTGCCAGCATGCGCCGACAGGTTTCTTCGATCTTCTCGCTAGGCTCCCCCCTCTGTAAACAAGCCTCGATCCGAGTGATGTAAGCATGAAGGATCTGGAGCGGATTATTAATTTCGTGGGCAATGCCACCAGCCATTTCCCCAAGGGATGCCATCTTTGTCACATGCGTAAGATTCGCGTACGATTCTTCGAGAACAGCAATCGAATGCTCCCGGTGATAGACTGACGCCAATTGAGAAAAAATAACTTTCACAGCAGAAACTACCCTAGCCTCAATCTTGTTCTTGGTCGCAAATGTCATCGACGCAATTACAACAATCGACGTCAAAATCTGAAAACTAACCTGCGACCCATTGGCGGTATATTCAACGTCGTAAGGGAGGTTTTTATCAATCACGAAGCTCATGCGCGCACCGGGAGAGGATGTGACCGGCTTTTCTACTAACAGCCAGTGCGTCGTTTTGCAGATTTCGGCGCAAACATCCGCAGTAGCTTCCTCAAAACTCGATGCGGCGTTGGCAATCTTGATACTGCGGTACATCAACCCTGAGATTTCGGTTTCAAGTAAAAGCAGGCGATTACTTTCAAACAGATTTTGGCGGTAGTTAACCAAACTCCAAGCGAAAACGAGGCAAACCAGCATAAAACAACCGACAACTGCCGCAACGAGAAAAAGATTGGATAAGATCATCCAAGAAAGAAGCGGCACACTGACGGCACACCACAGAAGCAATAGGCCGCCGAATCCGGACGGCAAGACTGTTGGTCCAGAATGCCCTTGCCAGGAATCTGATTGGGTCCGGCTTTTTAGACTGTCTTTGCGTCTCGCCAACGGTGGCTCACTCATTGAAAATAATAAAATGATTCAAAAGCTCTATTAAATGTTTGGAATCATTTCAATAAACTAATATGGAATCGTCGAAATGTTTGGCTAACCTACCGTATTTACCTTGAAATTCCTGCGCATTTCAACCCTAAAGTAGTTGCATATCAGCGCCAGGAAGGGCTTAATGAGACGTAAACTCAGCTTTAGCAGGACGCGAGGGCTGTCTTTACTTGGATCATACCTTAAAAACAATTGCGGGGTTTGCCAGTGTTTGAATTATCGAAGAGGATTCAAAACGTTAAATCATCTCCAACGGTCGCGCTCAATGCAAAAGCTAAAGCACTCGCTAAGACCGGCGTCAATGTTTTGAGTTTTGCGGTCGGTGAACCCGATTTTCCGACACCGCCAGCGGTTGTTGATGTCGCAATCAAAGCACTGCAAGCTGGAAAAACAAAATACGGTCCTGCAGGAGGAAGTCAAGAATTTCGCGAAGCAATCTGTGAAAAACTAAAAAGCGAAAACGACTTATCTTACACGCCTGAACAAGTTGTCGTCGGTATGGGTGCGAAAGAAATCTTATTCCACCTTTTTATGGCGCTCTGCAATGATGGCGATGACGTGATTGTTCCGTCACCTTACTGGGTGAGTTATCCCGATCAAATTCTGGCCCAAGGTGCGCGCCCGATTTGTCTGCCGCTCTCACCTGATATGAGCACAGCGCCTCTACGGGTAGAGGACATAAAAAAAGCTGGTACCAGTAGAACAGTTGGCATCGTCCTTAACTCGCCGAATAATCCAGCTGGTTTCATGTACAGCAAAGAGATGCTGCTTGAGCTTGGCGCGTTTCTGAAAACCAACAATTGGTGGATCATCTCTGATGAAATTTATGAGTACATGGCTTTTGATCAGAAGCATCACTCACTGCTTTCATTTTTTCCTGAGCTAAAGGATCGCTATTTCTATGTCAATGGCATGTCGAAAGGTTTTGCGATGACTGGCTGGCGCGTCGGCTATGTTGCAGGTACGGGACCAGCCATTAAAATGGTGCGTGATTTGCAAAGCCACACCTCAACCTGCTTGCCGCCGTTTATTGAAGAGGCCGCTACTTTTGCCATCAAACAAGGTAAAAATTTGCTCGCAAAAGAAATCGATATTTTAAACGGTAGAAGACGTTTGGCTATGAGACTTCTCGATGGCATCGATCATGTGAGCTACGTCCAGCCGCATGGCGCATTCTACTTGTTCATCGATGTTCGTAAGGCATTGGCAGCATCTACAAGATATAAAGATCAAAATTCTATGCGTTTTTGCGAAGAACTTTTGTCAGAGCACCATATTG
This sequence comes from Pseudobacteriovorax antillogorgiicola, assembly GCA_945862295.1. Lineage (GTDB taxonomy): Bacteria > Bdellovibrionota_B > Oligoflexia > Oligoflexales > CAIYRB01 > CAMAXT01. The sequence goes on from CAMAXT010000009.1 coordinate 24,977, forward strand.
CAGTTGTTCCCGGCGATGCTTTCGGTGCACCTGGATTTTTGCGTTTTTCCTACGCAACCGATGACAAGTCAATCACCGAAGGCCTAGCACGATTCAAAAAAGCGCTACAGCAAATCTAATCCGGAGACAGTAAATGAGCGAAACTCTCGATCTAATAAAAATGACCAGCGACGCTGCCAGCGAATTTGAGATTGCGCTGGGTTCTGTGCGCGCTAATCCAACACCGGACGCTGTTGAAGCATTGCGACTCTTGTTTATAGGACGCAAAGGCAAAGTCACTCTGTTGATGGAAGGCCTAAGGCACGCAAGCAAAGAGCAACGCCCGATAGCTGGCAAAACCATCAATACGCTCAAGCAGCAAATCGAAGAAGCGATGTCGTCTTTGAAAGAAGCATCTGCAAATTGGGCGCTTGACGAAAAACTAAAACAAACACCCCTCGATATTTCGCTCCCAATCGATCACATGGCACCGCAAGGATCATTGCATCCGGTTTCATTGATGCGCCGCGAGCTATTGCGAGAATTTCGTCGCTTAGGTTTCTCTGTATTTGATGGCCCAGAAGCTGATTTCGATTTCTACAACTTTAGTGCACTCAATATTCCCGAATATCACCCTGCGCGGGATATGCAGGATACATTCTATTTACGCGAGCAACCGAATCTGTTGCTCCGGACGCACACGTCTAACATCCAGATTCACTGCATGTTAAACGAACGTCCGCCCCTACGTATCGTCGCACCTGGACGGGTATTTCGCTGCGACTCTGACCCGACGCACACGCCAATGTTTCACCAAATCGAAGCGTTTGTAGTCGATAAGAACATTTCCTTTGGTCACATGAAGGGCGTCATCGATTCGTTTATGAAAGCAATCTTTGGCAGCAGTATGAAAACACGCTTGCGACCTAGCTTTTTCCCATTCGTCGAGCCTGGAGCTGAGATGGACCTTCAGTGCGTGCAGTGTTCTGGCAAAGGCTGTCGACTCTGTAAAAACACTGGTTGGCTTGAAGTTGGCGGCTGCGGGATGATTCATCCTAACGTCTTTGAATCAGTGGACTACGATACGGATACCTGGTCTGGATTTGCCTTTGGTTTCGGTATCGACCGCATGGCGATGCTCAAATACAAATTGACTGACCTAAGACCAATGTTTGAAGGCAGCTACAGCTACCTCGGACAATTCTCTAGGTATACCTAAAGCCCACTTTAATCTGAAACAGGACTCAAAATATGCGCGTTTCCTATAGCTGGCTAAATGACTACGTAGATATTTCCGATTTAACTGCGGAAAAAGTCGCTGATATCCTCACTGATATCGGCCACGAAGTCGAAGGCATGGAAAAACAATCGACCCTTCCAAACGAGCTAGTCGTTGGTGAAATTCTATCCGCTGTGCGGCATCCAAATGCTGACACCCTGCAGGTGTGTATGGTCAACACCGGCGACGCTGAGCCTTTGCAAATCGTCTGCGGTGCACCAAATGCTAGACCAGGTATCAAGGTTGCTGTTGCAACAGTTGGTGCAGTATTGCCAGGTGATTTCAAAATCAAAAAAGGCAAAATTCGCGGTGAAACCTCCAACGGTATGCTTTGCAGCGAACAAGAGCTTGGCCTCGGCGAAGGCGCTGACGGTATCATCGAACTCAGCGCCCACGTCCAAGTTGGTCATAAAGTTGCCCGCGTTTTAGGATTAGACGACACTGTTTACGAACTAAACGTCACTCCAAATCGTGGCGACTGCTTGGGTGTTATCGGTGTTGCTCGGGATCTTGCGGCTCGCATCAAAAAGCCACTTCGCAAAATCGAACTTAAATCTCAACCTGAAATGAGCCTTAAAACAGAAGACTTCATTAAAGTAAAAATCGAAAACCCAGATGACTGCTGCCGTTTTGTTGCACTCGCTGTTAAAGATGTCGCTCCGATCGAATCACCGAAATGGATGCAGCAGCGTTTAACTGCTGTCGGCATGCGCCCGATCAACTTAATCGTTGATGCTACCAACTACGCTATGATGGAATATGCCCAACCTGTGCACGCATATGACGCGCGGTTTATTAAAGGTCAGCAGATCGTCGTTAAATCAGCACTTGGTGGCGAGGCATTCACCACACTCGATGAGAATGTAAGAAAGCTTGAAAAAGGCGACATTTTGATCTGCGACGGTGAACGCGCCATTGGCCTCGCTGGTATCATGGGTGGCTTAAATTCAGAAGTCACAGCTGAAACCGATACTGTGATCATCGAAGTTGCTTATTTCGCTTCTATCCAAGTTAGAAAAACAGCACGTCGCATGGGCATCCACACCGAAGCATCACACCGCTTTGAGCGTGGAACCGACATCGACAATGTCACAACGGTAGCTTACCGGGTTGCAGATCTCATCATCCAGGGTGCGCATGAGGCAAAAGCTGCTGGTAAACCAGTGAAAATTCCCCGAGTTGCTGGCAGCGCTGTCGATAATTTCCCCGCGGATGTCGACAAGAGAGTCGTCGCCATGCGTCTATCAAGCGTAAAACAGCTACTCGCGATTCCTTCTTTGACCAGAGATGTCGCGATCAAAACACTTGAAGCTTTAGAATTCGTGCTCCTAGATTCTACCGATGACAGGATGGTTTTTGAAGTCCCGTTCTACCGTAATGACGTCGAACGCGAAATGGACCTAGTCGAAGAGATCGGCCGTATCCTCGGATATGACCGTATTCCAATGACCCTCCCGTCGATGAACATTCAGCCTAATCAAGAAGATGCCTTCATTGATTTTCAAGAAATGGTCCGAGAAAACGTCTCCGGCATCGGCTTTCGAGAAACTATAACGTTCCCGTTCGTTTCTGGCACTGAATTAGCGTATCTCGGGCTGCAGGAAGATCACCCGCTGTACCCAACTCTGACGCTCGCGAACCCACTTAACGATCAGTATGCCTCGATGCAGACCTCGTTGATCCCAGGCCTCGTTAGGGCGATCGTCGGCAACAGGAAACGTGGGGAAACCGGTGCGCGCTTATTCGAATGCGGCCGCGGCTATTTCGATTTTTCACGCCGGCAGATCGATGCCCAAAAATACCCGAGCTTCCGTCTTTGGAGCCGGCCAGCCCGTCATATTGCTGGTAAAGCCAAGGCTGATCAAGGACGACCGATCGAACGCCACCTGGTCGCAGGGGTTATCGATCATCCGTTTTCAGTAAAATCGTGGAACTTGCCTGAAACCGCTGCGAGTTTCTATCACGGCAAAGCGGCTATTTTGGCTCTATTCCGCAGTTTTTCGATCGCTGAGCCAGAGTTTGTTAGGGTTCAAGGAGAGGAATTGCCATTCTTAAATCCCAATGCTTCGGCTGCCTTAAAAATTGGCAACCGCGTTGTTGGCTACCTTGGCGAGATCCACCCCCGGACAGCGGCAAAATTCGACTTATCGCCTGATGAAGCACCGGTCGTGTTTGAACTTGATCTTGAAACCCTGTTTGAATCTAAGGGCCGTGGGCAAAAAACCGGCTTTAACCCAAGCCGATTTCCGCAGACTAGCCGCGATTTAGCGCTGCTAGTTGATAAAAAGACAACGCACCGTGACTTTGTCGACGCCATCTCTAAGTTCAAAGGCAAAAAGCACTTGACGGGCTACCGCCTGTTTGACCTCTACGAAGGCGACAAACTTCCGGAAGGCAAGAAGAGCATGGCTTACACGTTCTTTTTCCAATCGGAAGAGCGCACGTTGACCGACCAGGAAGTGGAACAAGAGATTGGCGGGCTTCTTACCTGCTTTACCGACACTTTGGGTGCGTCTCAGCGTTAATGACTACAGTTTAAAGGACGGTTTTTGTGAAAACATTTATAATCCAGATCGCCATGGTCGTTGCCTCAGGAACTAGCTTCGCCCAGTCAAAAATTGCGACAGTGGCCGGGATACCAGTCACAGTCAATGATTTCAAAGCTGCCGCGGGTACCCTAGGGGATCGTCCGGAAATGGTGCTATCAAACCCAAACCTGAAGCGGCGATTTCTCGACGACCTGATTAACAATAGCCTTCTGGCAAAGAAAGCCGAAGCTGCCAAAATTGAAGAAACGGAAGCCTATAAGCAGCAGATTAAGGTCGCACGCGATCAAATTCTTGCTAAGCTCTACCTCAAGAGTTATCTAAAAGAGCAGATGACTAACAATGCCGTCGCGTCTTTTTTCGCTGAAAAAAAGCTGAACTATTCCAACCGCGAAGCGCTGGTGAAACACATCATCGTCAAGGACAAAAAGGAAGCTGAAAAGGCCCTCGCTGCTTTAAAAACCCATCCCGCGAGCTTTGAGCAACTGCTTGAAACCTACGCCGGGAAAAATCCCCCCGGACACCGGGGTGGTAGCATGGGTTTTGTAAGTCGCGGGAGACTTATCGAGGACCTGGAGAACGCTGTTTTCGCCACACCAAAAGGCGGCATCTATCCGAAACTCGTCGAAACGTCCTTTGGATTTCATGTGGTGATGGTGTCAGACTTTAAAGGAACCGATGACGTTACTTTTACCGATGTAAAGTCAAAGGTACTTGAAGACCTGGAACAAATGCTGCGTAGCAGGCTACTCAATGAGCAACGCCAGGCGGCAGGTGTTTCAGTTGATGAGAATGTTTTGAAAAGCGTGCGCTTCTAAGACTAACGCACGACATGAAAGCGTAGATACTCGTCTTCGATGACTGAGTTATCTTTCTTCCATACGAATTGAAAGCGGTGCAAACCGAGACCAGGGTTCAATGCCACTTTAATCTGTTCGTCATTACCTGTATCGATAGATTTAAGCGGCACACCGTTGAGTAAAATTTCTAAATTATAGTCCGCTCCAAGGAGACCCTCTTTGCGCTTAATCACAAGCTGAGTATCCTTACCCGCAAAGACAGCACCGCGAGAATTTCCGTCTAATGTCACTTCGAATCCTGGCCATCGTCCCCAGTCTTCTAAACCAGAGGGACGGCGGATACCTTTCGGCGCGTTTTCAGGCGTGTAGCCAGCTGACTCAGCCCAAAGTTTTATGACTTCGTCAGACTTTATGTGCGGGTTGCCCATGTAACGAGTGCCATTTGGTTCGAGCGGTTCTAGCGCTACCCATAAAAAGTCAGGATGGTTTTTTAAACTAGTTTCACCCACCCATTCACCACCAAGGATTTCACCGGCTGCATTAAGTTCCAGGACATAAGTCAATTCCATATTTTTTGGAATGAGCTGACCCAGCAATTCCGTTCGACTCGCATCGGCATACGTTAAAGTCATCGATACGTACGCAAACCGGGTCGCCGCAGGATTAAAGATATATTCCTGCGCCGCGATAGATAAATAGTTGCGAGCCTCGGCTTTCGTGATCTCGCGCTTGGTGGAAGCGTATTTATATAAAGGGTAGTTCCAGACTTCTAAATCCGAGTTGTAGTCCATAACTAGCGTGTGCTTTGCTTTGCCAATCCAATTAGTAACGGCAACATGAAGAGTTCCAGGATTGATATCTTCACATTCGTCCATCTTCGTCTTGTCAACACGACTATCCGGACGTACAAAAGCGTTTTTATCTTTTTCGCAGCGGTTGCCACCAAGAAACTCATAATCCGCATTCATATGAATCTCAGCCAGGAGGGCTTTAATGTCTTGCGGAGAAAATGTAACGTTTCCTCTCTTAACGCTCTTAAAGGGTTCTTTCGGATGCCTCTGAGCAGCCGCAGCAAAACCGTTACAGTGACCAGCCCAAGCGGGTCCACCCGCATGCTTCTCCCGTTCCCATTGCACTGCTGCTCCTGAATTGCCGTTAAATGCTTCATCAAATTTACGCAAGGGTGACTTTCCGTCTGTCATGACGACATCGAGTCCCCCGTCGTTTTCAGCATAGTAGCCACCGGATTTCGGCCGGCGATCGTCACTCACCTCACCTGCAACTGGCAGATCATCAAGTTTGCGGGTAAAGGTCTCATCCCAAATGCGGTAGAAAAAATTAGAATTTTTTTGGATATAAGCGGCGTCACTGGCGTAGAATTCAGGACGCTCTTTATGCTGGGCTACAATATAATCCTGATCAGTCGTTTCATCGTCAGTCCCCGGCATCGTTGCTGACGTCTCGTTGGTTTCTTTGCATGACATCGCAGCAAAAGCTACAACGCTGGCACAAATCAAAGAGCGGGTAATTGCGACCGACATAGGTCCTCCAGAAGATAAGCCTAAGAACAAATTGAGCTGGAATGATATAAATATAGTAGCAAACTCACCCTATGCTCGTCATTTTCCCGGCAAAAATCGCCGGCCTTAATTAATGCGCATAAGTGGACAATTGCAGATTTTTTTTACATTTTTATGACTTTAACCGAAGACGCTCAAACCTCGAGATCGAGACCATCGAAGGCGCTGAAAATTTTTAAACCTTCTGACGGATCGGGCCAGACATTTCTGTGATCTTTGATCGCACGACGCATATACTTTTCAGCATTCTTCAGTGATTTAGCTAGTGCGTCTTCCATAGCCCACGGATCGTGATGAATGAGTACTAATTTTTTAATGCCTTCGCGCAGCGCGAGATCGACACCAATCATAGCGCTGCTATGACCCCAATCGTGCTTGTGCAGAAGTTCACTAAGCTCATATTGCGCGTCAAAAACAAGGAGATCGAGATTTTGATAAAAACGCAGGTCTTTTCCTAACTCCTGCGGCGTAGTACGAAGGTACTCTCCATCAAATCCTACAACGGCCGCTTTGCCACCGTGCTCGAATCGGTAACCAAACGCTCCACCCGGATGATCAAGAACAAATGGCGAAACACTCATGGAACCGAAAGAAACACTCTCGTAGAGCTTCATTTCCACAAATTCAATCTGCGCCTGCAGATCCGCCCATTTCACGGGAAAATTAACGCCGTTGAAAATGATCTTAATAAATTCAGGGGCATTCTTATGAACATGATGAATCTTGATCTTCTTTCCAGGCATAAATACCGGCAGGAAAAAAGGCAGACCCATCAAATGATCCCAGTGCATATGGGTCATGAAGAAATTAAATTCATCGTCCGTTTTGAGATATCTAGTACCGGCCTCTCTAAGACCTGTTCCCATATCAACAAAGAAACGCCGACCTTCTGCCGAAACTTCGGTACAAGGTGTTTGCCCGCCGTAGACCAAAGGATAGCCAAAAGATCCGTCATGCGCTGCTTTCATAAAAGCATCTAGCGTCGTAAAACCCAGCTCTTTGGCCTGCACATACATTGCATCCAAGCGCTTTAAAAAGCCCTGATTATTCATTGTGACAGGGCTTGAACCCCGCGATCCCCAAAACGTTATTTTCATCAACTTCCCAACTGGGTGTTCTCAAGATCTTTTTCTTTCTAATATTGTCGGGGAACGGCAGATATTTTTCAAATCCATGGGCGTAGCTGGGACCATAACCCGATCTTAACTTTTGCAAGGTTATTAACAACGCAAAAGAAAATCGGTTTGTTAATCAAAGCCTAAAATTTAGATTTAAGATCCAATAGTATTGCTGGCCGCCAATTCGACCAGCAGACTCGGATAACTAATTTCAATAGAATAAGAAAAAAACAGACTAGCAAGGATTCCCGTGTTATGGATCTGCCAAATGAACTAGGCATCAGCTAAGTACCGACTCCGGCATTGAATGAGCGTCGTAATGAGCTGGATATGATAGAAAATAGCCCCTTATGTCTGAAAACGTAAAAACCGAATATTGGTCTCGCTGCATACTTTGCCGTCTTCCAGCAAAGTGGTGCATTTGCACTCTCGCACCAAAGATAGAAGCAAAAACTAAAATCACATTGCTCGTCCATCAAATCGAATGGCGCAAGGCGAGTAACACGGGCCACATGATCCGTAATGCTTTCACTGATTACCGCATTCTTGTCCAAGGACGACCGCACATTCAGCTCAGCAGCGAAGATATCTTTTGGAATAATCACCCAGCCTACATCCTTTACCCGGGTCGCGGAGCTATAACAATCGACCAGATTCCTGACGCAGAGCGTGCTAGAGGTATCAATTTGATCGTGCCCGATGGAAGTTGGGGCCAATCCTCAAGTATGTTAAAACGCATGCGGCCACTGCAGTCGACCAAAACTGTTATGTTGAGCGACGCTGCACCGCAGCACCGTCGTCAGCGTATCAATACTTCACCTGAACGGATGTCGACGCTCGAAGCGATCATTTTGGCGTTTCATCAGCTTGAAGGAAATTCATCCGAAGAGAGTAATTCCATGCTGAATGAGCTCATGCATTTCTATCAGATGTATGCTGATTGCATGCTGATGATGCGGGGGAAGATGAAGGTTGGAGAGACGACGCTTGCCTTTAATCGGAAGGGAGAAGAATAGTGGTTGGTTTTAAGTTAAGCCAAAAACAAAAAGCCAAAAACAAACATTCAAATAGCAAAAGTCAGTGAAAACTAAAAAACTGTCTGATTTCTAACATTTGAATTTTTGTTTTTTTCTTTTTGTTTTTGTTTTTGTTTTTGTTTTTGGCTTTAAGTGCCCCCCGTCCTAGCCCCCCTCAAAAAAAGCGAAGGGGCAGGCAACGGCCTACCCCCTCCAAGGGACAATGGTACGATGAGACAATGAGACAAGAAGACAATGCCGGAAAAAGTGAGTCCAGGTGTCCCCGACTAGCGGAGTACACTGTTTAGCTGCTCACTATTCGCATTCGATAACTTGAGTTTTGATCACGTGGAGAAACGCATCTTTTAACGCTTCTGATTTTTGCACTTCGTAGACTTCGCGGGCACATACGCCGACTTCACTGTCTTTACATGCCGCATCAGCCTGAGAAGAGATCTTGGTAACAAGACCAGGTTTTGTACCGTTCCCTACAAGAGCCGTGATGTATTCAGCAAAGCTAGCGTAGGTTGCTGCAAACCAGTTTTTTCCAGTCTGTTTAATCCGCGTATTATTAATATCGCGCATCATCTCAGTGTGATTGGCTATGCGGGTGCCGCGGCTTTCAGAACCAGTAACATAGATCGTGATGACTTTTACGCCCTGGGCTCTAAGTGCGGCGGCTTTCGCTTCGACAGCAGAAGGATCACTATCTGTTGGTTCACCGTCAGTCACAAGTACTGCAACTTTCGCACGGCCGTCAGTACTTGTCTTATCAAACGCACTCTCAGCGCCAGTCATAGCTGCAAGGTACGGTGTCATACCAGATGGTTTGCGCGAGAACGCCATGACTGAAGTTAGCTGATCTCTATTCGAACTGTTAGTTTCGATCCAACCTCTGGACTGATCGGTCCAACCAGTTACATAGTTTTCTTTACTAGGAAAGGAGGCGATTGAGAGCTTTGATTTCGCCATCTCATTGCTGCTTTCTTTTTCCGCGATACCGGAAAGCATTTCGAACGCAGCTTTCACGGCGAGTTCACGGTTGGTTTCAGCCATACATTCGTAGACCGCAACCCCGTTAAACGTGCCCGCTGCTCTCGCTTCCGGACAATCGGTTTCAGCGTTTGAATTTGAGTTATCGATGATAAACGCAATGTCAGCACCAATTGTTTTTTGCTCGGGTTTACAAATTGGTGGCGGTGGTGACGGTACGATTGGGTCTGAGCCAACAGTTAGCACGCAAGATGAGCTCATGCTTTCGGCGCTTGCAGATTTGCGGAGCTCTACTTTATAGGTACCCTCTTTTTCAGCTAGGATGTTATTAGCAGCGCCGTCTTCACGAATATAGCCACCGTCTTTGAACACAAGCTTTGTCGCGGCGTCGCCATCCGGAGATTTTATAGTTTGGTAAAGTTCACCTTGATAGTCGAGTGCATCGATTGCAATCAATGCGGTCTCACCGGTTTTAATCACTTCAGGGCTTATTTTGCATGATAAGTTGGGATCTTTGACGACCACCGTTGACGGCAGCGTCGCTTTTTTAGGAGTTGTACCAGTAAAGGTGGCTGAACTGCAGGCACTAAGCCCACTGAACACGAGCACCGCCAAAGGCAAACAAACAGAAGTCTTTTTCATTTCAACATCCTCAACAACAGTCAGCAGGGAACAACAGCAACAGGATCGGCATTGTAAACACGGGCTTTCGCCTATTTATTTTATAACATTATTAAAATAGATTGTCAATCTATTAAAATTATAGAATCACAGATCGGACGACGATTCAGCTTCTGCGTTAGTATTGGTGTAGGCCGCAGCGCTACCCTCTTCGCCTTTACTGCCCATGAGTGCAGTCTTTAAATCTTCGAGAGAATATTCGCCTTCAAGTGCAGCTATGGTGCGCTCAAGTTCTCTAGCCGTTGCAGATCTTTTAAGAAGATCAACAAAAACACGGTCGACGACCTTACGGACGTATTCCATATAGGAAAGCTGCTGTTTTTGTGAAAACTCAAAACGTTTTGCAGCGTCACTCGATTGCACCCGACCCATATATAGATTGGTGATCTCATAGCAAAGCTGCAGTGCCTGTCCGTCAGGCTTGCCAAATTTTCCAGCTGCCAAACGGGCTGCTTCTAAATCGCGGTCACAAGCTGACCTTAGGTTTTCTTGAAACTGCTGGTTGCATTCGCCCCAAGACATCTTTGCTGAATGGTAACAACGGTCGTGTTGTTGGCAAGCGCCGGCAAACGACACTCCACTCCATTCATCACTCATGCCCTCTGGTCGACGCCAGTCGGTACAGCCGGAAACAGTGCGAGCAAAAGGAAACGAAGCGCTGACAAATTGATCGTTATAGGGAATGCCTTTGCCATCTGCTCGCGCTTGTCCAGTGAGCATGGCGCACAGAAAGGACAGAGCCAGTATGGTTAGCAAGAAGGAGTTTTTTCGGAGTGATTCAATCAAGTGCAACAACCTGGAACAACAAGACAGCTAGAGCAACAACGGCCGATGTCATCCTGACACCGACAATCATTTCTATTAAAAATCGATATAATTGTCAACTATTTTATGTTGTATTTTAAAAGATTCTATGAATTCTAAGAGTGGTTGGCGGCCTTTGCAATTTTTTTCCAAAAATCTCGGTGAGTTGCATCGCCCCCGGTCTGCCAGGCTTGTAGGGCAGCAGTACCAATGATCGCGTAATCGCTGACGCCCTTTAAGCCCATAATATCTTCCGGAGAGCGGATACCAAACCCAAGTCCGATCGGCGTTGGGGTCAATGCAGAGATTTTTGATGTATATCCAGAAAGTTGGGTACTAACCGCTGTTGCTCCCCCAGTCACACCACTACGGGCCACCGCGTATACAAAGCCGCGAGCGCTTTTACAAATCAAAACTAAGCGGTCGCTGGCGGTATTTGGAGCAATGAGACGGATGTTATCCAAGCCAAATACTTTCGCTTCTTGATCTAAACGATCGACGTACTCAAGTGGCAAATCAGGAACAATCAGTCCGCGCGCACCGCTTTCCGCAGCACGCTTTACGAAAGCCGCGTAACCAGCTTTGTAAACGATGTTGAGATAGGTCATAAACACGAAATCAGTGTTCGGATGTGCCTTGCTAGCCTCGTGCATCAAGGTAAAAGCATCGTTTACGGTGACGCCGTTCTCTAGCGCGCAATGATTCGCTGCCATGAAAACGGGGCCGTCAGCTGCCGGCTCTGAAAAAGGGATCTGAATCTCAATGACTGCTACACCGGCTTCGACCATGTTTCGAATCATGGCACGTGCTGCTTCGGGACTTGGATAGTTGGCAACAACGTGACCGATTAAACCGATCCGGTCTTTAGTAGTTTTTTTCGTACGCATACCTTGGTTCATGCTTTTAACGACCCACTTCCTTCTTCAGCTTTCTTCTTCAGAAATCTCTTCCAAGAATCGTCATCAAAGGCTGAGGCAATCGTAAAGATGTCTTTATCACCTCTGCCCGATACATTTACCAAAATCGCTTGATCTGTTTTCATTGACGGGGCATCGCGAAAGGCAGCTGCTAAAGCATGAGACGACTCCAGAGCAGGAATAATTCCTTCCGTTGCCATCAATAGCTTTATCGCTCCTACGACCTCGGCATCAGACGCACGGTCCATTTTTACCAGGCCTTTGGAACTTAGATCAGCCAAAATTGGACTAACCCCTACATAATCCAGACCAGCCGCAACCGAATGGGTATCGATCATTTGCCCATCGCTATTTTGTAGAAAGATTGTTTCATACCCTTGCGCTATGCCAGGTGTGCCTGCGCCGCCAGCGATCCGACTAGCGTGTTCGCCTGGTTTTGTTCCGCGGCCACCAGCTTCGACACCGACGAGCTGAACCTGCTGACTGCCAATGAATCCTTGAAAGATCCCCAGCGCATTTGAGCCGCCGCCAACGCAGGCGTAAACTCGATCTGGCATTTTACCGAGCATGATCTGAAGTTGAGCTCTGGCCTCAAGACCACAGATACTTTGCAGCCATGCGACTAACGCTGGAAAAGGATGCGGACCACAGGCAGTACCAAGGGCGTAATAGGTGTCTTCGTGATTCGTCGACCAATCGCGCATGGCTTCATTGATCGCGTCTTTTAATGTTCTTGTGCCGTCTTTTACTGCAACAACCCTTGTACCAAGGCGTTCCATCCAAAAAACATTCGGTCTTTGCCGCTCGACGTCTTCTTCACCCATGTACACAGTGCATTCAAAGCCAAAACGAGCAGCCATTGTCGCTGTCGCCATCCCATGCTGGCCGGCACCGGTCTCGGCAATGATGCGCTTTTTTCCAAGCCGTCTGGCGATCAGTCCCTGGCCAATGACGTTATTGACTTTATGCGCCCCGGTCTGACCGAGGTCTTCCCTCTTCAAATAAATTTGAGCGCCACCTAACGTCTTCGAAAGATTTTTTGCATAGGTGACGGGCGTCGGCCGACCGCTAAAGGTCACAAGCTCGTGTAGGTAGTCCTGCCAGAACGTTGGATCGTTGCGGATTTGATCGAAGGTCTTGCTTAACTGCTGAAGATTGGGAATAAGAATCTCGGGAACATAAGTTCCTCCGAACGCTCCAAAATAACCGCGGCTATCTGGCAGAAGTGGGAATTTGGGTGGCTCGAGTGGTAACACGCCACTGATCAAGTCTGAAACTCGCAACCACCACCCCCGAACGAATTAAAATTTAGGTTTTGCTTCCGGTACTGCTGCTTTGGTTCCAGATGAAACGCCGATGTCTTCTGGGAAGCTTGAATTAAAAGAATAAGAACTGACAGTGCCGTCTGGATTCCAAAAGAATCGCAGCTCTTTTTGATGACTTTTGCTGAAAAGTTTATAGCGGTAAAAGCCATAGGTCCAGGTTGGTTTACCCTGAGAGTTACCAACCGAATATGGTGCACCAAGGATCATCTTGACGTCGGATTGTTTGGTTTCGTTTTCGCGAATCCATGAGGTTTCTGATTTAAAGTAATCACCATTAGTAACACAGGCTGAAAAAGTGATCGCAACTAGTAGCGTTATAACCGCAGTCGTCAGTCTCTTCATAGTCATTCTCTTCTCCTTCAACAGCAATAAGCAGTGCAACCAATCTGGCTAGAAAACTATTTACCACATTAAACGTTCATTTAAAATCTGCATAGTCGCAAATCTCTGCCGAAAATTTACCGCTCACCCAATTTATATCGTTCATTTTGGCAAAAATTCGGCCTTGAATCTTCTTACCGGTGATCACGTCTAATTTTACTTTGCCGGTTTTTACTACGGAGGCGGCTGGCTTGCCTTTAGCTACTGTATGAAAGACAGCATTGCGGTTTGATCCACTCTTGAGCTGAGTGATTTTTTTCACTAAAGGAACAGAAACCATAACGGACCGCTGATCGGGACTACGATCTCCCCCTTGCGGGCATCGGACCTTGGGGCGAAACGGTAGTAGGATGATGACCATGTCGTTCTCCTCCGGCGTCTCGATCGTCGGATCAACATAACCGTAGGCAAACTCCCATTCCTTACCGGTAATCTGTCCAGTGAGGTCCACATCTAAAAAATCCGTCGGCGGCTCGCTCTTACTGCATCCAGCTAATGAGACCAACAGCAATAAAACACTTATATAACCGCTCGACCTTTGGTCTTGGCCCACCCTAGACTCCACTATTCTGAAGAATTCTCGGCTATTGTAGCAGATTTTCTTTAGATTCAAACCCGAGCACCAAGAATTTGTCCTAGCAAGACTCTAAATAATTATTTTAAAATAAAGTGCAATAAATACTTTGGTATAAAATATATATTTTAAAAATTTATAAAATATGTTAAAAATGTTTTGCGGGGCGGATTCCCCCATCTCCCGTTGTTGCTGAGTTCCACTGCTGATCTACGAGGTACCAAGATGAATCCAGTTCCATCCGAGTTTTCAGTTTCTCTCAATCTCACAAAAGAACAGTTCGATTGGGTCGATCAAGCCGCTCGTTTCATTGCCAATGAAACAGGCTGCCAGGTTTCCCATACATCCATCATGATGCGTTTGATGGAGAACGGACTACCAGCTTTCGAGAAAGAACTCGAAGCTCTTCGTTCGCGCACCAACCAAGCTAACAAGCGCTTTCATAAGCTGCAGTTGGTTTACACACGGATTGAAAAGGGGTCGTGAACGCATATTCTGAACCGGTTTTTTGTTTACGGTAGTGTAGTCGTAGTGAGCAGAAAACAGATGTCAGTACAGTTTCCCATCAACTGGTCGGTTCACGGTTTACTGGTCTGTTTCCGGATTCGGTTAACAGGACTGTTTTCTGTTTTTCGAGCACTGGTCACTGCTCCTGATAAAATCCATATCATACCACCCTACTCATTCACCTATTTTTAAAAAAAAGAAGCGCCCCCTAAAAGGAGACGCTACGTATATGAAGTTCATTTGAAAGAAATCTAAAGTCTAATCAAATTAAGCTGAAACCGTCTCAACATTAACATCGCGCACAACTGCGTCAGAGTTAACGGCAGGGCGCTGACCACTGCGGACGATGTCTTGTAGTTGAAAACCAACGAGAGACTTCGGTACCCAGAAGAGAGCCGCTAGTTCATTGATGATGTTCTTGCGGCTATCTAGTTTTGCCATCTCAGAAAGAAGCAAAGCCTTCGGTGCCAATAGACTTGCGGTAAACACTAGCTCTTCGTAATCAGATAGCGATGCGTTTACCGCACCTAACTCTGGAAAGCGGTCGCGCTCACCTTGGAACACAATCTTAGAAAGTTCGCGTGTCATACACATACGAGTCTGTGGACGAAGGTCACCCTTCTTGTATTGAATGGTGTATTGGCCCGGACGAACTCTTAGGATTCTGCAAAGCTTGTCCATCATATCGGCTGGCTGGGTGCCAACGAATGCGAAGAAGCGCATAACTTCTGGAATGTAGAGCGGAGGAGTTGTGAAGTCTGCCTGCTCATGAAGTTGAGCAACAAAAGCTTCGACTCGGTCCCGTGCCACCTTCACCTCAGCGTTTGGACTGCCAGCTACCCGCTCTTGAATCGTACGAATCGTTGCAGTTTCCTGCCATTCGTAGAACGCTTCATCGAGTCCACAAGCGCCGCTAGCGACGTCGTGAATCAGGCCGATATCGACCTGCAAGGTTTCAGCAAGCTTAGCAAGTGAGAAGACAGAACGAACGTTCTTTTCACCGCGCTTCCAGTGACTGCAGTCCGAAGGGTTGAACTCAAGGATCGACCCCACCTCCTGGTCATGGACCTTAGTACCCGTACGAGTAGAAAGGACCTTGTGGCAGAACTTAAAAAGCTGCACAGAATTAGGAAACTTTGCGGCTCCCGAGCGTTTCATCGCCCCTCCTCAAACGCCATGCATTTGACGCTGGTCGTATATATAATTTGTTGGTGAATTGGCTTATTAAAAATATACCTAGTTGGGTGATTCACTGTCAAGAAGACCTCATTAATTTCCTCTGAACCTAATAAATACAACAGGTAACAACCTAGGCAGTTTTCGCCTTTTTCCTTAGAAAAATGAACTCACCGACAGTTTTGCCTGCGCCGAACTTAAATACGATCATGTAGAGTGCAAAAAGTGCGTAGATTGCTGCCAAGATTTCGACGGGCTTACGGGCCACGAGAAATTTAATTGGGCGTAAGGCAAGCCAGTTCTCGGTTTCACCGGTTTTCACCATCGACAAAACAACCGCAACTGCGAAAGCGACCGCCAACGAAACTGCGACGACTAGAAAGTCAAAAGCCCACGCCGACAAGAGCCGTGCATAGGTCGGCCGCACTGCCACCTGTTCCTTTTGTTGATGCACCTGCTGGGTTGGCTGCCGTGGTGCATGCAAGCTTGCCAGCCCATACTGCTGCACTGACTGCTGCTGAGGGTGAGTTTGAGGTGCTGATTTTTTCTTTGCGAATCCCCTCCAACGCACCTTCGGAACCTGCACCATTTGGCGCGACGAGGTAGCAGACGCCGAAGAAGTCTGGTTTGTCTGGGTCGGCATTTCGAACATTGGGCCTGACGATGGCAAAACAGCCCGTTGAGCCCTTGTGCCTGCCGGACGCAAGCCTCCGAGCCCAAGGCCAGTCGACAGCGCTCTAAATTGCGCTCCGTTTAAATTTTCAGCAAACCATCTGATGTCGTGGATTTTGTCCCACCCCTGCGGAGTCGACGCCTGGCGATCAGGAAAATCGTTATTCATGTGCGACCTTTCTTTGGCTGCTCAGCACGTCCATCAACACTTTGAAAGTGTCTGCGTGACTGTGGACATGTCATGGAGATAGGAAAATTATACCGGGAGGAGGCTAAGAATTGAAGACTGCGCAAGAGAGAGGCAGCGTTGTCGATTAGTTAGGTCAGCGGACAATGGGAGTAAAAAGAGTAGCGCCTGATTTTTAGTGATTAAATCTTGCCGATCGATTTAGCAGATGTGGTGGAAGAAGCCTTTTTGCGCGCTGATTCGTAGAGTTCTTTCGCGGCGTCACTGTTTGGTTTTTTGCCATTAGTTTCTGTTTTACCAGAATCGCCGTTGGTCGCATGCGACAGAATACTACGCATCGCAAAGATCGTGGCATCATAAGCATCGTCTGGTAACCGAAGTAGTTGCTCTCTTAGAGATAAAAGATCACCGACCCTTTTGCTGTGTCCAACCAGATCAATGCGGTCCCGCTCGGAACCATCCATGTAGCGTTCGAGTTCATCAACAGTCGCAATGATTTTTTTTGTTACCGACACAAGTACCTCCGGGCTGCAAATCTACCCAGCTCCTCGGCCGAACCTGTCAAACATTTAGTCAGTTGCTCTGTTGTTTAAGGGCAAAAATCCGTGCTAAAGTCAAAATCTTCAAACCGTTGAGTCGACGAATAGAAAGAGCCCCATGACAGCAAATTCTTCAAACACACATACAGGCAACTCTTTTTTGCTGACGAACATTAGCGAACTCTACACCCTTTCGCCTTTGGCAAAAGAAGGACGATTAACAAACGTTCAGATGTCAGATCTTGGCATGGAGAGGAACGCCTACCTCGCGATCACAGACGGCAAAGTCGTTGCCTCTGGAACCGGCGAGCCACCAAAGACTTATCAAGCATGGAAAAAGATCGACGCTGAGGGCCGCTTGGTGCTGCCAGGATTCGTTGATTCACATACCCACCCTATCTTTGCAGGCACCCGTAGCAACGAATTCCTGATGCGCATGAATGGCTCTAGCTACCAAGAGATCGCCGAAGCTGGTGGTGGCATCAAATCATCGATGACAGCAACTCGCTCAGCGAGTGATGAAGCCTTGGAGCAATCGACTCTAGCCAATCTAAAAACACTTCTCTCCTTTGGCATCACTGCAGTTGAATGCAAAACAGGGTACGGGCTTAGTCCCAAAGAAGAATTGAGACTTCTCAAAATTCTCCGCCGCTGTAAGGACAAAGTTCCCCAGCATCTCTATGTCACATGCTTAGCACTGCACGCCAAGTCACCTGAGTATCCAACTTTTAAAGACTACGCCAACGCCTGCGAAACCGAGTTGCTTCCTGTCATAAAAAAAGACAGCTTAGCCGACGCGGTCGATGCTTTCATTGAGAAAGGTTATTTTTCTGTCGATGATGTCCGTGATTTTTTTCTTACCGCTAAAAAACTCGGCTTAGGTATTCGACTACACGCTGATGAATTCACCGATGCCGGTGGCGGTGCGTTTGCAGCTGAGATCGGGGCAATCACGGCTGACCACCTGCAGTTTGCTTCTGACCACTCTATTCAAATGATGGCCACAAGCGGGGTTATCGCTACCCTCTTGCCTGGATCGTCCCTTTATACAAAGATCCCTTTTACTGACGGAAAACGTCTCATCCATGCTGGCGTTGCTGTTGCAGTTGCTTCGGATTTCAATCCAGGTTCGTGCGTACTCAACAACCTCTCACTCATTGCCACCACAGCAGCTATCCACTGCCAAGTTCCACCAGCTGCCGTCTTAGCAGGCGTCACCTATGTACCAGCAGTCTCACTTGGCCTCAAAGATTCGAAGGGTGCTTTAGCTAACGGCTTCGACGCCGACTTCACAGTTTGGACACACAGATCATTTGCTGATTGGCTCGCAGATTTCGGAAGAGAAAAACCCCGCATGGTTTACATACGGGGTCATCAAGTTTATTAATGCAAAATCTTACTTGTAACGCACACCGTCGATACTGTACTCGACAACACCTTTAGGTACGGTCACTTCAACGATGTCGCCTGTTCTCTTGCCTAAAAGCGCACGAGCAATTGGAGATGAGAGTGAGATCTGACCGTTTTCAAGGTTGGCCTCAATATCGCCGACAATACGCAATGTTTTATTGCTTCCAGTCTCTTCATCAGTCATCGTAACCCATGCGCCGAACTTAATGCGATCATCGACCTCGTCGGCGTACTCGATCACTTGCGCTCTTGAAATCTTATCATCTAAATCAGCAATACGGCCTTCGATAAAACCTTGCTTCTCTTTCGCTGCTGCGTACTCAGCGTTCTCTGAAAGGTCTCCGTGTGCTCTAGCTTCTGCAATCTCCGTAATAATGCGTGGGCGTTCAACGGATTTTAAATGATCCAACTCAATCTTAAGTCTTGTATAACCTTCCTTAGTGAAGGGTACCGTTTCAGTCGCCATTGCGAAGTTCCTGTCATTCGAGTTCTATAAGTTAGAAGTAGCGGAAAACGAAAACGCATACGAAGAAGCCTCGACTTCTTGTACTTGGTGGTCTCCCAATTTCTGTGCTTTGCCTGTTCCCTGTTGAAATGTAAAGCCAGCTGCGATTTGGCTATTCGGCTGCACCCACCCAATAAATATGCTTTCTCCAATAAAGTCAATACTATCCGCCTGGCCACAATACTTATCTCTGAAGGCCACTTTGCCGCAATTATCTTCTGGAGTGGCGTTATAATTGCCTTTTTTGACCTCTGGGCGGGCATCGTTGTTAGTAAACAGACCAATTCGCAGTGGCAACGATGCCGTCATATACCATTCGGTACCCAGGTGAAGGTTTGTCACTGCATCTTTATTATACTTCGCTTTGCCGCCATATGAAGTCAGTTTTTCGGCATCGGTAACTGCTGTGTGATGCGAGACATCAAATGCGAGAAGGAACGTTGGCGACGCAAACCACGCCAAGCCAAGGCGCAATTCCGCCGGCCAATCACCAACGGGATTATCTGAGGACGTCGAGGTGATGCTTTCTTGAACGACAGCATTGGTCGGCTTACCAGCTTTTAGCAGTTCATATTGCTCAGGAGTAAGACCGTTGATTCTAGTCTCAGTCGCGACGTCAAGATTTTGCGATGCAACGATCCCTTTCTTCACTGTCAAACCAAAGGCGACATTTCCTGGAACCGAAACTTGAACGCCCAGGGACGGCTGCATGCCGTAAACAGTTAAATGTTCACGAACACCGCTTGATAGCACTTGGTAGCCTCCAGAAACAGTTTGTTGGGCGTCTTGATATTCTTGCACGAGCTCATCAGCGCTGAAATAATTTAAGCCAAAACCCAGAGCGAGGTTCGGACGTGGACGGTAGCCGACAGCTGCGCCAGCGTAAAACGTCGATGCACGAGCATTCGATGTTCGGTGGTAACGTTCGATGGTCGTCGCGTTCACTTGCTTATTTTCGATCAGCGTATCTTGATCTTTTAAGTCACCGTCGACATTCGAAATACCAAAGGCAAAAACCAAACCCTCTACATAACGGTCCAGCTTCTGCAAGCCACCGAAGAACGGTGAAAGTGAACCAGAACTCTCTTCAACGAACGAGTCGTTTCCAAGGGTTTTCTTGTAAGTCGTTTCTTTCGCGTAAAAGGCATTCGCGGAGCCTTGAATATCGTTAGATAAAGCATACGCAATACCTGCTGGGTTATAAAACACTCCCGAAGCGTCGTCAGAAACGCCCGCGAAGGCTCCACCGAGCCCAACCGCTCTCGTACCTACTAGAATGTTATTGTAATGGAACTGATCCGCCTTCAATACTGAAGACAGGCAGGTGCTTCCGCCGAGAATTGCGAGTACTGGTAAAATCGGCTTCAACTTCATATCAAATATCCTTTCCTCATGTGTTCTCAAGTAACAGTCTGGTCAATGCTGGCTTAGGCTTCTGGCTTCGGAAGTAACTTAAAAAACTTATTGAAGCGGTCGACACCTTGCGCTCCGATGATATCGCCTGCGTCCATAGATTTAAGCAGCAACGCAATATTATCTAAGCGTGTATCGACCGGGGGATGTGTCTTGGATAGATTCTTTAGTTTCTTGTCTTGTTTTTTCCCGAGACGTGACAGGTACTCGGTCAAACCTTTTGGATCATAACCAGCGCGGATTGCGTATTTAACACCTTCATTATCAGCTTCTTTTTCAAGTTCCGGTCCAAGGCCTTTTTCAGTGATCAAGTTCATGCCGGCACCGGCTGCTTGTAAAATATTTAAACTTGCACCGGAAGATCCTGAAAGGTATTTCGCTAACATCGCACCGGCACCTGTCTCTTCAACCTTTGGTCGCTCGCGAAATTTTGCGGCATTGTAGTTTTTGTCATTGCCGCTAGCTTTTTGCTCCGAAAGTTTTTTAAGCTCGGATTCTTTCATCTTTTTAAGTTCGTCATACATGTGTTTTTTGCCAACATGGGCAACTTCGTGGCCAAGTATAGCTGCCAGCTCTGCTTCGTTTTTTGCAGCACGGATTGCGCCAAGCGTTACAAGTACATAACCACCAGGACAAGCAAAGGCGTTGATCGATTCATGCTTTAGAATACCGAACATATATTTTCGTTCTGGGAAATCACTGTAGCTAGCAACATAATTGCCAACTTGATTAAGGTAGCCATCTAGCTTCACGTCATCAACGACGCCGTAGTACGCTAACAGTCGACCCGCCATGTTGCGGCCGATTTCGATTTCAGCACGATACTCATCGAGGGCTTTCGCATCTTCTTTCGAAAGAGGAATCGACGCTTCTTTGCTTTTCTGTTTGGCGGTACACGCTGCAATCCCGCTTACAAGGACGCCAATCGCCACTGCAACCACGACTTTACTAGATAGAGATCTCATTCGTCAGGCTCCCGGGACGTTTAATGCCCCTGATCAGAACTGAAGGAACGCCAAAAAAATAAAAACGGATTAATTCCGCTTTGCATTATTGACGGCATAAAGTTTCAAAATTAACGTTCTGGAACGTATTGTTAATAGGTTAGCGGATTAAAAGTACGGGAGCAATGGGACGGGATTTTTATCTACAAAAAAAAAGCCGGCTATTGCCGACTTTTGGTTAGTTATTTTTTGAGCATTGAAACGCTTTATTGTGCCAAAGCTTTCTTTTCGATTTCAGCGAGGATGTCGCTACCAAGAGCTTCAAGCTCTTTCTGCCGAGGATTGATGTCTTCCATCGCAAACACTGCGCGCAGGTTCGGTCTTAGCGCGCTGGCGTTACCTGCTGAATCGTCATCAGCTAGTCCACGCACACCCATTACTGCTGATCGTTGGCGAGAGTCATCTGAATCTTCTTCGGTACGACCTTGTTTGACTGCATTTTTAATTGCCTTAGCAAGATTTCCGCCGGCTTCAGCATTGTGCTTTACAGCAAGCACCGACACAAATCCTGTGGCGCCTTCTTTTGTTTTAACTTCCCAGAACATTCCTTTGCGTTCGACCGACTCAACCGCTTCGCCAGTTTTTAAAGTGCCAAGCACTTCGCTTTTGTTGGTCGCTTCTTTGTAAATATCGATGTCTTTTTTTGCTTCGACCTGAGCCGCAAGAGCAGCACTTCCACCGCCAATAAGTGGCAACAAAATCAGAGCCTTAAGGAGTTTTTTTGAAATTTTAGCAATCATATTGGCGCCTTATCTCATGTTTAATCCCCAATGACACCGACCAGGTAAACCAGGATAGCCATTGGGTACTTGATAAAGTTCGGAAACCCAGCAAAAAACCTTGAACTAATCCGAAATTTTCAAACGATAATAGTGCTTTTTACCCTTACGGATAAGTACACCATCAGAAGAAGCCAGGGCAGTTCTTGGAATAGTATAGCCTAGATCTGAAATTTTCTCGCCATCGATGGTCAACCCACCCTGGCTCAAAAGCCGGCGGCCCTCGGCCTTGGATTCGAGGATGCCGGATAGCACTAATCCTTCGAGGACATTGAGCCCTTCTCCCACTTGCGCAGCTGTTAAGGTATGCAATGGGCCATCACCTTCACCGCTTGCACCCGCAGCAAAGAGTGCAGCAGCGGCTTCTTTCGCTTTCAAAGCTTCATCATTGCCGTGCAATAATTTTGTTGCTTCGAAAGCCAAAGTAATTTTCGCATCGTTGATTTTTGCACCTTCAAGGGCAGATAACTTTGAAATGTCTGCCATCGGAAGATCAGTGAAAAACGCCAAACAGTCTTTTACTTTTGCATCCTCAACATTGCGCCAAAACTGAAAGTATTCATAAGGCGAAGTTAGAGCTGGATCAAGCCAGACGGCCCCTTTTTCTGTTTTCCCCATTTTCTTGCCGTCAGAAGTCGTTAAAAGAGGAAAAGTAAAACAGAAAGATTTACCGTTTCCTAGTCGACGAACAAGTTCCATGCCGCCAAGCATATTACTCCACTGATCATCACCACCCGTTTGCACTGTGCATTGTTCGGCGCGGTAGAGATGGAGAAAATCGTATGACTGCAAAATCATGTAATTAAATTCGAGAAACGACAGGCCTTTTTCTAGGCGCTGCTTAAAACAATCTGCTGTCAGCATGCGGTTGACGCTAAAATGGGGGCCAATCTCTCTCAGGAGAGGCAAGTACATTAATGGAGCTAGCCAATCAGCGTTGTTGACCATGATCCCTTTACTTGGGCTGGAAAAATCGATGAAATGGCTAAGTTGTTTTTTAATGTTTTCCATGTTTGATCGAATCTGTTCTTGAGAAAGCATTTGCCGCATGTCGGTTTTCCCAGACGGATCACCGATTAAAGCGGTGCCGCCTCCCACGAGTGCTACGACTCGATGCCCCGCCTGCTGCCACCGGCGCAGACCCATGATCGGTATCAAATGACCAATGTGTAAACTAGCTGCCGTCGGATCAAACCCGTTATAGGCTGTGCGGACACCACTACCCAAATGCTCTTTAAGCTCGTCCTCGTGGGTGATCTGGGCGACCATGCCCCGCTCTTGCATCGTTTCTAGAAAGCCCATGGCCCGTTTTTTCCTGTGCTGAACACACGTCAGTCAAACTAACGGTGGAGATATTTGTGTCGATTTTAAAACACAGATTGCATCTGTGCTCTTGCAAATTTAACCTGTCAGCTAAAGTAACACAATCGGTACCGCCTCTGGAGACCCCGTGACGTCAAAACTGCTCAATAAACTGCCCTCCCCGGTCCTTATCACCGGACCGGCATTTAGCGGGAAATCTAGCCTGGCACAGCAAATCATGGGACCAAGAGAACCAGTAACCGTCATCGGCACCTCAACCATTGACTCAGTACTCATCAAAAGCCGGATCAATACACTGAAAGGACAACGTCCAGGCGGCTGGCAAACTATTGACCATCCTAACGATGTGGCTGCTGAACTTGCCAATGCAGTCCAGCTAGGCCATGGGGTACTCCTTGATAGCTTCTCACTTTGGCTTGCCCACCGACTTTTCCAGCAAGCTGCGCGCTTGCCGCAAGAAGAGTCGCAAGTCGCAGAGCAGGTCAACACCGATATCGAAGAAGTCATCAAAGTTTTGAAGAAGACGACCGATGCCCGCATAGTCATCGTTACCGCCGAGGCAGGAGCAGGACCCTCCCCTGATCGGCCGGCGGAACGCTTATTCCGCATGCTTCTTGGCACTGCTAATTGCAGGTTAGCAGCACTTTGCCACAGTGTCATCGATGTCCGTTGCGGTATTCCTATTGTGATAAAAGAATCCTAGAACCTTGAACGAAGAAAAGAGGCAGCATGCATCGCTGGATGATATACGGAGCAAATGGATACTCGGCAGGACTTATCATCGACCTGGCAAAAAAAGCTGGGCACGATGTTATCCTCGCCGGTCGCAATGCTCAAGCCGTGATGGAACTCGGAAAAAAACACGGGTTACAGACCTGCTGTTTTGGACTTGATGACAAAGCCGTCATTGTAAAATGCCTACAAAAAATCGAAATCGTTCTCAACTGTGCCGGCCCGTTTTCTAAAACGGCAAAAGCTATGGTTGAAGCCTGCATAGAAACAAAAACCATTTATCTCGACATCACCGGAGAAATCGATGTTTTCGAGATGGTCCATAGCAAACACGATGCCCTAGTCAAGGCTGGAACCACCGCCATTCCAGGCGTTGGCTTCGATGTCGTACCGTCAGACTGTTTAGCAAAAATGCTAAGCGAGCGTGTACCAGACGCAACAAGCTTGGAGTTAGCGTTCTATCCGAAGGACAGTCGCTTTAGTCCCGGCACGATGAAAACCATGGTCGAAGGACTTTCTAGTGGCGGCCGCATCCGCAAAGACGGCGAGATCGTGCAAGTGCCAGCAGCTTACGAAATCAAAGACATTGCATTTAAAGACGGTAGACCAAAAACTTGCGCTACCATTCCTTGGGGCGACGTGTCGACCGCTTGGCACTCGACAAAAATCCCCAATATCAAAGTATTTACCACTACGACAGACGCTACTTTAAAATCCATGCGCATGTCACGCTACACAGGATGGCTGTTTGGAATTTCGCCAATTCAAAAACTCGCAAAGGAGCTTATTGGCCGAAAAATTAAAGGTCCGGACGCCGAAACACGCGCAAAAGCCCGAACACTATTTTGGGGCGAAGCTAAATCTCCTGACGGAAAAACCGTTACCATGAGAATGGAAACACCTGAAGGTTACTCGCTAACCGCAGAATCTGCCTTAAAATGCGTCGAACACTGCCTGAGCCGACGTCCCGCTCCCGGAGCCCTAACACCTTCATTAGCTTTTGGTGCAGGTTTTGTGAAAGAATTAACTGGGGTGACTATTGATCCATGAAAGTCCCCTTTTTAGTGCCACAGCCGTTTTCTTATGGTATAAATATATAAATTTCCGGAGGATTTGCGTCATGCGTTTACTGAGTAGTCTAATTGCAACAGCATCCGTTTTATTTTGTTCAGGTACGTCCTTCGCTCTTTTTGACGGCGAAGTTTTAGTTGGTAAGAGATGGTATAAATTCGAAACCGACGGTGGCAAAACAACTAGTGTCGTATCTGATGAAATGTATGCAGCTGTTCACTTAGATCCGATTCCGGTTATTCCCATTGGCTTTGGCCTTGGTGCAATCGCTGGCGATCTAAAAAAAGAAGATTTCTATGGCGAGGGTGTGGAAGAAGCAAAACTAGTAGAGCTAGATCTTGAAGTCAAAGCCTGGATTCCAATGGTTCCGGTAGTGACCCCATTCATAAAAGTGAAAGTGCCACTATCAGCTAAACTTGCAATGAAGGGCAAGGATGCTGCCGGAGCTGACTATGCGAGTTTATATAAACTTACTGGTATGCACCTGAATGTCGGAGTTCTTTACCCGGTCATTCCCCTTATAAAGATCGTCTTTGAAGTCGGCAAAAGCACGCAAAAACGAGAACTCGAAGAGTATAAAGTTGCTTCTATAAAGCAGACTTTAGCAGGAGTAAAAAAAGAGAACACCAATTCTGACAACCTTTTATTAGGCGTACAGATCGGCTTCTAATGCTTTCTGTTTGACATAAAAAAATCGACTCAGATCATCACGAGTCGATTTTTTTTGTATTTTCCATATATCTTGCTGTCTCATGATCTAAGGGCGAGCCCTTTTTTAAGTGCTTTATGACGTTTCCCTGATCAAACTCCGAGCGGTTCTGCGATAATTTAAATTTTGCGTCAATGTTAGCGACCTCGATTTTAAAGACGCAGATCGCCTGCATCATGTCGTCCCGGTCCTCTTCTGTTAGATCTAATGTGAAAACGCTGTCGTGCAACTCAACTAACTCGCGCATCTGCGCAAACGCTTCGACGCCGTCACTTATAACTTTTGCCGGTCCGCGCATATGCACAACTGTATAGTTCCAAGTCGGTACGTTGTCTGGCTTTGGTGCATACCAGGCAGGTGAGATATAAGAGTGTGGCCCTTGAAATATAACAGTGACCTCAGCACCTTCTTTCAAGGAACGAGCCTGCCGATTGGCAATCGCCATGTGTGCGTAAAGCGTGCCAAAGGCACCATCGTTTTGCACATAGTGAAAGGGCAAATGGCTAATCTGCAGTCCGCTATCTAATGACACAATCATAGTGGCAAAATTATAGGTTTTAACTAGCTCCAATACCTGAGCAGAGTCGGTTTTTTGCAAGAAATGCCTAGGTGTGTAAATCAATCCCGGTCGACCTTTGTTTCAACTTCCTTCTTTCTCGCAGGCTTCTTTCCCTTTAACTCAACAGTCGAACCATCAGGGCGCTCAATAACGACCGTTGGACCATCTATAGAGCCATCGACACACTTCATTAAAAGCGGAAAGATCTTGGATTCGTTCTCTTTCACCCAAGCCTCGGGCTTCAGCTTATCCCGTATCATGAGAGCTTCACGCTTCAGTGGCAAATGCGGACGACATACCGCAACGTGTTCGCCAATGTCTGCCCGGTCACCGATGG
Organism: Pseudobacteriovorax antillogorgiicola; assembly: GCA_945862295.1. GTDB lineage: Bacteria > Bdellovibrionota_B > Oligoflexia > Oligoflexales > CAIYRB01 > CAMAXT01. Next base: position 51,893 of record CAMAXT010000009.1, read on the forward strand.
CGGGCAGAAACACCTCGCCTTCTTTCGCAACAAACTGAAAATAACGCGCCCCATTAATGCGGTAGATACCAAACCCAATGATGCCCTGTTCACCTGTTTTCACAGTTTCAGCTGACTGAATAAATCCTGAAGGATCAAATTGACTTTGTGAAAAAGCAAGAGCAGTAGGAAGTGCAAAGCCCCAGCAAATCAGCAGGATTCGCTCCGGCGTAGACCTGAAAAACTCTTTTAATTTCGGCATGTTAAAACATTCTCCATGCACCAAACTACCGATCAGTGTTAAACACCTCGGCTGAACTAGAGGAGTCCATTGTGTCAGTACAGAGACCAGAAAGCGAAGCAAAAATAGAGGGCATGTTTGACCGCATTGCGCCGCGCTACGACTTCTTAAACCGCCTTCTAAGCGGTCGCCAAGACCAAAGATGGCGCAATCACCTAGTCCGTCATGTGCCGTACCGTCCAGGCGGAACTTACCTCGACGTTGCAACAGGGACTGGCGATGTACTAAAAGCCGTCCATAAAACTCGCGACGAATATGGTGGCTACATCGGCGTTGATATCTCTCA
>CAMAXT010000010.1 GCA_945862295.1 Pseudobacteriovorax antillogorgiicola
ACCAAAATCCTTAATCGCCGAAAAACATAATAAATCCGAAAAGCTCTCTATAGGCAAACACATGGGAGCGCTATGAGAATTGCTATTGTCGGTGCCGGGCCGGCTGGGCTTGATGCGGCCGAGTCACTAAATGAAAAAGGTTACAGTGATATTGTAATTTTTGAAAAATCTGACCGCGCAGGCGGAAAATGTGTCACCGTCGATCATCTAGGAAAAAAATACGATCTCGGCGCAATAATGGTCGGATCTGGTTACCATAGGGTACTTTTTCACTGTAACAAATACGGCGAAAAAACAGTTGAAGGCCCGTATCATTTTATTCATGAGGGCGATCTTACGCAGGGAAAAAAAGTATCTCTTCCCAGAGGCGTCCTTGGGTTTTTGTCACTACTCAGTGCTGCCTGGGTGGTTGCTACAAATTTTCAAATAAGAAAAAAACCACTGTCGGAATTAGCCTTTAAACAATTCTATAAATGTTCGATTGATGATTTTTTTAACACGCGATTTCTTGCACGGATTAGACATATGTTTGCCCCGATTACGGCTGGCTGTGGTTACGGTTTTACTAACACAACTCCGATCATCTATTTACTAAAGCTTGTCTATTTAGGGCTGCCAAGATCTACTCTTTCTTTAATAAAGTTACTGCGCTTTAAACTATCGGGCCGCCGTGGTTCTCTCTATACGCCCATGACTCTAGAAAATGGATTCGGTGGGTTACTTCAAAAAATGGCAAGCGTTCATAATATTCACTACAATGAGGGCGTTACCTCCATTTCTCACAAAAATGGCGTAGTCCTTGTTTCAACAAATAAAGCCACCTACATGTTCGATAGAATTATTTTTGCCATTCCCCCCAAGGACGCTCTGGCAGTAACCTCGAAATACTCTACTTCAGTTGCAACGCTACTTAAGCAAACTAGAAATGTTTGTTACTTCTCAGCACTCATACATGTTCCTGTCGCAGAAAAGTTGCCACGAGGGGTGTACTTCGACAATTCCAAGCTCAGCGATAAGTCTAAAGGAAAGCACGCAACAACTATAAAACTATATGACAATGATTGCGGGCTCCTGTTTTACGGGGTTGGGGACGACAGCACTAGCGCAAAATCCTCTGCAGCCGAAGCGGTTAAAGATTTTATTATTTCAAACTACGTCGGACTTGGAATAGGCAGCGATTCTGTCGAAGAAGCGATTGAAAGCTCTTCTGTCATCGAAGGTGCTAAGTGGGCCTATTTCCCACACGTGAATCCCGAGGAGCTTCATTGCCATTATGCGATGATTGAAAGCCTCCAAGGACAAAATAAGTCCTTTTTTGTGGGCGAGTGGCCAGGCTTTGCTTGTGTCGAAGGCGCGATGGAAAACGCACGCGACGTTGTAAAAAGATATTTTTAACGACCCTCAACTAATGGTCTCTCCTCCAAGAAATTTCTCAAGTTTTGGCTCAGCCCAAATTTGGGCCCAGTCAAAACAGCATTTAAAATCGCGACTTCCGATGATTTGTATCATTCAGAGGTGAACATATCCGGAGGGGGTATCTATGGATCTCAGAAAATTTTTAAATGAATTCTACGTCTACACGACCAGTCCAACCGTAGACATCCGTACCGGTAGGCAGGCTGAAAGATTACCTCCGGCATATATCGCAGACCAAGAAGATTGGGTTGATAGGCTTTCTAGCGGGAAAATTATCGGAAGACACTTCCTATACGCCACAACCCTAAGTGTGCTTACACCAGAAAAAGAAAGCGTTTCTTGTCATATTCTAGTTATTGAGCTAGACGGCTACGCCTATATCGATCAGAACTGCACCCTTAGATTTGAAAGAGCTGTTGCGCCCAGGCTTTGTGGCCTCTCCCGAGATTTTCTTCTTGAAGAAGAACTTGAAGACGGTGAATTCGAGCTTTATGAGGGCATAGAAAACGATAAGCCAATTGAACTGACAGAACAAATGGAGAGAGAGATTCTAAGACAAATAGGGAGATCTTTGCAGGTTCAGTTCAGTGACCCAATGTTTAAAGACGTTTTAACAAATGAGCAAAAGGCAGAGGTTACAAAGATATTTGATATTTAGGCCCTGCGAGACAATAGTATTGCTGTCGAATCTTGAATTAATCAGTTCTCATTTTTTCCTTAAAGCTCAAAATGGCTGTTATGTCTTCGCGCGTCAATTCAGGATATTCTTGGAGAATACGGTCTTCAGTGTAGCCACCTTCGATCATGCCAAGTATGTTCTTTACCAAAATTCGAGTGCCTTTTATCGTCGGTTTGCCGCTGCAGATCGCTGGATCGACAACAATTAGTTCATCATTCAAGCTTTGCCCTTTTCACGCCTTGAGATTTGGAGCTTAATGATGAGGTGGGCGAGGACGGCACTACAGACCACGCACCGCCAACCTTGATACTATTTTGCTTCCTGGTAAACGATTTGGACTTCAGATTCTGGTGATAATCTTTCTAATAACACCTTGCTCCATTTTTTTGGAAACCCTAACTCAGCTTCAAGTTCCAAAATTATTTCGTTAATTTTTACAACGCTCCAAGTTTTCGACTTTACAGGAATTACCTTGTTCTTGCTTACCTTCGTTGGCTCAGGCGGTGGCACTATTTCTACTGGCACCGCTTTTTCTACTCCTTTTCTTTGTATAACTTCAAGAGCTTCATTGAATGAATAACCAGCAACATCAGTAATTCGTTTGATTGAGCTGGCAATCTTATACACCTGAGAGTCGCTTAGCTTAATCTTCTTCATTTCCACCAAACACTCGTCAGGAATGCTAGAAACTAGAACAGCTCTCTCGACGGTTTTCCTATCAACTCCCAACAATGAGGCTATTTTCGTTCCAAGAACCCCTTCGTCCTTCAGCTTTTTGATTCCTGCTGCTCGGTCGTAAATGTTGTCCTTTTTAATAATTGAGTTACTTGCGACCGCCCGGGAGACATCTTTAGCTATACTAGACTGCTCTTCATTTACCACCTCAACTATTATCGGCAATGGTCGGTAGTGCCAACTCTCACCTGTGGCAATGGCCTCATCTCTTAGCGATTTCACGGCCTTGATGCGATGGTGACCGTTTATACACTGTAATGATCTCACTCCCGTTTTCTCAATCACAACTTTTACCTGAACTGCCTGAAGGACCCCACTCGTACGAATAGATTCAATCAAGCTGTCAACGTGAATAGTGTCAGTTTCTCGATAGTTGCTCAATTTTATTAGACTCAGGTCTTCGACATCATCGAACACCGTAGAATCACCCGCACTCAGTTTTTCAACGTCTTTTAGGTCTTTTAGAAGTTTCTTCATTTTAGACATAACGTTCTCCTTCAATAAGTTGTTAAACTACGTCTAATAAGTTTCTTTTTGTTGATTGAGTAACTTCAACTTTTGGAGCTCGCGTATAATCCGCTGTTGTTCGCACATCCCTATGCTTAAAGTGATCCTGGAGAACAGCAAAGGGAACCATTAACTCTCGGCCCAGGTAGTATCCAGAGGCTCTTCGTAGGTCCTTCAGCGTCACCCCCTTCATCCCGTTGTTTCTCCATATCTTATAGAAAGAATCGTGATGATAGATTTTTTGATCATGGTCCATCAATAATCTAAAGCAGTCGATTTCTGGATTGTTGTCCTCCATACCGGCAACTATAGTTGAAATAGCCAAAGCTGCTTGTTTATGCCAAATGCCTACGTAACGCTTAGTGCCGCTCTTCGGAAGTGGCATTTTCTCCCCAAGCTTTCTACAATCTTGCTTTGAAATACTTAGCCCTAATTTTGTCCCGAGTTCTTTCTGTCTTGAATCTTCAGAAAGTCTAAATTGGTCTTGACCATGTTGAGAAAATTTAGTGAGCGTCTGGCACTTTAAAAGAGCTTCATCTGACGAAAGAACATCTTTATTAGTTAGCGCAAAAGTTTCCTGAGGTCTCAGGGATCCAAAATATCCAAGTAATGCTAAAAGTGAAATTCTTCGATCTTTGCAGCTCTTAGCAAATTTTAGAACCTCTTCTGGGGTAACAGAGCGCAAAAGCGGGGTGTCTTTGTTTCTATCCCTGGCGGGCTTTTCAAAAAACCACACTTCGTCAATCAATCTCTTCTGTCTTAGAGTTTCTGAAAAATGAGACATGCGAGATAGAATTCGAGTGACAGTTCCTTTGTGTAGGGGTTCGAATTTTTGATGTTGAGCGGGTGAATTTTCCCTATACGACCGCAGGGCTGTATAGAACGTTTCTTTGGATTTAAAATGCTTTCTGGCTGGAGCCCAGATTAAAAACCTAACGAAGTCCTCAGAGTACTTGTGCCAAACTCGAACGTCTGGCGCATTCTGAATGAAAGCAAAATACGGTAGGATATAGTTAAAGAACTGGCTTGTTGCATCCTTGGCAGTAGCTTCTTCCATCTGACCAAGTATTTGTTTATGGGAAACATAGTTTGTAAAATAGGTTTTAATTGTGTTAAAACCCAGGAAGTAGTCTTCTTCCTCCTGCGAATAATTTTCTTCTATGTGTTTAGATACCCAAGCTTGGATTTGATCATCGGTCAAATTGTCCAAGTGGGTTAAATGACCGCGAGGGATTTTTCTCTGCCGCTTCTCTTTTTTGTCCCAGAACTGGACCATGACCCGGTTATATTTAGAGCGGTAGAAGTTTCTAGTATGGTCGATCTTAGCTTTTGACATAACAATACCTCCGCATACTTCATCGTCAGCTAGAGCAGGCTCTGTTAATTAGCCTGGGACGAAAGCGCAAGAGGATTCACATAAGAACTATTATATCAGCTACTTATGAAAAAAATATTTAATTTTTTCTAAAAACGTCTTTTTCTCTGGTTCTGACCCCTTTTAAGGACCACTCGAACAACCTTCAACAACCTCGTCAACAACCTCGAACAACCTCGTCTTCGAAATCGTTCTCTGTAACCCTCTGTAATAGAGGGGGAAAGTGGCGGGATGGACGGGACTTGAACCCGCGGCCTCCGCCGTGACAGGGCGGCGTTATAACCAACTTAACTACCACCCCGCAAGGGTGTCAAAGTACACATTGTGCCTTCGAGAGACAGGATATTGCCGCGAAATTTTGGCTTTGTCAATTGGGGAATGGCCAGAAACGCGATTTTTTTTTATAGTTGATGAAGCACAAGACCTTGAAACGATTATTTTATTCGCACAGGAAAAAAAACCGCCTGCAACAACGACGAAAACTCATCATTTTTTCTGCGCTCCTCCTTGGCGGATTTCTTATGGCGATCTACCTATTGCCGAGGAAAGACTCAGCTACGCCTACTCCTACAAATAGCGCCGAAGTTTTGCAGCTTCCTGAACGGCAGCATGGAACAGCGGAAGTCTGTCGGTTCTGGCGGCCGTGGGAGGACGCTCTTGCTCCCCTCACTCCCTCTGAAGTCATGACGACCATCGCCAAGCGGGCTCGTACTCGTGCATCGAGAACCAAAGAATTTGCTGCGTGGGCTGAGGCCAATCACCGCTCGAAGGAACACATTTGCGCCGTTGGTACGACGATCAACGGTGAGTTCACGTTTGATCTAGTCAAAGATCTGCCAACGAACTTTTCGAAAGATGACGATAGCTGTAGGACAGGGCCGGCCGCTCTAGATTATGCCATGGCGATGCATGTCGACAAAGGTCCGATCGCAAATCTCAATGCTTTCACCCTGCAGCTTTCGACAGGACCTCTATCTGCAAAGAGACTGCGCAAGTTCATCAGCGATCAAACGCAGCTCGTTTATGCGGGCTATCAGGGCTGGGAGATCGCCTACCCCGATTTTTCGCAGGAAAAGACCTCGGGAATAGGCATCAAACACACAAAAAAACCACTCGGAACAGACGTTGCAGAAGTCTCAATGCATATCGGTTGGAATCCGCAACGCTTCTGGACGCAGGTGCCGACACTCGCCACCTGGCTGTTAAACCTCGGCGGCCTTCTCACCCTCGACACAAAAGTTACCGATGGATCGGGGCAACTACTTGCTGAACTCGTTACAAGCACCAAATCGCTCGGCACTCAGGTACGCCTTCCACTAACGGAAAAAGGCATCATCCCTGGAGGCCATACCGCCACTCCCACCCTCACTCCTGACAGTGATTTTGATCTCAACGTCATGCATACAGTGACTATCGGCTTTAAAGGCTTAAACATCGTCGTCAATAACCTCGCTTTTCATGGCACAGTCACACAGAGCGACGACCGCCTTTGGTACGACGGAAAATTTGTCGGCATCGGCGTGGTAGAAGTGACAGGCGAGTATAAGGGACTCGGAGCTTTGGGACTAAACGACGCAATTCGTACGATGATCGTTGAAGCGATCGAAAAAGAAGTCGCTAATTTCGAAAAAGGGAACAACGGCCAAGGCTGGCTCGTGCACGCAAGCCTTGGCCCTTCTGCCGATAGCAGCTTTAATATCTTTCAACTTAGCATGGAACTAGAAGCGCCAATCCACATCACTGAACTAATGCGGTATGAGTCTGAAGGTGGTAACGATGTCATGCCTGACAAGACGACTAGTTTCGAATTTAAAAATTACGCCGATTCTATATTTGCGTCTCTAGTCAAAGACAGCCACAGATTTGACTGCAGTCAACTTTAGAGACGGCCGTAGCTTATTCGAAGATTTTTTCCCGTATCTGCCAGAAGTGTTTTTTCTTATGCGCGATCACAAACATAGGTATGCGAAAAGCCTGCAGGTTCCTAAAAACATCATCGATGTTATTTATCACCAATCGCCGCTCCGGCACTCGCGCATGCATGCGAGTGAAGTTGTAGTAGAAGCCCTTAGCTTCCGAACTGTTTGAGAGAAAAAAATACTCGGTTAAATGCTCACCGTCGGCATCATAGTATTTGACTTCCAACCGCTCGCGGCCTTTGCGGTCGCTGCCTTTTTCAACGGTCATCGAGTCAGGTCGCATCACGTGCGCACCTTTTAAGGCCATTGCCTCACGTAACTTCTTATCGGTATCAACAATCGTCGCACTGCAGTGGCAACAGATGCGGGCGGCGATGTCGTTTTCCGCACCACATGTATCACAGCACTTAAAGCGGAACCGGTAGAGGCAAGGTAGCACAGCAAGGGTTTTGGGGTCTTCAGATGCACCACGGCATTTTCGGCCAAAGTGTTCGATCACCTCACCCTCTTCGTCAAGGTAACCCCAGAAGTCGTTTACAAAATTACATTCGGGACACGTGACTTTTACTGGCACGGACTCATTGTTCGGTTTGTCCTCGTCAATTTCAGGACTAAAAATACTATGCCCCTGACCGGTGTAGTCTAAGATCAAACAGTCTTTTTTATCTGGAGCTAGGCGTAGTCCTCGCCCAACGATTTGTTGAAACAAGCTGACTGATTCGGTTGGACGTAGAACAGCAATTAAATCGACGTGCGGCGCGTCGAATCCGGTCGTTAATACGGAAACATTCACCAAAAACTTTAACTTACGGTCTTTAAAGTCACGGATAATCGCGTCTCTTTCAGCGTCTTCGGTATCACCGACAACTAATGCAGAGATGCCTTCTGGCAACAGGCCGAGAATTTCTTGTGCGTGCCGAACACTGGACGTGAAAATCATGACACCAGCGCGGTCAATGGCCATATCGACAATGTTATTTATGATCCCAGGTGTCACTCTTTTTTGGTCGGTCAGAACTGCTTCAATATCGCTAACTCGAAACGATGTTCCCGGTGCGCGCATCTTCAGACTAGAAAAATCATAGCCGGCTACCGGCGAGTCGATTTTGATTGGCGGTGTGAGGTACTGGTTTTTGATCATGTAGCTTAGCGGCAGTTCATAAATACATTTTTTAAAAAACCGTTCCTCGCTTGTGCGCGTCATACCTTTGACGTGATATTGATAAATCCAACCGAGCCCAAGCCGGTAGGGCGTTGCTGTCAGTCCGAGGATACAGATCTCTGGACTTTCCTTACGCAAGCGGTGAATCACTTGCTGGTACTGGGTGTCTTCGTCTAAAGAGATTCGGTGGCATTCATCGATAATTAAAATCGAGAACTGTTGGAAAAACTTTTCCGGTGCTCGTGCTACCGATTGGATACTGCCAAAGGTCACCTTCTTCGCTTGATCTTTGCGCGAGAGGCCAGCAGAAAAAATCCCAGCATCGAGACCGTAGCTAATAAATTTTTCGTGATTCTGTTCTACGAGCTCTTTAACATGAGCCAAGACAAGGACTGCCCCTTTTGCGATTCGGGCAAGTTCGGCGATGACTAAACTTTTTCCTGCGCCTGTTGGCAGGACGACGACAGCAGGAGTGCGTTGCTTTTGAAAGTGACGGATGGTCGCTTCCACAGCCTGCTTTTGATAGGGGCGCAGCTCGTACATGGGGATTCTAAATCAATAGGTGCATGATAAGGCCAGAAGCCCCAGCAATGACCAACGAGACAAGTAGGACTTTACGGATCCAATTTGTTTCTTTGCCGTTGTAGAGAAACCAACCAATGACCAAAATAAATTTCAGTAAGGTTAAAGCCAATAGAACAGGGACTAGGATGTTATTTGCTATCGACCAATTGTCTCGGTTGAGAAAAAGCAGAACTTCAACCAAGGTGTAGACAATAAGGATGAGAAAAAAAGCACTATACGGCAAGTTGCGGTCACCCAAATCTTTGGATGCGGCTTTCACTCTATTTGAATCACCTGTCGTACTAGCCATGCAAAGTCCGAACATATTACTAAGAAGCATCGTACCGCGCTGTACCTATGCTGCTGTGATAACGAACATTTTTCCGATCGAGCTTCGGATATACACCAAAATAACTGACCATGCATACTTTTTTCTATGATTGTTAAAGAAAAATGTAATAATTTTTTAATTCTGGGTATAAAATTTTGGAATATTTATAGCATGTTGGCACCCTTGACGGGAGACCCCTGTGGCAGACCGGATCATTAAACTAGAAACAGCCAACCGCAAGACAAACTTGCGGCCTCTAAAGATTGGCGTTCTTATAGTGGTGTTCGTGGCCGGAGCAAGGATGCTCTTACCGACACCGCCCGACCGGATCAGAGTCAGCTCGGTCACCGACGAACAGATCATGGAATTTGTTAGGAGCAGCGTTCGGCCAGCACCAAGTGTTATCGGCGAAAAAGAGAAGTCTCTCGCGGCTTTCGGCGCGACAATCTTTAACGATAATGATTTTCTTCCCTATCAACCGGGTCGCAGTGGCCGTAACGAATCTTGCAACGGTTGTCACACTAGCGAAGAAACCGGCAATCAGTTTTTAACATCTGATCGCCAAGCACCAGACCTTCGACGCTCTTCTTTCTACAAATATTTCAGTGCCGACGGGCGAGCTAATAGCCTTGAAGCCTATATCGCCAGGCACATTGAATCACCGGCTGAGCTTTCCTCCTCCAGGGTGCAAGTCGTGCGGATCATTCGCGATAAATACCGGGATGCATACGGAAAGACTTTTGGCGCGGTCCCAGCTGATCTTCTTGCAAATATACCTGACAGCGGGACACCTATGGCAGATCGCAAAGAATTTCCGGTCAGTGCGAGTTCTTTTATTTTGCAGACCCTGGCCGACCGCGACCAACTTGCAAATATTTTGCGGCAAGCTTCTGCCGAGCATTTAGCTCCGGCGGTAATCGTTAGTCGCTCAGTCTTTTCACCAATGCTACCGGAGCACAGCCAGTCAGCGAAGTTTGAAAGCTTAAATTCTGATACACAGATCGCGGTCAATACAATTTTTAAGAATGCAGCCGCAGCGCTTGCAGCCTATATTCAGCAGATCCCTTTGGCTGTTACCAAGTACGATATTTTCGCAGAAAAAGTTGCCGCTGGTCAATCGCTGCAGGACAGTATCACGACAGACTTTGGCAGTGACGAACTCACCGGTCTGAAACTTTTTATCGGCGAAGCCAAATGCAACGCCTGTCATTTTGGGCCAGGTTTTACCGACAATAAGTTTCACAACACCGGCCTGACAAAAGCGTCCTTTCCCGATCCAGGTCGCGCAACCGGTCTCATCTTAAGCGACGTGGAACGCTCGTGTGTTCCGTCTGAGAGCGAACCATCGGCGCAAGTTTGCAAAGATATCGAAGTTAGCACGGAAGATATGAATGCAGCAGTTGGCGCCTTTCGAACAACTGCCCTGCGAGGGTTCAATCCAAATGGACCTTTGATGCGCAATGGCCAGATCGAAGGACTGGAAGATGCGGTCAAGTTTTACAGCCGCCTTGATGATCGACCAGCTGTCGGCCACCGCAGCCCACTCCTAGAAAAAATCGCCTTAACGACCGAGGAGACCGAAGCACTTGAGTCATTTCTAATCGCCATCGGAACGACTATTCTGCGGTCTGGACATGTAGCTAGCTCGCCAAACTAATGAGTCAGGCAGTTTCATTTACTCAGCAACCGAAAATCATTCTGCTGAAGATTATTGGAGCAAAGTGAACGAGCGCATAAGAGTCTTTGATGGCCTTTGCGGTCTCGCAATATTACTCGTTATCTCCAGGAGTTCTTTTTTTAGGACTATGTTTACTACTCGTTGCCAGCCATGGTTGGGATTACTACATTCTAAATCTCATCTCAATTTCCGCGACGCCTTTAATAAACAATCTCCTATTGCTCGGATTTTTTTTAATCATTATGTATCTACTGCAGTCCCCCCGTTCGCTAATAAACCAGTTCGTCGGCACAAGTTTTTTAGTCGGTACAGGACGCATTTGTTATTCTTTGTATTTATGGCACGGGGTTATTTTGCTTCTGCTATTGGGAACCCAAAGAAATCCTTTGCAGGTTTTCTTATACTTACTTGTAACATTCGCCGTTTCGTTTCTTTCCTACCGATATATCGAAAACAATAAATGGGGCGCGCACAATAAAAGCCACCCTTGAGGGTGGCTTTTATATCTTAAAGCATGAAATCAGACTACTGAACCAGATTTCTTAGCGATGCGTTGCTTAGAATCGCCGCTAGTCTTTAGACCGATGCGAGTAGCTTTGCCGCCTTTTGGATCAGCAAGTGCAACGTTACTGATGTGAAGTGGCATTGGAATGTCGATAATGCCGCCTTCGTTGTTGTTTAGATCTGGCTTGGTGTGTTTTTTTCCAAGGTTTTTGCCTTCGAGGAAAACGCGGTTACGTTTTTTGTCGATACTTTCGATTTTAGCTGTTTCGCCTTTGCTCTTACCAGTAAGAACAACGACTTCGTCGCCTTTTTTCAGTTTGCTTTTGAAGCTTTGGTGCTTAGGGTCAAATTGCTTAAGAGTCATGATCTCATCCATCGATATCGTTGAGGCAACATTGCCTTTGGTTTCGGACTGGTAAACGGAAACTAGGTCACATTTATTAGTTGAAAGATCCGCAATGGTCAAGCTGCCTCTGCAACATCTTAATAAGATATGTAAAATTAGATGGTTGCTACGACGAGGGGTAAATGCCCCATCCTGTCCCGATTGCGGATAGTTTGCTATAATAGCCTGATAGGACTAAAAAATTTGTAGGTGAGCTTATTTTCATGAAGAGTATGCTCAAAAGCATTAGTTCGTGCTTTTTTTGTTGGGGGAGTTTCTCGCATGATCTTAAAGACCGTGTCGGCAGCGGTGGTATCAGCAATTTTATGTATTGGCTCAATTGGAACGGCTTTTAGTCAGACATCTAAACCAGGGACTTTTTCACCTGATCTTCAGAGCGACGGCCAGCCTACCGACATCAAACCAAAAGATGTTGTCACATGGACCCCTCTTGAGGCTGTTGAAAACAACGAAAGTAAAATTCGTGTTCTAGTACGCTTGAGTCTTAAACAAGACTGGAAGATATACGCCTCTAATCTTACTTTCTCTGGCCCCCCAGGCTTAACGCTTGAGTTTGTGATTCCGCCGTCGTCGCGCAAATTCATGGACCCCATCAGTAACAAAGAAGTCGACATCTACGAAGCGGGTGATTTTGCTCTATCATTTTCCGGCGTGCCTCGTTGGACAAAACAGAACTTTCCGCTAAGCATCAGATACGTTGGCTGCACTAACATCATCTGTCTGTTCCCTTATACCGAAACAGTTGAAGTGCCATTTTTAGCGTTTATTGAAAAAGAAACTGGCAAGAAGCAAGGCGCGGAACTTGAAAGCCTCCCGATAGACGCGCCTACCCTTCTGCCGTCTGAAGGTGATGATGTCAATCTGGAGTCGAAGCTGGCAGCTCGCCTAGCTGCAGGAAAAATTCCATTCTTTCTTTTACTCGCCATCGTCTTCGCAGGCGGTATGCTGTCCAATCTAACTCCTTGCGTCTATCCGATGATTCCCATCACCTTGCGTCTTCTTGGTCGCCAAGGATCATCGCCTTACTTAAGTTCGTCGGTTTACGCCTTTGGAATAGTTGTGTCCTACTCTGCCCTTGGTGTCATCGCTGCACTCAGCGGCGGAATGTTTGGTAGCATGATGGCGTCAAAGTCTTTCAATGTGACATTCGCTATTTTGATGTTCATTCTTGGTATCACCATGATCGGTTTTGGTGATTTTTCGAAGCTGCAAATGTTGGGTAACCGTTTAGGAACAGGTGCGCCATCCTTACGAAATACCTTTCTCATGGGTACCGGAGCTGGTCTGGTTGCAGCACCGTGTACTGGACCTATCCTTGCTGCACTACTAGCTTATACGACTAAAAACAGTATCGGTACGGGGTCATCAACTGCCCTGCTATTTACTTATAGTTTAGGCTTCGGACTACCGTATGTTTTCATGGGTGGAGCGGCAGCAAAGGTTGGCAAAGTGAAAGTGTCTCCGTTGATTCAAATCGTAGTTAAGTTTCTCTTTGCTGTTGTCATGTTCGCGCTAGCCTTTTACTACCTACGCATTCCCTTTTACGGTCTAATGGAAAAACTGCGAGACAACTGGCACACCATCGGCATGGTTACCGGCACAGTAGGAGCACTTCTCGCTGTGGGATGGCTGTTGGCACCATCGCTTCGCAACAATAAATTCGCATCGCTGGTACCTTCCATCTTACTGGGAATGTTTGTTTTCTCGCTGTCTCAAACACTCACCTCGAAGCCGAAGCCAGACGAAAACGCAGAATACAAGCTGAATTGGCTAAGGAATGAGGAGTCAGCATTCCTGGAAGCTAAAAGCACAGGCAAACCGATCCTTATCGACATGTGGGCTGAGTGGTGTGAGGCCTGCAAAAAAATGGACGTGACGACTTTTGTTGATAACAAAGTTTTAAAAGAACTCTCAGAAAATTGGATCATGTTGAAACTAGACCTTACAGAATCTAACGATGCCAATGATGTCACTCAAGAAAAATACGGTCTGCAAGGACTACCAACGCTGGTCCTCGTTCCACCAAGTGGAGACATCGGACAAAGACAAAACCTCGCTGGCTACATTGCTGCGTCACAGCTGGTTACGGGTCTTCAGCAGTTTAATAAAAAAGCGGAGTGATATTTGCTTCACCACCTTCTATATGTTGCGTCTCAGAGCCAGATCGAGCTGACAAGAATCGCGCTCGACCGGCTCAAGGCTACGCCCTTACCTAATCCAAAAGAGATGAGTGAAACATTTAGAGTCGATCATCCTATCCTGGAACATATGGTGCTCAGTGTCACGCTTGTTTCAGACCTTGATGCAATCACACCGCACCTTCGACGCAACGCCGTCGACATATTGATTTATGACGAACGAGCTGATGGATTAGAAGCACGGCAGGCACTTGCAAAAATCAGCACCGACGTACTTGCGTTAGCAGAACTCTGGGGGCCAGACTTTGTATTTCCAATGAGCCGCGTTGTAGCGATCTTAGAGAAAGAGGAGGATGATGCCCACCGCCTATTTGAACTTGGCCGGGTAAACGTGCGCGACGTCTGCATTGCACCTAAATCCACCGCCCACCTCTTGCGTTGGCTTGCCCGAGTACTTAATCGCGGCGTCGTGCGCAATCCTCGAATCGGGATGGGACTTAGTGGCGGCGGACTTGAAGGATTTTTATACCAAATTGGTGTTTTACACGCACTTTCGCGCTGTCTCACCGGACGCAGTATTCGCAGCGTCGACGTTTATTCGGGGATTAGTAGCGGATCAATCTGTGCCACACTTATGGCTGGTGAAGTACCGACTGAAGAATTACTGAAAGCGATGCAGGGGAAATCAGAGATTTTAGCACCGCTCGACGGCAGCCTGCTCTACGATCTAGATGGCGTTGATATAGCTAAGCGAGTGATCAAACAATCGGTCGCATGGGCAGGCATCGATCCCAATAAGTGGGTGAAGAAGTTACTGCAATCATTTCCAACCGGGATATTCAAAGGCGACGCCTTAAAAGAATATTTTAAGAATGCGATTCAAGCGTACGGTCACGATGATTCTTTTGAAACCATAAAATCCGAACTCTATATAGGTGCGACTGATCAAGACTCTTACGAACACATTTCGTTCGGTAAAGCCCCTTGGAATAAGGTCCCGATCAGCGACGCATTGCGCGCGTCTTGCGCATTGCCACCATTTTTTAAACCCATGCAGATCGGGGGACGCTGGTTTATCGATGGCCAGGTTACCCGTACCGTTAATCTCGAACTCCTGGTCGACCGCGGTTGTCGTTTGGTCATCATCATCGATCCGTTTAAACCGCTTGCTACCCAAATCCCTGGAACAGTTGATAAAAGGGGTGGCGTTTACTCGATGATTCAGACAGTGAAAGCCCTGGTCCACACTCGTTTTCAAGCGACTTTGACCCATATGACAGAGCGCTATCCCGATGTCGATTTTATTGTCTTTCAGCCAGATGAAGAATGTGCTCATATGATGGCCGGTTCGCCTATGCGTTACCGCATACGGACCCAAATCGTCAATCTTGCGTACTCGCACACGCTTCGCCAACTTAGAGAGCGGCATGCGATCTACGCGGCAAAGCTCAACCGGTTTGGCTTCAATCTGATGTCACCGGAAGAGCTGATGGAACTGGAGAAGAAAGATGCTAACATTTTCGAGTCCCTTGATTGAAGGTAAACTGATCAAACGTTACAAGCGTTTTTTCGCTGATGTCGAACTCGCAAACGGCGACGTAGTTACCGCCCACTGCCCTAACACCGGCAGTATGAAATCCTGCGGACAACCCGGCGATACCGTTTTTGTCCTGCACGCGCCTAGCCCAACACGTAAACTAGCTTACACCTGGGAGCTGACAAAAACTTCTAGAGGCTTTGTCGGCGTCAATACCGCCAGACCAAACCATGTCGTCGCAAAAGCAATCGAAAACGGCAAGATTGCCGAACTTTTGGCCTATCCCGACCTGAAGCAAGAAGTAAAATATGGTGTGAATTCACGAATCGACATCCTTCTTTCGTGTCCAGACAAAGGCCAATGTTACGTCGAGGTAAAAAACACAACGCTGCTCGAAGGTGATTTGGTTTTGTTTCCCGACTCAGTTTCAGCAAGGGGTCTAAAACACCTGCAAGAACTCTCGCTGATGGTTAAAGAGGGCCACAGAGCAGTGATGTTTTATTTGGTGAACAGAGCAGAAGGATCATACTTTACTCCCGCGAGTCAGATTGATCCGGCCTATAGCAAAGGGCTTTCCGAAGCGTTGAAAGCAGGCGTCGAAATTCTAGCTTATCGAGCTACCCATTCTCTTTCTGGCATCAGCATCGGCGAAGCGTTACCGCTGAAAGAGTGGAACTAATTTATGGCTACAACAAACGCTCATCCAGCTATCGTTCTTCATCACTACTGGCGGTCTTCATGCTCTTGGCGAGTGCGTTGGGCTCTTAAACTTAAGGGGGTGCCTTACGATTCGGTTCCGGTGAATATCCTCACTGGCGAACACAAAGCGCCAGCTTATGTCGCAAAAAATCCGTCTGGGTTTCTTCCAGGACTAGAAATCAACGGCACCGTTTACGGTGAATCACTGGCAATGATTGATTGGCTAGATGAAACCTATCCTGAGCCGGCTCTTTTGCCAAAAGATCAGTTTGACCGTATGCGCGTGCGCCAACTGGCGATGATCATCGCGTCGGGGACACAGCCGCTGCAAAATCCCTCGGTCGTTGGCTTCTACACGGAAGATGCAGAGAAGAAAAAAGCCTATGCCGCACACTGGATCGCTAAAGGTCTAAAGACATTTCAAGAGGTTCGCTTAATCGGCAAGCCGGGTCTCTATAGTTTCGGGGACAGCATCACGACTGCCGATCTTTGTCTTGTGCCGCAGATTTATAATGCCATACGCTTTGATATCGATATGAGCCGCTTCAAAGATTTAAAAGGCATCTATGACCGTTGCCTGCAGCTTCCCGCCTGTAGTGCCGCTGCGCCTCATAATCAAGAAGGTGCTTCTTAAGCTGTTGTAATTTGCTAATTATGCGCTGAATCAATGATTAGGCATCATCGTTTTTTTTATTTCCGCGTCACTTTTGTTTTCCAACTTTGCAAGTGCTCCGACTGGAAATGTGACGCTATCAAAATGCGCCAAACTATCGGCATTCGATCCATACCAGCGCTTATAGTAGAAGTAGTTGCGTAAAACCAACTTCACATAGGCCCTAGTCTCTTTATAGGGAATGCGTTCAATAAACGTCAAAAGATCATGTGTCGGGATCTTTCCCATCCAACGTTCGGCAGCTGACGGACTGGCATTGTATGCTGAGAGAATATAAACAGGATTGCCATACTTCGCTAAAAGCGTACGAACGTGGTGAATCCCCAAGGTTAGGTTCGTGTCCGGATCTAGTAGATTTTTTTTATTTTGTGCGTCTCTCTTGATACGAGCCTTGGTGGTCTTATCAACATAGTCCTGACTCAACCTATTAGCTTCAACCTTAGCTGTTGCAGGCATGAGCTGCATCAGTCCAGACGCTCCTACCGGCGATCTTGCCAGCGGATTAAAAACACTTTCTTGCCTGATAATACCAAAGATCAAATCCGGGTCGAGTTCAGCTTTAAGTGCGTGCGCTTTTACTGTTTCACTGTAACGAACTGGAAAGAGTAACCTCTCAAAACCAATAGCTAAGGTATTTCGGTAGGTCCTCGGCAATGCATCATAGACCTTGATCGCATCGAGCCAGTGTCCAGCTACATGGAGAACTAAAGAGCGAGTCAGCATGCGGGCTGGCCCTCCGCCATCGGTATCAATTTCATCGAGTTCGCATATAGCGTCGCTGCGAAGGCCTAGACGAAGCATGAGAGTCACTCGTTTTAGGCGTACCTGATCTTCCGGAGAGAATTCTTTAGAGAGCTGAGCAAAACTAAACGCCGGTGTCCGTTGTGGTTCAAGCACGAGCTTTGTATCAAGAAGCTTCTCTAACATGTAGTGGCCCATGGCGCCGTAAAAAGTACTGTAGTACTCACTTGCAACGCGACGGAACATCTCAGCGGCTTCATTACCCTTGCCGGTCTCTAGATAAATCCTGCCAGCCCAAAACATGGCAAATGACTGGGAACTTACCGAACGACGATCGTACTCAAGGAGATCCTGTTTCTTGATCAGTTTCTCAAGGGGAGCAAGTGCACTCTGCCAGTCTTTTTTATCGCTGTAGATTAAAACGAGTGATTCAGTCGCTTCATTAACGTGCTCAGCCTCTGGGTAGAGTTCGATATATTCTTCGAAACTTTTTGCAGCGAGGTCATACTCGTTGTCGTTTTCATTGACGCGAGCCAAAGCGTAAAGTGCTTTTGAGCGGACCTCAGGATTATTTGCCGCTCGATCAATGATATTTGAAAAGATTCTCTTCGCATCTTCCATATCGTTTTTAGCCCAGTGCAAGTAGCCACTGCGCAAACTTCCCTCTGCCCATCCTAGAAACAACCAAGTCTTTTCCATTTCTAGCGTCGCAGCCGCCCAAAACTTAAACCGCATTCCCGAGTCGCGGCCCCGGTAACAAGTGTCGATCGCTTTCCCAGCATTGACCGTATCATCGAGAAGTTCGATATTTGGTTTCGCAGCAAGAAGATCAAAAAAAGCGGTCCGCGCTTTACTGCATTGCTTCTTACTGGATAGACGTCTGATCTCATCGATCACTGAATTCTGCTGATCTTGTTTCGAGGGATCAGTTTGCTCGTAGTATTCGAGAAGCCAGTCAAAGCTACGCAACACACTCATATGCTGTGCCACATGGGAAACCAAAGTATCTTTCAACGGTTCCCGTCTTGTCTTTGGCAAAGAATCTATGACCTGCCTGAGGGCTCGACGTCGGAAATTTTGCGAGCGAAACTCGTTAATTCGGGTCAAAAGTCCGCGAATTGCGTCATCGTTCATTCTGGTCAGAGTTGAAGCATTAATATCGTCCAATGTTCGCATCTTTTGCACGCAAGAATTGCTGTCGGTAGATGCAAGGCGGGCATTTATTTTCGCTCTGACATCTGAGGGCAGAACAGTTGTTTTTAAAAGTTCGTAGTAGATGCTATCGGCGATGAGCATGCCATCAGAGACACCAGTGCGAGCATCTATTTTTTCTAAAAACAATGACACATCACTAGCGCTGACTGCGCGTGGATTGCGGGCCAAACGTAAAAACATCGCGACACCAACGTCACTTTTTGCGACCAAGCGGTCAAAATCTTCTTGCGACAATAACTCCGGTGCGCTGACGCCAGAATGTTCATCGAGCCAGTCTTGCAACAACGGATCAAATGGATTGTCTGTTTTTTCAGCTGGAGTTAACGGAAAGGTATGCGGTAACGGCACTGCTTGCACAGACGCAGCTACTAGGGCGCATGATATCGATAAAGCAATCAGGACTTGGTGCATCCAGGTCTCACTGTTTTTAAAAGAAAGTTCTGTGAACGGATAAAACCGGTGGCTTTATGAAATGGTAACATGTTGCAAACAGAACGGATATTATGAAATGCGCCCATTTTTGCGGGCAAAAATTGTCAGGCAGAAGTTGCCTAGACCCGAGTTTACAGCAGCTGTGTTGTAGTCTTTTTATACAGAATTAATCGCCGGACGCTGGGATGACCCCGAACTCTTCTTCGCCAAACTCTTTGCTAGTCTTGAAAGGGTCGGTGTCTTTATGTTAAACCGGGGTGTGGACGATGTCTTCATCCTTTGACGTAGCCAGCTGGGGCTTGATGTTCTTCATAAGTTTTTCGGTCGAGTGTTTGTGCTGACTAGCCTTATCATACTCCGGGTCCATATCAGCAGATCTCGAGAAGCAGTCTAGTGCTTTCACCAACTGGTCGTTTTTCTTATAACCAAGACCCATGTTGAATAGAAGCCGCGCGGCGATTTTGTCATCACTACCGACAACCTTAAATGCTTTTTTATATAGCGTCATACCTTTTTCAAAGTGCCCATTGTGAATAGACATGACTGCCGCAGAGTTAAAGACTGAAGCGAGCTCGCGCGGGCCAGATATACTCTTTAAAAAGTCGAGCGCTTCGTTAACTTCACCTTGCATCAGCATGCATTGCCCAACACCCCGAGTTGCGTCCAAATTGTCGCTGTCCAGGTCACCGGCTTCTTCGAATTGTTGACGGGCATCGTCAATTCGGTCTGAAGAGAGTAGGATGTGCCCGAACTCAATCAGGCGTTCGACATTGTGGGGGTTAAGTAATTTAGCCTTCCCCATGATTAAAGCAGCAGCATCAAATTGCCCTTCGTTCATGAGGCATCGAGCTTTTAAATTTAACGCCCGAATCATAGGCGGCGTTGTCGCTAAATAAGGTTCTAGAAGCTTTTCAGCCCCTGACCAGTTTCGTTCGTGAATGTAGTTCTCGGCGAGTTCAAGAGCTAAACGCTCATCATCTGGTTGTTTCTCTTGTTCTTTCTCTAATAACGGAGTCGCAATAGCCCAATCGCCGCGTGCTCGGGCAGTAGCGACCTTGACTAAAACCTCGCGGATATTTCCGGTAGTATTGAGTTCGATAACTAGTTGCTTGATACAGACACCGACGGTATCCGTTTCAACATCACCAGCATGAATCTGCGAGATATTGTATTCCGAAGCGGTCGCCAAAGCTGAATCTGTTAACTCAGCAACCAGAATCAGAATCGGGCGAGTCTCAACCTTAAAATGAGTCCTAGAAGCTGAAAGAATCTGATTGATCTGCTCTGAGCCTACAGCCAAATCGAGGACGAGGACACTTTTCTGTTCCAGGACCAAAGCTTCAATGCAAGCTTCGGGAGTTTCGACAATCTTAGCTGCACCAACGCCATACGACTCAAGACTAGCCGTTACGGCCGCTCGACTGTTCGCATCAATGACAAAGACGATGGACTTGTGCTGAATCACACCAATTCTCCTAAACTGCTTATTCATCGACACAATTATGGAAGAAGTTGAATATATTTTTTAAAAATCAGCACCGATCTCAATGCAAGGTCCCGAAAAGATTAATACTGGGGTCCTGAAAGCCTTTAACTCTCAACAACATAGCCTAATCATCAAATTCTATTCATTTTTTTGCCGATCTTTGCCGATAACCCCTAATCACAATGCCAAACATTTGGACGGCTATCATGCATTACAATTTTCGATTGTCACTTCGCATAGCTCTAGTCCTTTCGACTAGCCTTTCTCTATCCTGTTCACAAATTGAAGAACAATCGAAGAAAAAGAAGACCAATAAGGCAAATGACGCGACCGGTGAAATCCCGAGCCAAAAGCCAGAGATAAAAAATAAAGAGCAAGAACCGGAAATCGTTGAAACCGAAGGCGGAGCCAAAGAAGGAGAAACAGAGGACGAAGTCGATCCCGAAGCCAAAATAAATGCACTTCTCGCTGACTGCGGTGCAGACACAGTCGATAATAAAAATCCCGAAAAAGTCATCGACGAAAAAGAACTAGCCAGAGATCACATACGCTCTTGGACTAGCACCAAAAGTCACGTACTTCGTAAGTCATGAGAAAAAAGATCTCGTCGCCAACATTGTTGACACAACAACAGTCAGTGGCGCGGTTGCTACTTTTATTCATGAGTAAATCGGAGGTTGCTCGGGGGAGATCCCTCGCTTCCGCTCGGGACACGGCTTTGTCGCGTGCGCGCCAAAGCCCCGTTTATCTGCGGGAATTTTCAACCATAGCAAGACCGCCATGGGTGTATAGCCGAAGCTGAAGAGTTTCTGATTCGTCGATTAAGTCTTTTAGTAGCGGCTCTAGACGGTTAAGCAACAACTTCGCACAAGCTTTCAAATCACTATTAGCACGAGCCATCGAAAGACTGACACTAATCTGCCTTAAAACGCCACCAAGGCCTTGTACTGGTGCAACTTCTAAATCCATTGGACCGACAAGACTAGCCACATGATCGATTAGATCTAAGACTAGAATAACGTCATTTGATACGGCCTCTAGCTCGGAATTGCGTGTACCGTTTTTTGCTTTCCAGCATTGATAAGCTAACATTTTTAGGCCACCCATGACCACAGACGAAAGATTGCGCATAGCCTCTAAGGCTTGGACTACAAGATCCATGGGTGAATCAATTTGAATCTCTAATTTTGCGTCATCTTTTAAAAGAATGTCTTGTTCAGCAGTACCTGATCCGTAGAGTTCACTAACGAGTTTATCGTTTAACGCCACTCGGGTGATGGTGTGACCGGGAGGAACGAGTGAACTCTCAACCCAAGTAACAGCTTCAAACAACGTACGCACCGGCACAGGTACCGGTATCTTTTTGTTGTTGATAAACACCTTCTTGAGCATAACGACAGTGCATCCGGACGAGCTGTAGGTTGGAGCCGGTACTTCTTATCATTTTAAGAAGCACCGGTTTTAAAAAAATTAGCGGCTGGAAAAATCAACTTTGGCGCTGTCTTTGGAGCTATTGATTTGCAGTTTGAGATCGATCGCACGGTCATCGTAAGGATCGACAGCGATGATTCCTTCTACAAGTTCAAGAGCATCACGATTTTTGCCAACTTTGTGTTTAATCGCAGCCAGTGTGTAAGCCATGTTGTAATCTTGCGGGTGAATCGACAGATACTTAGCAATCGCAGTTTCTACTTCACCGAATTTACCACGTTCATGCGCTATCTGGACGAGCGTGAAAAGACCAGCCGTATTCTCTGGATTGTGCTCAAGAGACTTCACTACCCAGCGAGATGATTCGTCGAATTCGCGAAGACCTTGGAAGCCCAAACCGAGTCCGAGACTCGCCATTTCGTCATCTGGAGCGAGAGATACTGCCTTCTGGAAGTGAATGACGGCTGTTTCGTAACTGTGCTTGGTCAATGCAACTGTTCCAAGTCCGATGTAAGCACGTGGCGAATACTGATCGTTCTCGATCGCTTTCATGTACGCAGTTCTACCACTGTCTGAATCTCCGAGTTTGGTAAAGCAGTCGCCGATCAAACGGTAAAGATTTGATTTATGATGCAACGGGATTTCGCGAATTTGAAAGATCGACTCGATAAGATCAATGGCAGCAAGGTACTGTTTGCTGAGTACCAATGATTCGACTTCTTGCATTTGATGCTCAAGTGCCGAGACGTCGATAGTTGGAGTCGTTTTTAGTACGGAGTTGAAAATAGTCTTCATCTCACGCATCGCTTTTGGTTTTAGCTCTTTCATGACAGCTGCGTTTTTGCGTGCTACATCATTAACTACTGCTTTAGCAGTAGCAGTCTTCTTGATTGCTTTCGCTAGACCAGCAATCGAACCCTGACAGAAATCGATGCGATGTTTACCAACGATTTCTTCAACCAATGGCCCTCGAGACGCAAGTAGAGGGATCTGGTTCGCCATCGCCGTAACGATGCGGTATGGATCTGCCTCTAGTCTGTCGCGAGCGGATGAGGTCGAATAGTAGATACAGTCAGCGGCTTGCATGACTTTTTCGAATGCGTTACGGCTTGGTGCAACATAGATTGCTTGACGATCAAGACCGATATTTACCAGACGCTCTCTGAGTTCGGCCGCAAAGCTACCGATACCGCAGAAAACAATCTTAAGTCTTGCGCCAAGAGATTTATCAGTAGTTTGAAGATGCTTCACTGCGTGTACAAGATCAAATAGGTTTTCTTCCCATTCAATCTGCCCCATGTGCGCGATGACGAAATCCGTATCGTAAAGACCTAGGGTCTCAAGTGCCTTCGCTCTTGTTTTCGCTGTGCGTTGAACGCGTGCTTCTACGAACGGGACATAGGACGCGATTCTCGCTTCTTCGACACCTTCAACAAGAAGAGCTTGTCTTGCTGCTTCTGTCTGAGCGATAAACAAATCAGCCGAGTTCGCAATCTCGTTACGGATAGTGCGCATTTGAATGATATCGTCACCAGGGTAAGCGGTCGCATTATCAACCCAAACGACCAAACGGAAGCGGTGACTCCATTTCGCCTTGATTGCTTGGTATGCGTACATGCCGAGGCGTTCTTTGATGACCACAACGTCGAAGCCACCTAAAGCTTTTTCAAGCCCCGGGAGGTAGGTTGGGTTGTCGTTGTGATCTGCCAATGCAATGCATGGTAGATTGTGAAAGTTACTAGTTTGCGTCAGATACCCACAGATAGATTCTGAGGTGATGACCGATATGTCAAATTGATCGTTGATCAGCATAAACTGATCGATCTCTTCGACTGTCGGCAATGTGCCGTAGACCAATGCCAACTTCTTTTTAGAGTCACCTTTGGGTGCCATGCACTAACCTCCTGAGGGCCGTAATGGATTCTGTGGCCGGGCTTGCAGTAAATCTGCGCTTTTTCCCGTTATACAGACTGTTCAAACCGTGACGGGGTATCTACCGTCGACCTATACTTTCCGATTTTTCGCCGGGCATTATGCAACTTTTCAGCCTGCACATTCGCCAGTTCCCTAGCTCTAACCATCTCTTCCTTGAGATGCATATCTACAGACTGTATTTCTGATAACAGCCCGGCGAAACTTTCTACTTGCTCCAAATTAATTCCTGCTAGTTGCGCCTGGGAATCAACGACTCGGAAATTATGAAACGCTGCTTTTCGCCACTTTAAAGTCTCTAGCGCGTCATCAACTTTTTCCGAACGCAAAAGTTCAAGTGCTGCTTGACCTCTTGCAAGGTAAACCTCAAGAATACGCTTGGCATG
Source organism: Pseudobacteriovorax antillogorgiicola (assembly GCA_945862295.1). Taxonomy (GTDB): domain Bacteria; phylum Bdellovibrionota_B; class Oligoflexia; order Oligoflexales; family CAIYRB01; genus CAMAXT01. Next base: position 23,947 of record CAMAXT010000010.1, read on the forward strand.
TTGCTCAAGGTTTCTCATCTGGCTTCCTGAACTGAAATGGGTATTCTCTATTCATTTTAGTCGATGTGAGATTCTACTGTCAAAGTTGGAAGCAGATTATTAATCGCCGGCTCTCTAGGCCAGGTCGATATCTAGCGAATTTTACACCCAATAAGTAGCAAATATGTAGTAATACAAAAGCACGTTTAAATCTTCAAAAACTAAACTTCAAAAGGTGGTTACTGCTGGCTGACCGACAGGTCCACGTACCTGCATGGTCAGTTGACCTTCATTGGTAGAGTTGCCAGTTACGGCATCAATAATAAATCCGAATTTTTCTTTCATTGTTTTGTCGAGCTTGAAGACGATCTTCATATCCATCATCGAAGCGAAAAGGTCGGGCTTTAAAACAATCTTGCCTTCGGTCAGAAGTTCTAGTTCGTCAGAAACAAAACCTGACTTCGGATCGAAAACCATTGATCCGGCTTCCACTTTCGCAGCAATATCGGCTTTAACGAGATCCTGGTCAGGCAGACCGAGGGAAGGATGACTTAACTTCAATTGAGCTTTGGTCAGGTTGAACGCCGCAGATCCAGTTGAAAGAGTTGGGTTTTTGCCATCGAGTTTAAAATCCATTTTGCCATTCAAGTTACCTGTGAAACCGATCGCTGAAATAAGTGGAGCGACCATCGGGTTCGCATCGGGGCCGTTTGCGGCAATTGCAAGTCCGAATGATACGGCTTGATCGAGTGGGAAATCCTTAGCGAAGAACGTCACCCTATTTGGAACCGTGATGCCGTTAATTAGATCAAAAATGCCGAGATTTCCGCCAAGCTCGATGATCCCCGTTCCAGAAGTCAAAGTGACGTCAGCACCGACTTTACCGATAAAAAGAGGGAGCAGACTAACATCAACATCGAGAGAACTCAAAGTCAACGTCGTTGTACTTTGCGGAGAATCAACCTTGATATTTGATGCATGGAGACCAACTGGAAAATTCGAACTGAGCTTACCAATACGAACGGTATAGCCAGTACTCTGAGAGATTTCAGCCGAAAGAGATTCTTTCAGAACTTCATAAGGAAACGTCATAAAGACGAACAAGATGAAACTTGCGAAGAACAAACCTACCAGCAGTGTGACTTTGATCCAGGTCTTCATATCAGCTTTCTCAGCAAGAGGGTTTTATTCGTCGTGCGCAAATGGCTGGGCTTTAATTTGGCACATCGTATCCGCGAACTTTTACTGTTGAATCAAAATATAGCTTTGTGCCGTAACGTCCACGAATCATCAAATCCTGGACACGCAGGTACCGATTGGACTTTTCTATTTCTACAAGAAAGCCAAGGAGTCGCGGTATCGAAATATTTGGCAAGCGCATATCAACTCGGACTTCTTGCATCTTGTCAGCAAGTGGATTGTCGACTGGCAAAGGTGCTTTTTGATCATTCAGCCCTTCGATGGTCACACCAAGGTCGTTACCGGTCTTCTCAAAAAAAGGCTTTAGAGCTGTTTGCTTAGTACGGCGTTGGATAACTTCGACTAGTTTCTCAAAATTTTTGTTTTCGATGTCATAGGCAGCTTTCAAGGCTTGCAATTCATGCAGAGCAGCAAAGCTATTGCTCAGGTCGTCTTTCAAACGATTTACTTGGGAAAAGTAGAGGGCAAACGCTCCAAGCACAAATACACCAATGACTGCTACAAATCCTGCAAGCACACCTGTTCTTTGATTAGGATTCAGCTTATAAAAGCTGTCCATCAAGAAATCTAGCTTCTCGTTGTTTGCTCCAAAGAGTCTGCGGCGAGTTACACCAATGGTGCTCTGTAGCCGACCACCAATCTTATCAAGAAATCCACTCAGTACGTTCATTCTTATCCCCTGTTATGCTTTTCCATCCGGACCTGTTGGGCCAGCAAAATCAGCATGGATTGTAAACTCAATGATCTTGTTATCGCCTGGTTTCGCGGTTGAAGATTTTTCTTCAACATTCTTCAAAACCGGCACCAATTTGATTGCCTCAAAAATCGCAGTCGATGATGCGTAGCCATCAGCTTCACCGCGAATGATAAGCTTACCGCCGCCAGTCATTACGGTCGTGTATTGATAGGTCGTGATATCGACTTTGACATCTTTCGGAATCGTTTCACTGAGGGATTTGAGTGTCACGAGCGCAGGACTCGCCAGATTTTCATCGAGGAACGAGCTAACCGCACCTCGCTTAGTTGTTACTTCTTTCTGTAACTTTTGAGTCGCATCGTTCCTAAGCTTTTTGAACGTAAATTTGTCTTTGACATACTGACTTTTCACTGCCGGAAATGCCGTAGTATACTCACGCAGGTACTGAGCTTGCAGTGTATCGATTTGTCTTTGATAGAAGAAGAACTTCATGCCGTAGCTGACGCACAGAATCAAAAGAACAACCGCGATGACTTTAAAAGCAATCGCCGAGCTTTTTAGGATCGATTCATAGTTTTGAACATAAGCGAATTCACCTTGACGTAGGTTGATTTGCGAGTGGCGCTTCAAAGTGCCGACTGCTCTCATACCGATGGCAACACTCTGTGGCATGATCGACATATATTCGGTCAAAGCAGGATTGATTTTTAAGCTTGATTCATCAATTCGGTTGATAGATACCGGAATCTCCAACTGGTCTTGAAGGTACTTGCCAAAGTTTTTGATCCGGCTTGTACCACCGGACAAATAGAGTTTTGATGGCGGACTCTTTTCCCAAGTCTTAAATGCGTAAAACGTTCGTCCAAGCTCTTTGACGATTGCATTACTTGCAAGCGTCATGCGCTCAACAATGAGCTTCTCATCACCGGTTAGATCCTCCGCCTGATCGTTATCGCAGAGTACACGCGAAACACGGTGCTTAACGCGCTGAGCTTCCGCAAAATTTGTCTCAAGATCGCGGGCGAGAAATTCTGTTAGATAACGCCCACCAAGATTAATCGAGCGGAACATGCGCAAAACACCATCTTGTACTATACAAACAGACGTTTTCTCATGACCAACATCAACCAAAGCACAGCATTGACCGGCAGGCATATTCATATAAGAAGAAAGGTTGTAGAAAGCCAAACTATCGACGTCTACTAATTTGGGGTCGATTGAAATACGTTGAAGATGTTCGAGAAAGCTTCGCAAGAAAGTTTTTCTTGTCATCACCGCAAGAGTGATCGATTGATTGCCAACCTGCCCAAGAATCTGATGATCAACGATCATATCGTCCATATTGAACGGCGTCGCTTCTTCCAATTCCGAGAGGATTGCAGCTTCAATTTTTCGGGGATCGCTAAAGCCAAAAGGCATAATACGACTAGAAATATATTGGCCTGGCATCGCCGTAATAATACGGTCGGCTTTTAAGTTATTCTCAACAAACAACTGCTCCATACATGCAGGAATGATGATGTCTTGATCGAGTTCCTCCGCATGAGGAATGACGTTTTCGTAGAAATTTACAATCTCATACGATTTAAAAGTGTTGACGATCTCAACGGCTTTTATGGAATAGCTACCGATATCGAGGCCGATAATCCGTTGCATTAAATGCTATCTCCCTAATTTAACTAGATACTTTCATCTTCTCAAGACTGCCGGCTGACGTCAAATCAGTAGCCCGCCTCAACGACGACCAAATTCAGATAACCTTCAAATATAATATCTTGTATGACGCTTTTTCATTTTTCTTAGGATCGGGCATTGTTCTTTCGACAATAGCCACCAGTTTCTTTTCACTGTTCCCAACATTACCTCTGGTTTCAACCCGGTAGACCATACTGTTTTGGGTAAACCAATTGGCTCTATTTTGAGCATCCTTTTCGTTATCTGGTCCACCTTGGTAGCAAAGAGTATCTTTCAAAATGTCTTCAATTTTTTGGCCAGGTGCGCCCAAAGTCGTGTTGTCAGTGTTTCTTTTAGCGAACGCGATTGCCGACTTTTCCTGACAATCTCCTTTCGCTTCAGGAAATAGGCACTGGAGGAGTGCGCGGCTAGTTGTATTGATGTTCATTTTAAATTTATTGTCAGTACTTTGAATCTGAAACGGAAATATCGTTAGATATGGCGCAAATACAGCATGAACTTCTTCGTCCCAGCCTTCGATGAGTCGCAGCTCATCCAAAGAATCCATCTGGGCATTCTTAGCCATCATCTTCGGATCGCGCTTAATATATGGCTCATTTTCGTCGTTATAACCTGACTTGTCAGAGGCAATTTCAGTTGCGCCGGAATCAATCCAGTCTTTAATTCGAAAAGCTAATTCAGTACCGTTAAGTTTTTTCTGATCGAGAAAGGCTTTTTCCGCTGGGCATGCGAATAAAGCTTCAAGCATGTTTGTTGTTTCAGTACAGCGACCGTTGCCACAAAGATTTAAATTTATTTTTTGACTCTCATCACTGATATCGAGAACAAAGGCCCCGTCAAAAAGTTTCAACTGATCGATAACTTTACTATCCATGACGGCGTTCATGTCGAAGGATTCTTGAAATTGACCGAGCATTTCCAGCGTATCACCACCGATAGGCAGACCGTTCATTGCCGACCAAATGTCACCGAGCCCGTCAGTCAAACTACTTGTACCCTTTGAAAGCTCAGAGCTGACAAGGTCGTATGCTAAGTCAGAGCCAAGAAGCAGAACCGCAGCATTCAGTCCTGATTTAGCCATGTATTCAGCTTTTATATTGTCTCTATTAGCTGATGCGAGCGAAATATTTACTTGCGAAGACAGAATTAAGTCACTAGTAAAGAGCATCATCACCGAGATGATCATGATCGCAATAATAAGCGCGATGCCGCGTTTTCCTTGATTTGGATCATTCGATCGACCGTTGTCTCCTGTTTCATCGACAGGAAATCCCATGTAGGTCTGCGGCAGCCATTTTGGACGTTTTTTGGTCACTACATGCTACCCCACTTGATCGTTTTATCAGGCTCTTTCATTTCAGTGTATTCCCAAGAGTCATTCAAAAAGATCACTGTCGAAAGGGTCTCAGTCTGTTGATCGATGACTTCACCTCTTGGATCATCAACTTCTCTATCTTCGGCCCAAGCTTCGATAGTGATGCGAACCATTTTTGGCAACAGGTTGCGCGTGTCACCTCTACCTGTGTCCCAATAATCTTTCGACCAGCGCTCGCCCGTCCAAGGTTCAAGAGTGATGTTTTTAATATTGCGCGCAAGTATACGCGTTGGCGGCTCTTCTTTTAGATCGGCTGGAATATACGGGTAGGAGCCGCGGTAGAGATGAGTTCTACCAGGAACATCCTTTGCGTCCTGCAGCTGATAGGAAACGAATGTAAGATCCGACTCATAGCGTCCAGCGATCATAGGAATGTTTGTCTTGGTGGTGAGCAGCAGCTTGTCACCTTTCGACCCAACTTTGTCGATCTTAAACATGGTCTTCATTTGTCGACCGATGCCGTTTTTATAGGTGCTTTTTGTCGAGACAAAAAAGGTATGCTGGATATCGTTTGCAACTCTTTGCATTGCCACCGACAACCGGTGCGAAACTTTCGATTTTTGCGACAATCCGGCTTTAACGTCAAACCCAGCTCTTAACATCGAAGCAACAGCGATCGTTAAAGACATCAAAATGCCAATCGTGATCACGACCTCGATCAACGAGAATCCGGCGTCTTTCTTCGAATGTTTCAATTCCAATTTAGCCATCAGCCCGCCTCATCCCGTGGAGGCACCGGATCAGTTGGACCACCAGTTCCGTCGCCTTCGCCGCCACCGCCACCGCCGCTAGCACCCCCTCCCGGTGTTCCGGGCGTACCAGGTGTACCAGGAGTACCAGGTGCGCCTGGCGTTCCCTTTTTAGGTACAGGTGGTGGCTTCGTAAGTTTGTCCCAAGTCGCTTTTTTTGTTGATACGAACTCGTCGAGTTTCTTCTGATTTGTCAGAAGATAAGTAAGAGTCGATTCATTTCTCTGCGCGCCTTCAGACCAAAAAACCTGGACAAAAGCTGTCATGAAGATCGCCTCACCACCAAAGATCTGGGTTACGGCCGCGTCGATTAATCCGTCTTGCCCGGAGTCTTCACCTTCTGGTTTTTCTTCACCTTCGGTTTCTGGCGCAAGAGAGCCGCCGCCCATGACTTTCGCTAACATCTCTTTAAACGGAAATTTCCATTCTTTAATTTCGACCGAGTATGTGTAGTCAGGTTCATCTTCGAATTTGCCGTTGCCTTCATTTACTTCGAGCTCTTTGAAAGGTTTGACGCCCCATTGGTATTCAACCTGTGACATAACCCGGCGAGCAAGCCAGGTTGCCTTGGTGACGTTACGACTGTATTCAGAGAATACGATAGAGTTACCCTGCACCGAGGCTACTTCGATGATCAAAGCGGTAATCAAAGAAAGAGCGATCACCGTTTCAATCAGAGTGAAACTGCCTTCGCGCTGTCTTTTGCTTTTATTCTTCTCGGTCATCATGGACATTCACTTCCACATATCCTGCTATAGTTTCCGCAACGCCTTCGTTCGGTACAGTTGTCATCGTGTAAGGTTGCTGGCTGTCGTCGATCTCGGTATCTCCTTTCCTGTAGGCAAGATGCAAAACAGTCTTCTGGACATACCCGCTAGGAAAAAAGTAAATCATCGCTCGGCCTTCAGGGCCAAGGTCGGCCATCGTTTGCTTGCCACCGTGATGTTCTGCCTGCATGTCTTGAATAATTAGAGTTGGAGCAAGTGAACGCCTCCCCCACTCCATATTTTCTAACGGTGTCCACTTAGGTCTTTTAAGTGCGTTTTTCGCCATAAGAATGGGCGAGGTCGGAGGAATTTCTTTGTCATTTTCTGGATCATTCACTGCAGCGCCAGCGAGATCCTGGTACTCCTGCATCTTGGTATCAAAGGCTATATCAGCTTCTTTTTCTTCACTTTCAGTGAGGTCGCGGTCAGCTTTTTCGCTGCCGAGGTAGAAATTCTCAGAGCTTGCTTCTTCAAGCCAATAGTCACCAGATGTTAACTCAAACACAATGCGGTAGGGTTTTCTTGTTAGAACAGCTTGATCGAACGCACTGCGAATGTCGCTCGCAAGTTGATTGAGTTTATTTGCTGTTTCTGCACCCGAGCGCATACTGAACTGCGGAATCGCAACCGTGTAAACAAAAGCAATCAGAGCAACGACGATAATAACCTCAATAAGACTGAAGCCAGATTCACGATGTCTGATTTCATTGCCCTTTGCGGTCACAACGGTTTTCCTCTGTTAAGAAATTTGGTTTATAGGCGGCAATCTTTTATTTTTTGCTCTAACGGTAAAAGGGTCATCTGCGGCGCATCTGACCCTTTTATTATACTACAATGTCGAATGAACGTCTGATTAAGGGGCCGCTGTTGCTGCCGTTTGCTCTGGGTAGACGATATCGTCTTCGTCGCCAACAGAACCATTCGGACCACTTGAGATAATCTTAATGGCGCTGCCATCAGAGTCATAAGTGAAGTCGCCGTCCCATGGATCTTTCAACTTGTTTGCTTCGATATAAGGGCCGCGCCAAGATTTAGCGTTACCAGGATTTTCTAGAAGTGATTTCAAACCTTGGTCGGTCGTTGGGTACCTGTTGTTGTGAACGCGGTACATCTGCAAGCTTTGCTGGATCACGCCCATTGCGAGTTTAGTCTGATCTTTTTTCGCTTCTTCAGATTGGCCGATGAGGTTTGAGACCATGTAGGCCATCAACGTTCCAAGAAGAGCAACGACGATGATAATCTCGATAAGTGACATACCCCGCTCACCCTGCTGTAGGAACCTTGGGTTCAGTGCTTGGGTAAGTTTCCGGCGGAGAACTTGCAATTGGTCAGCTCTTAGAATCATAGTTTTTCCTCGTCAAATTCAGCAGACATGTAAATTAAGTACCCAGGGGCATTACTGTCGATGACACCATACGAAACTTCTTATGAATTATAGATTAACGTATTTGATTCATAATCGAAAGCATCGGCACTAACACAGCCGCAATAATACCACCCGCCGACCCTGCCATAAAAATAATCATGACCGGTTCGACTAGTGAGATCATTGATTCGATTTTGCGCTGGACCTCGGCTTCATAAGCAACGGCGACGTGGCCAAGCATTTCTTCAAGTTGTCCTGTTTTTTCACCAGTCATAATCATGTGCGTTACCAATGGCGGGAAGCGACCGCTTTTTTCGATCGTCTGCCCAAGGTCCTTACCCTCTTGAACGCTGATCTTTGCGCCTTCGATGACTTCAGCAATGATGACGTTGGTGATGATGTTCTTTGTAATCTCAAGTGCCCGAATAATCGGTACACCTGACGAGAGCAGCGTTGCTAATGTTTGAGTAAAACGAGAGATCTGCATGCGCATAATTAAGCCGCCAAACACCGGTAATCCCAGGAGAATTTCATCGAATCGGCGACGCCCTTTTTCCGAACGTACCCATCTTTGGAAAAAGAAAACCACACCAAACATCATGATCGGAACGGTCCACCAATTGGATTGCAACCATTCGGAGAAGCCGACAATCAACTTTGTATACCAAGGCAACGGCGCCTTTAATGAGATGAAAACTTTTTGAAGTTTTGGTACGAGTGACAAAATTAAATAGCCGATCAAACCGACGTTTGCCAAAATCATAACCGCGGGATAAGTCATCGCAGCGACGACCTGACCCTTCGCTTCTTCTTGCTTCTCCATGTAGTCCGCTAATCGGTCAAGAACGAGACCAAGCGTACCGGACTGTTCGCCGGCCTTTACCATATTGATGTAGAGACGGTTAAAGATACTCGGGTAATTTGAGATCGACTCCCCTAAGCTCTTACCTTCGGATACGGATTCCATCACACTTTGGAGCGTACTGCGGAGCATTTTATCTTCGACTTGGGCTTTAAGAGCTTTTAAACACTCATCGAGTGGCACGTGAGCATTCTGCAAGGTTGCGAACTGACGGGTCATTACCGCCACATCCCCGGCTTTTACTTTCTGGGAGAACATCGAGACACTGGCTCTGCTTTTCTTAGCTGAGGCCTCTTCTTTGATCTCAGAAACAATGATCTTCTTTTGGCGCAATTTCGCCTTCACCGCCTTCGGTGAATCACCGTCTTCCTGACCCTTGCGTACAGCTCCTGTCGCTGCGTCATAACCTTTGTATGTATAAATCGGCACCGCGTTCTCCGCTATCTATCACATATGTCCAAGGTCATCTGTCTGCGTATTTGCAATGGCTTCTTCCAACGAAGTGAGACCAGCGACAACTTTTTGCATCGCTGAATCGCGCAGAGTTTTCATACCGCGTTCGATCGACTTCTTTTTAATTTTGTTAGAATCTTGTGATGCCATCAGTGTTTCACGGATCTCATCGTCAAGGATCATCAGCTCGTGGATACCCATTCGGCCGTTGTAACCGATACCGCGGCACTCTTCGCAACCATCGCCAGCACGGTAGATCTTCTTACCTGCTAGATCTTCGCGGTTCATGTTCATGAGCTTTAACTCGCCGTCGAGAGGATCATACTGCTCTCGACAATTTGTACAGAGTTTACGAACAAGGCGTGTCGCCATAATTCCAAGTACTGACGTCGAAACCTGGAACGGCTGAATACCCAAGTCAAGAAAGCGTGTCACTGTTGAAGACGTATCGTTGGTGTGGAGTGTTGAGAACACTAAGTGACCAGTCATTGATGACTGAATCGCAATACCAGCAGTCTCGCCGTCTCTAATCTCACCGATCATGATAACGTCCGGATCCTGACGGAGTATCGATCTCAAACCTTCCATGAAGGTTAGACCAATTTTTTCTTTTACTTCAACCTGACCAACACCAGCCAACTGGTATTCGACCGGATCTTCAATCGTCACGATGTTGATATCAGTCGTATTGATATGCATTAAGGATGCATAGAGGAGCGTCGTTTTACCAGAACCCGTCGGACCCGTTACAAGAACGATGCCGTGCGACTGTTCGATAAGGTGCACCCACTGCTCGTAAATCTCTTGCGAAAGACCCATGTCTACCAAGCGTTTTGCACCAGAAGATTTATCAAGAAGACGCATCACGATACGTTCACCGTGTGACGTAGGAAGTACCGACAAACGTACGTCGATATCTTTCCCGGCAACGCGGAAACTAATACGACCATCTTGCGGAACGCGTTTTTCTGCGATGTTTAATTTACCGATAATCTTAATACGGGTTGCCATTGTACTTGCGTGGCGACGAGGCACCTGCATTTTATCTTGAAGCGTTCCGTCGATACGGAAGCGCACCATGATTTCGTTTTCATATGGTTCGATGTGAATATCCGAAGCACGTTCTTTTACTGCTCTTGCTAACAATCCGTTAACGAGGCGGATGATCGGCTTCTCGTCATCTGTCGATTCGAGAAGGTCGCGCGTTTCCTCCAAGTCATCGTCAGCCCCGAGTTCAGGCTGATTCAGGTCGTCTAGGACTTTTTGCGACGCATCGTTCGAGCGTTCGTAAACCCTGTTGATGCTGTTTTCAATCACGGCAGGTGGGCTGACAATCATATTGATGTTAGTCGACAGAATAAGTCTTAAATCGTCGAGTGGAAAAATATTGAGCGGGTCAGCTACAGCTACGGTGACGTTAAAATCATCGCGGGCTACCGGCAGGATTTTATTATCGCGGCAAAACTGAATTGGAATGCTATCGACCAATGAAGGGTCAATGTCATTTACCGGCAGTCGTGCGTAGTAAGGAAGATCTAGCTGATAGGCCAATGCGCGCAGCATATCTTCTTCGGTGATCAGATCGTTTTCGACCAAAATCTCACCGATCTTACCCTTGGTTTCCTCTTGCTGGGCCAACGCCGAATGCAGCGCTTCTTCGCTGAGTGCATTAGATTCAACAAGAATCTGTCCGAGGGTTTTCCGCTGCAATTTGCGAAAAGAAACCGTTGGTAGATTACTCCACTTCGGGGATTCACCTTCGGGTGGCGGATCTTTAATTTCTGAGTCGCTCATAGTACCTTCCACTCAGGAAAAACGGCAACTGCGCGGGAGATCCGCGCGAGTAACATACTTTGATTTTTTAACCGTCATCGCCAACAGGAGGTTCAGGCTCCGGCGGAGGATCCATCGGAGGTGGTGGTTCGCCACCCATATCTCCACCTCCCATACCGCCACCGCCGTCACCGCCAGCGCCGTTGCCACCTTCACCACTGAGTGGAACATAGATCGCACTCTCATCTGGTGACTTTGCTTCACCGTTAGGTGGTGCGATGGCTTTTGAAGGGCCGCCACCAGGACCGGTGCTTTGATACATCTGATTTAGAAGCTCTTCTCGGCGCGTTTTCTCAGCCTTATCCTGCTCATCAGGTTTATAAAGGCCGTCATCTCGAGTCGGTAACAAAGCATAGAAGTCATCGTTCACATGGCCAGAACCGTAGATACTAGCAAGGAACTGATCGCGCTCTTCAACCTTAGATTTGTAGACAGCCGCGAGATCGTCAGCGCCGTGCACAATATGTGGGGTGAGGAAGATCATCAAGTTTGTTTTTACGGTGCTCATGTTCGAATTTCTAAACAACCAACCAATGATCGGAATATCACCGAGTAAAGGAATCTTCTGGAAGCTTTGGAACTCAGAAGTCTGAACCAATCCAGAGACTACAACTGTTTGACCATTCTTAACTGTAACGATCTGCTTGGTTTTACGCTTGTTAACTTTCGGTAAACCAGAGTTTGAATCGATCGTTGCTGAGCTAGACTCAAGATCGATACCGAGTGTGACGTAGTTTGCGTGACTGATGTTTGGCTTGATACCGAGAGTCAAATCCACGTCTTCTTTTTCGACTTTATTCACCACCGCACCAGTTTGTGGAGATAGTTCTGAAGACCTAAAGAATAACTTCTCACCGACGACGATTTGTGCTTCTTCGTTATTCGAAGTCAAAATGTGAGGTGATGAAAGGATCCGAGTATTACCATCGTTTTTGATCATGCGGATCAAAGCACCTGGTTTAAATTTACCGAGACCAGCGATTTCAACTTCTTTACCAGACAAGATACCCACGGTTAGATCTTCAGCAAAAACACCGGCGACTTTTTCAGTCTGTGCAGAGTTTGCTGTTGTGCCACCGGCTGCCTGCGAAGCAATAAGCGGTCCGAGGGGTGCCGCTTGCCAAGTCGTAGCGATATTCGTGTCGTTTGGTCCACCGCGGCCAGCGAAGATCGCTGTGCCAAATTTGAATCCACTGTCCATGTTGATATCAAGAATGTCAGCTTCAACAAAAACCTGTGACCGACGTAAGTCCAATTTTCTAATTAAAGAATTGATCGTCTGATAAGCCGCGTGGCTACCAGTGATGATCAGTGAGTTCGAGGACTCATCCGGAGCAATCTTAACATCACCACCGAGGTCAGCGACACTTAGTGGTTCTGGACTAGATACTGCACCTGGCGCGCCGGGAGCGACGCGGCCAACTGGTGGACGCCGCGCTGGTGAGGTCGGCCTCGCGTTCGATGAGCCTGTCGCTAGTGCTGAAAGCGTCGAAGACAATTTTTTAGCGTCTGCGTAATCAAGAGGGCGAACATGAATGGTCGACTGCCGCGTTGGATCGTCGAGCTGAACATCAAAGCGTTTTACAAGAGCTTTAACATCAGTAATGGTACGCGGAGGGCCGTAAATGATGACCGAGTTTGTGCGTTCATCCGTCATGATCTTATAGCTGCTGTAGCCGCCGGTGGTTGCACCCTTAGCGGCTGCAGACGTTGTCTTAAAGATCTCGGTGACGCGCTCAGCGATGCTTTTTGCTTCAGCAAAACGAATCGGAACAATTGCGACCTGTGCCTGCTGACCTTGAACATCGAGTAGTTCCAAGATGTCTAAAACGCGGCGGACTTTATAACCAGAGTCACTAATGATCAAAGTGTTCGTTGGAGGATAAGCAATCATTGAGTTCGAAGAAACGATTCGAGACAAAGTCGACTGAATCTCTTTTGCATCGATGTATTTCAGAGGAACGATCTGCGTGATGATCTCATCAGTCATCGGTGTCCAGCTAGAACCTAAGAAAGTTTTTAGGTTGCCTTTTACCGCTGTTCGTACTGGCATGATCTTGATGACTTTACCTGTTTCAACTGTCGTCAAACCCAAGATGTTAAGGGCAGACAAGAACGCTTGGTACGCTTCCTCTTTCGTCACCTTTCTTGGAGAAATAATCTGAACTTTACCGTTAACGTTTCTATCCAAGATAACGTTTTTTCCGGTCCAAAGAGCGACCGCTTTGATAATGTCTTTGATCTCGGTCGGCTCTGGAAAGTCGATGTTAACAAGTTCTTGACCGGCAGGGACCGCTGCCGCCCCTTTTCCAGGTTGGATCTTGATCGTCGCTGTTCCCGGTGCCGCAGTCGTTCCGCCAGATGACGGACCAGTTGATGGGGCTGGATCAACACCTGGTTCCGGTGGCGGTGGTGGTTCTTCCACTACCGGTGGCGGCTCTTCCATCGGCGGCTCTGGAGCCTCGACTTCTTCCGGTGGTGGTGGTGGCGGCTCATCTTGAGCAAACAACCGAGAGCTGCTGGTAAGTCCAAGAGTTATCAAAAGCAACGACCCTAGGCCACATGACAACCATGTTCCAGCGCTTTTCCTACAAATTAACATCAGCGTCTCTCCGTAATAAAAATACCTAGCGGGTCACTTGATGCGGCACGTGATCGTCATTGGCGCACCACGTCTTAAAATTAAAATCCGAACTTCTTTTTCGTCCTGAAATGCTTGATATAAAGTAAAGCCTTGTTCCGGCTGCTTTAGACTTGTTTCGTTAACCTGTGTGATGATGTCACCATTTTGCAATCCCGTTTTACCTAGCATACTGCTTTGATCGATTGCGAAAATCTTGAAACCATTCATCTGGTTTTCTGTCGTATTGGGAACGAGACGTGCCTTTTGTATTATTATACTGAATCCTGGGCCGAGTTCATCTCTGACGAAGTTTTCTTCAAATGAGCAATCACTGTTGCCTGGTGGTTGCTCAGGTTGTGTACCTTCAGCAACCTTAGCGCCGTCTGGATTGGAAGTTGGTGAGATGTTAGGAAATCCATCGGTTTCCTGTTTTTGTACATAACCGGCAAGTTCCAAACATTCCTTTACTCCGGCATTGTTAAGAATGACCTTATTCCGTTCAATCTTAACAATCGATGCTTGGTCAAAGCCGACGATATTGTCACCAACTTTATAAACGTCGCTTTCGCTGTAGCCAGACTCCTGCATTGTTGCGATCGAAGGTCCACCCTCACCCATATAGATCGTTCCAACCAGCGCGACATTTACAGATGCTTTGTTACACGGTGCGTTCATATCAAAGTCTGTTTTCTTTGTATCAGCTTTTGAGTCTGCGGCAGCTTCGTTAGGAAACTCACCAGTGGAGTTAAACAAGTTGCGTTCTTTTACTGATTTCTCAATATCACGGTAGTTGTTTGACACTGCAAAATTCACGTTCGAACTGGCTTCATTTTTAACCGACATCCGGTTGAACGCCTGCATCGCTTTGCCCATCATGCCAGACATGAGGTAACCGCTGAGCGTTGACGCACAGATATAAGAGCCGGCTAAGACCAAGGCCACGATCGCAAGCGAACGGGTAAGTCCAGTCAACTTCTCCTTAGATACATTAAGGAGACTCGCCAATCTTTCTAAATCAAGGCCCAAAAAACACTCCGGCAAATTTTAGCGGATGTTCAAAAGAAACTTCTGAGGACTGCCCCCGCGGTTGATGCGCAACTCAACTTCACTTTCATTGCGTAACGACTGCAGCAATTTGATGGCCTGCGAGGTATCAGTTAAAGGAATGCCGTTGATCTCTTCGACAATGTCATCGTTTTGTAAACCAGCTTTTTCGTAGATCGAATCTTTTCTCACCCTGGTTAAAACGAACCCTTTGAGTTCGCCATCAACGATGTTTGGACTAGCTTTGGCGTCTTGTAACACTTTGGTGAAATCTGTCGACAGCAGCTTGTTACGGTAAGCCTGCGTCATAGACATCTCACGCTCTTTCCGTTCGAAGCCTTCTTCTTTATAGGAAGACGGTGGCGGATCGGTTGCCAAAGGTGCAACGCCGGCTGCAACTGTTGGCGCTGCTTTCTTGCGCCGCTTGCTACGAGTCAATTGCTGTTGGTCTACTTCGATAAACTCAAGCCTGCCATTATTATCGATAATAATGCGTTCTTTATGGATTTCTTTGATGATCGCATCTTTTGCTAGCGAATCAGCAACCATAAAACTATTGATCGTGCGCTTGGTTGTATTTTCAACAAGAGCGATGCCACTGAATGGATCACCACCATAAATAGTTCCAACTAATTTTACCGGCAAATCACTTTTGACAACTTCGGTAACCTGCTCTTGTTGTTTCGTGGCCGTTTCGGTCTTATCACCGATCGCACCTTCCGAATTAAAAATATTTCGGCGCACGATACTATCAACGCTACCCTGGTTAAGGCTGGCTGTTGGATTTGGAATGGTAATAGAACTAGAAGCAGCTGAACTCTTGAAGAGACTTTTTTCCTCGGCCGGCATCAGCATTTGGCTAACTACAGTCGACAGAATAGTCGAGAGTAAAAAGGCGCACGCTACCACCGCGAGACCAGTCTTCCATGGCCAGTCGCTCACTTTGCCAAGCACTTTGGAGAAATCCACCATGATTTCCCGTTCGCTCCAATTTTCAAATCATTTAAAGGATCTGCCACTTGTCGAATGGCTTTTGTTCCACAGAGATCTTAAGTACACCTTCTTTGATGAGAGTATCCAAAAGCAGCCTTGCTGTTGAATCAGGTGTCGAGAACCGGTCGCTGATAACACAATGAGCCTGTTTATAGCGGCCAACGCGGTTGCCTGTTAATGCTGCTATTCTCTCACTCAGCAACTTGTGCCTAGTTTCAAGGTCTTGATGGTTCGCTAGCTCTGCGAGTAAAGGCCGCGCCTTCAGTTGCTCCAGATTAGCGGCAAGGCGGCGGGCGATCTCATCTGATGGCGGATTGAGCCAGACGATCGTCCCCATGGAAAGAATTGTTTCCCAGGTATCATCATCACTGACTGTTCCACCGCCCAATGCCACCACGTGATTACGAAGGCCGGAAAAGCGTTTCAAAGTTGAACGCTCCAAGTCACGAAAAAGTGACTCGCCTTTTTCTTCGAAAATCATATGTACAGATTTTTTTTGTTCGAGTTCAATCGTCGCATCAAGATCGAAAAATCCGTAGCCGAGAAGTTTAGCTGCAAGCCAGCCAACGGTGGATTTTCCAGAGCCCATCGCTCCGATTAAGATGATGTTTGAGCCGAGATCTGGTGCGTCTTGTTCTCTGCGCGGATGTTCTTGTTCTAACCCTGTATCAGCGTCCACAGTTATCACTTCCAACTAGTCAGTTTATCTACGGGGAAATCTGAATGCGCCAGCGGTATCACCTAAGATATTTGTCAGCTCATAGACGAAATCCAGAAAGGCATCGTCCACGTTCTTATTGTAGAAGTAAAACCGTCAGCATCCAAATTAAGGAAATCCCAAAGCTTCCAAAACCTTGCCTGGCGATTATCACATGTGAGTTTTGTAACTGCCATAATAAATTATTGATATTTCGGAATATTTGAGCAACTACTCTAAGAGATTTACCCATTTCACGCTATAAACTCTGTTTTAAGCACCGCCAGGCGAAGGATCCTATGCTGCAAATCACAAGACAAAAGAGTCACGAACTTTGGACGATCTCGTCACCAACAAGGGGAAATGGCCTTGGGACGACTCTGGCGAAGCTTATTTTTTCCGCTGCTCAAGATTCGAGCAGTGAAGGCCCGCTCGTTATTACGGCAAAGCCGATCACTACCAGTAAAGGTCAGATCTGGGTTGCAGGCGGTGATCTCATCGAACTCTCTACAATAGAATCAAAATCGGCAGGCCGCTCCTACGCCGAACTTATGAGCAAGGCGTTTCTCGCGTTGCATGAATCAAAACGTATGATTATCACAGCCGTAGATGGTGCAGCGATCGGTGGCGGTGCAGAACTCGCCTTGGTTGGAGATGTTAGGCTCGCAACTCAGGAGTCGAGCTTCGAATTCAAACAACTCAAAGCGGGACTTGCAACTGGTTACGGCAGTGCACGCCGCCTTGTCGATCTTATCGGTCTAGCGCGCAGCGAGCGTCTACTTTATTTATGCGAAACACTCAGCGCGAAAGAAGCTGAAGCGATTGGCTTGATTCACCGGGTACTCGTAAATGCAAAAGAGCTGACTACTGAAATCGAAAGCATCTGTAAGCACTTTGCTGAGGTTTCGCCGGAAGGATTATCGGCTCAAAAGCAAATGTTTCGCGCCGCTGTTGAGGCGGGTAGTCACAATGCCCGGCAGAAGGAACTCGATTTATTTACCGGCATCTGGGGCAACCCGAAACACCAAGAATTTCTCAGCAGCTTCAAAGCCAAAAATTCCTCAGCATCAGGCAGTGGCAAACATGACTCAAAGTAATGTCGCCCTAGAGATTTTAAAACAATCCCCAAGCCTTGCAGGTGGGCCCGTTGTAGCGATAAGCGCTGACACATCTTATGACGATCTTATGGTCTTGCATGCAAATCAAAAACTGCAAGGGCAGTCGATATGGGTAGTTTTTGGTGAAGACCAAAAACTATTCGTCGGGAAACAAGAAGCAAAACAGCAAAGTTTGAGTGCTTTACTGCCGGAGGGTTTTCAGCAAACACATTTCGCTTTCTACCGGCAACGCCTTGGAGACAGCAGAGCAGACTTTCCAAGTGTCGAT
This sequence comes from Pseudobacteriovorax antillogorgiicola, assembly GCA_945862295.1. Taxonomy (GTDB): domain Bacteria; phylum Bdellovibrionota_B; class Oligoflexia; order Oligoflexales; family CAIYRB01; genus CAMAXT01. The sequence continues at coordinate 41,666 of CAMAXT010000010.1, forward strand.
GGCAAGCGAACAGTCTGGATTCCCGTTGATGGATTTTTCGGTGGAGCATGGCATGACGGTCCGTTAGTGGTAACAGAGAATGGTGGTGCGATTAGTAGCCTCATCCCTACTGGAGCTGAAGCAACACTTCTTCTTGCGGGCGATGATATTGAAGCTATTGGTATAGATAAAAACGATGCTTTAAACGCTGAAGGTAGTAGTCAGCAGATACTATACCGTGGATGCATTGCAGCGACACGCCGCATGCTGCAAGTATGGACCACAGTACCGTTATCCGTTTCAATCATTGATGCGTCGCTTACCACCCTGGTTCAGTTAGCAGTGTTACGAGCTGCGATGGCGCCAGACCAGCGACTTGCGGTCCAAATAACCAGCGCGGGCAGTGGACAACCGCTATCAAAAGTCGACCCGCGCCTCCGCCGGTTTTGCGAACACACCGGGACCGGCTTGGACAGTTGGAGCGACCCATCATTTGATCTTGAAACTTTTTTCGCGTGGATGAGTCCAAGATGGAGCAACGATTTGCTGACGGTTATCAACCGACACGGCAGTGTGATTCCCGGCTAATACCTCACCTACCTAACCGCACCGAGGCTTCATCTTAGATTTATATGGGCAAAGTTTAGTGAGCCTTGACTGTTAACTCGTTCGTTACAGCATTGGCACCAGCAAACTGACGCGCCCTTTTGTCAATCGTTGCCTTTTCAGCAGCAGAACGCACCGGACCTCCCGGGAGGTATGTCGATCAATGCTCGCGGCTATCGCCGTGGCGGAGGAAACTCAGCACTCAATCCGGTTGATTTAGAGTCAACCGAGCGCATTAGTAAGGTAAGATTTTCGGGCACTAAGAGAATTCGCCTTTTCGGTTTTGGTTTTGACAATTTCGTCACCGGCATCCCGCGCTGCACCAAAGCATTCTGATATCAAGCCCCTCAAATAACGACGTAATTTTCTGCTAGGTTAATGCTTACTAATCTTATAAAGAAGCTAAGCGAAACGAACCAAAACGCGGAACATAACATGGCTAACAAAGACGACGAATTCGACAGTTTGGACGATTTTGATGCCGACGACCCATCGGTACCAACAACCGTAAGTCGAGCAGCGAAAAAAAGATCGATGGACGACCTTCTAAAGCTCGTCCTCTATTTGCTGGAACTAAGTCCAGGTGACTTCGATGCCCTCGGCCTGCCTGACGACTTTCGAGGTTATATCATCGAGGCGCGTAAAGTGAAGGCGCACGGCGCAAGACGCCGCCAAATCCGTTACGTTGTGCAAAAGCTTGCAAGCGACGATGTCGACATGATTAGAGCAAAGATCGCCGGTATGAAAGAACAACGCGACAAGCGCGTAAAGAGCTTTCACATCATCGAGTCTCTTAGGGACCGTGTCCTCGCTGGTGGTGATGCGGAAATACAAGAAGTTATGGAGCGCTTTCCAAGCGCTGATCGACAGCAGTTGCGTAACCTTCAGCGCGCTGCCCTAAAAGAAAAAGTCCCGGGATCCAATGTTAAGACCAACCGGGCAATGTTTAGATTTTTACAGGAACTTTTCTCGGCCGAGGATGCAGAGGAAACAACAGACCCAGAGAACGGTTAACCGTTCTCTTTTTATTTAGACGTTAAATCTGAATTCCATGATGTCACCGTCAGCGACAACATACTCTTTTCCTTCAGATCTCAACTGTCCCAGCTCTTTCAATTTGGCCTTTGATTTAGCATTAAGTAAATCAGCCAAAGAAAATACCTCTGCACGAATAAACCCACGTTCAAAATCCGAATGGATCTTGCCAGCTGCGCGAGGAGCTTTGTCGCCTTTGTTGATCGTCCAAGCTCTGACTTCTTTTTCACCCGCGGTGAAATAAGTTTGCAGACTTAGAACTTCGTAGCCGGCTCTGATCAACGTATTTAGACCTGGTTCTGTCATCCCGAGAGCCGAAATCATCTCTTGGCGATCGGCAGGAGCCATGGTGCTGATTTCTTCCTCGAGCTTACCACAAAGCATGATCACTTTCGCGCCTTCTTGCTTTGCGTAATTTTTTACAGCGGTCGTGTGCACATTGTCCGACTTGCCGTCTGCCATACCTTCTTCGACGTTACAAACAAAAATCGCTGGTTTGGCAGTGATTAAATGCAAGTCGCGCCAGGCGTCAGCGACTTCGACCAAATCACCAACATACTCTTCCCAAGCAAACTGACGGGCAGGTTTTAGCGCTTGCAGATGACTATCAAGAGCTTCGAGCAACTTGATAATGACTGGAATTTCTTTTTTCTGAGTCTTCAAAAGCTTGACGTAGCGATCTTTCGCTTTAATCACAGTCGCATGATCTGAAAACACAAGCTCAGCATTGATCGTCTCAATATCCCGAACTGGGTTAACGGTGCCGTCAACATGGGTAATGTCGCTGTCTTCAAAGCAACGCACAACGTTTACAATCGCGTCAGTCGATCTGATGTGACCAAGAAATTGATTACCCAATCCTTCACCTTGAGACGCACCGCGCACTAGGCCAGCGATATCGACGAATTCCATACTCGCTGGAATAACCTTCTGAGTTTTAACGATGCTAGAAATTTGCTCAAGTCTTGGATCTGGTACATCGACGCGCCCGATGTTTGGATCGATCGTACAGAACGGGTAATTCGCAGACGCCGCTCCAGCCGAAGTCAAAGCATTAAAAATAGTGGACTTCCCCACATTCGGCAGCCCAACAATCCCACAGTTAAAACCCATAAAAAAACGATTCCTGTCTAAAAAAGTTGCCTAATGCCGCTCTTAGCTGCGCATGTTGACAAACTGAATTGGTGTTTTCATCTCTTTACCCCTCAGCATCGCCATCGTTGCCTGCAGGTCATCAATACTCTTCGCTGTGACTCTGACCTGCTCGTCCTGGATCTGCGCCTGAACCTTCAGCTTACTGTCTTTGATCGCTTTGGTGATCTCTTTGGCATCTTCTTTCTCGATGCCAGACCGCAAAGTGACTTCCTGGCGAATGACGTTACCACTCGCCTGCACTTCTTTCTCGTATTTAAGAATGCGCAGATCGACGCCGCGCTTCACTAACTTACCTTCCAAAATCTGGTGAATGGAACGCAGTTTAAAATCATCGTCAGCGACGATCTTTAATTTTTTACCAACTTTGTCCAATTCAAGGTCAGATTTCCCACCTTTAAAGTCAAAGCGCGTACCAATTTCTTTCTGAGTTTGGTTAACGGCGTTTTCGACTTCCATGAGATTTAGTTCATTAACGATGTCAAACGATGGCATCCGGGGCCTCCTTACTGGTATTCATTCCCGAATTTGTGTATGTTATCTAATGGATGCAATTCTTTTAGCTCTTTCGACTGTTCCGCTGATCGGACCAGAAGAAGCCGCAACTTGAGTCCCCAAGGTCTCTGTTTGCTGGCGATGACATTGGCTTTGTATCCGGGTTTTTGAAAAAAATCCATAGACTATAACTACCCGGAGCATCTCCGGAAAGTAAGGATTCCCACGGCGGACCTATGAAACAACTGCTCGCTTCACTGTTTTTAATGTCCCTTGCAGCGGGTGCGGCCATGAATACCGAGACCGCCTGGGCTAAAAAAAGTGGGTTATCCCCTGCCAAAATCAAGCAGTATAAGAAAACCAGCGCCAACTTCGACTCATGCCGAAAGCAGGCGATTACCCAGCTGAAAGCCGGGTCCATTAGCCAAAAGAAATTCGAGATATCTCTCAGGCAGTGCAAAGAAAACTTTCCCGGTGCTGACCTCTATATCGCTTGCAAAAAGACCGCGATCAAAACCGCCAAATCGAAAAACATCGCCCCTGACAAAGCTGTGAAGCAATGTAAACGCTACATGGTTGCCGCATCTTTTGATCCGGAAGATCCGCTTCCGATCTTTGTCGACGACGGCAAAATATTTTTCTCAGGTGTCGGATTAAACCATCAAAGCACACCACTAAACGCCGTCAGTCCTCCTAACTTTGACTGCACCCGTCTTGCCACTCTAGCGCGCAATCCAGATCAAGCCCAGTATCTTCTTTTTGGCAATCATCCATCGAAATTCGCAGGATTAAACGACATCGCAAGTTCTGATCTGGTCAAAAAGTTAAATATTAAAAAGCCTTCAAAAGAAGGCGTTTTAGTGCCGGATCTTGGGAAAGTGATCGGCAATCCAAAAGACAAAAGCTCGGTACTCTTTTTCCCGTCTGCAACATGCGATTTTGAAAGTGAACTCGGAGAGATTTTTGCTGGTATCAGTACCTATCATCTCATTGACTCTGCTGGATCGACAGTCACTCCGTATTTTGGCATAGCCTACTACCGCCAAGGTCAAACTAAAATCACCACCGAAAAAGCGATCCAAGGCTTAGTAAAAGAACTTGGCGGCACCTTTAAAACATTTGCCAAAGGCAATAACGTCACCTTCGTTGCCGCGGACAATTTCAGCGAAACAGATGATGAAGAAGATCCAAAGAATCTATGTGATCAACCAAGAGTCCACCGCTTTGTAGCTGTCGTCCAAGGTCGAAAAGACGATCCTAACAAACCGGAATACTTCATCATCGCAAACATTAAAAACCTCTGCGATTTCGGTGACCGCATCACTAAACGCCTCACTAAATAAGACTTCAGGTCGGACCCGAGGTCTTCACCTCATCATTGTAAGGTCTCAATTGATATGATTTTTCTCCTGTCTGCTTGCGGCCTATGGCCCGACTTGGATATACCAAGTCAGAGTTAGTCTTACAGGTTAAAAATCATTCAATGGAACTCCCGGCATGAGCGGATCGCTCGACGACGTCAAACAACGCATCCTAACCCGAGTGCCCTTAGCGGATCTTGTCGGTGAAACCGTCCAGCTCGACCGCGGTACAACTCCCAAGGGTTGTTGCCCATTTCATGCAGAAAAATCTGGCAGCTTTTACGTCTATCCAAATCGCTACTATTGCTACGGCTGCAAAGCCGGTGGCGACGCTATTGAATTCGTCAGAAAAACTCAAGGTCTAGGCTTTGTTGAAGCACTTAGATTCCTAGCTGGCCGGTACAATATTGAAGCCACTGAACTCGATGAAGCCGACCGTCAGTTCGGCAGACAAAAAGAAGAAGCCTCTCTTTTCGAAATGCTAGCTGTCGCCCAAGATTATTTTTCAGAGCTGCTATGGACGCCGGCTGGAGAAGAAACGAGAGCTTACCTTACAGGTCGCGGCTATTCCGCAGATTCGATTAAAGACTACGGCTTTGGTCTGACGCCAGAGGAATCGTTTGGTCTCGTGCGTTTTCTTCGTTCAAAAAACTTCCGTGAAGCCGACATGATCGAGGCGTCTTTAGCGACCAAATCAACGCGCGATAACAGAACCTTTGATTTCTTTCGTAGCCGTATCACTATTCCGATTCGTGACGGACAAGGTCGCATTATTGCTTTTGGGGGCCGAACCACCGATAACAATCCTGCAAAATACCTCAATAGTCGGGACTCTGTTCTGTTTGATAAATCAAACACCCTCTACGGATTTGATCGTGCAAGAAAAGTTATGCGCCAAAGAGGCCGCGCTATACTTGTTGAAGGCTACATGGACACGCTGCAGCTTTGGCAAAGCGGATTTCCAGAAACAGTTGCTTGCTTGGGCACGTCCTTCACCGAATATCATTTGAAACAATTAAAACATGCGACCTCTAAGGTAGTTCTCCTGCTCGATGGTGATGAAGCCGGACAACGAGCTACACTTGCTGCAGTGAATGTTGCCTTGAGCGCACCCGATGTGCATGTTGTTGCGGCGAAGCTGCCGCACAAAGAAGACCCAGACAGTTTTGTCCGCAAGAACGGTGTTGATGCCCTGGAAGACCTGTGCAGCAAAGCAGAAGACCTGCTCGATTTCGCAATCAGAGAAAAGCTAACACAGACGCACGGGCTCGCTATTCCTGAGCTCGTGTCGAAAGAGTTTATTCCGTGGCTTTCAAAAGTTCCTGACCGCATGCAGCGCAGCTACTTAATGGGCCGCATTGCCACCCTCGCTGGCATTCCGAGTTCTGACATTGAGCTTTCGTTAAACCAACTCATGCGCGGCGCAGTTGCCGGAAAGCCCATTGCTGGCAGCATGCAAACGAGTGAAAACAAAATCCCAGTGCAAAAAGCAGCATCACCAGACCGTTACCGGAAACTGAAATCACTGACTGGCCCCATCTACGAAATATTTGGCCTCGTTATGCATGCAAACCCTGGCGAGATCGACACTGAGACTGTTTCTGGGTTTGCGAGCAGCCACCTCCAGATCGAACCAGAGTATCTGGAGTTCCTGCGCGAAATGTTAGCAACATTAGCTGGCGGCAACGCCCCAGCTGAACGCACCATTGGTCAGTTTAGGAGCACGGTGCACCCTGACCTCGTGCGCCTCTACGACCAGCTGATCCTAGCTAAGAAGGCTTTCGCAGTTGCCGGCCGAGCGGCCAGTATCATAAAACTGTTCCGCCATTTCGAAGAGCACCGAATCAGGACCTCTATCCATACCTTAAAGACCGAGCTCTCGCGCTTGACTACGAGCGGGGCTGACGAGCAGGATATACGGCAAATAATGAAAAATATTATGGATTTAAACCGCCAGCTATCGTCTCCCGGAGGGAGCGCCTAGAGCCAGTTTAAAATTTGGTTGATATGGCAAAAATCGCACCAAAACCGCTCAGGGCAAGCCTTCCAGTAAAAGATAATGGCCTTGCATAACCTTAATGAATTTATTATTTTTTCCCAACTATGGTAGATACCGCCAGTTCTACTTCCCTTGCCAAGAGAAGGTGCTGCTGGCTGACAGAGACGAGTCTCTAGCTCCAAACTCTGAAAGTACTCGTTGGATGAATTCTAAGACTCAAGCCCTTTCTGAAAAAGAGTCCTGAAGTACTTTTATTTAACAAAGTCATGGCGGTTCGATGCTTCGATTAAATTGATCGTTGCTTTGACCTCCGAACTTCATCACTTCGGCGGGGTAAGCGAAGAGAATGGCAAAAAAAGCTTTGAAGAAGAAAACGAACAATTCCCGAAAAGCCTCCAAACCAGCGGCCAAAAAAAAGTCCTCCGTGAAGAAAACTGCGCCAAGCCGCGGTGTTAAGATAGGTAAAAAGAAAACCAAGAAAAGGGCTTTGTCGCTAACTATGGCAGCAACACGTAAAGTCATTAAACCAGTGAAACCCGCAGCTAAAATTGCACCGAAAAAACCTGATCCGAAGGTGGTTGCAAAAAAGTCAGCACCGATAAAAGCGGCTACCAATTCAAAGCCAGCTCCTAAGTCGGTAAAAGAAGCGCCGAAAAGGATCCTAGTCAAACCCGCTGCAAAAGCACCGGTTGTCGAACTTAAGAAAAAAGAAGCAGAGAAGGGAAAAGAAAAAGCTAAGGTCGACCTTAAAGCTAAAAAACCAAAAAAGAATTTCGAAGACTATGACGACGATGTTGTAGCCGTAGATACCAAAAACTCTGGTAAACCAACTGCAAAAGGCGCGCTAGCCAACGTCAATGGTATCGACAAAGTTCTACAAAGCTTAGCTAAAGCCGCCGACACCGGTAAAAGCGAACTCACGTTTGCTGAAATCGAAAAAGCACTCGCTAAAGCCAAAATCAAGCTAAAGCCTGACCTTATTGACGACGTTATTACAGCTCTTTCTGATGCCGGCATCGACATCAATGACAGTGCTTCTTCGGGCGGTACCAAAAAACTAGGCGAAGAAGGCGATGACATCATCCTCGAAGTCGAAGCTGACGCCGATGAACCAGCTGAAGAGGCTGAAGAAAGCGACGCTGAAGAAAAAGTCGAAGCCAAAGAAGTCGTCAGCGACACCTCACTTGGAAAAAGCAACGATCCAGTGCGTATTTACCTGCGCAAGATGGGTAGCGTAGCTCTCCTATCGCGAGAAGGCGAAGTTGAGATCGCAAAGAAAATTGAAAACGAAGAAAACCGTATGCTTGAGCGCCTTTTCAAGGTGCAAATGGGTATGGACACAATCATCAACGCGGGTCGTTCATTCGCGGCTGACGAAATGCGCATGAAAGGTTTCATCAAAGGCTTTGACGATGATGAAGCATCTAAAGATGAGCATGTGCATTCAGAGAAGATGAAAAAGGCAACGAAGAAGGCACTTGCTCTTGTTGATACCTTCGACCTGCTCAACAAGAAGAAGAGCACAGCGAAAAAGCATCTCGAGGAAGTCGAGAAAGCTCGCACAATTGTTTACGAAGCCTTCAGAGACCTCAACATCAACCGCAAACTGATGACCTACGCGATTGCGACCATGGCAGAATACGCCAACGCTATCCGCGAAGCCGATCAGGACTTGATCTATTACAGTAAGCGTCTAGGCACTGACCGTTCGACTCTTCTTGAGCACGTTCGCAAGAACCCAGATAAACCGTACGGTTCTGCATCTGAACGTGAATGGATGCGTGTTGTTCGTAACTGTTCAGCAGCTGATGACACAATTCAACGCACAGTCAATGAGTCTGGCCTAACGTATGAGGACATCACCACTACCTACGCCGACCTCGCAGAAATCCAACGCCGTGCAGAAAACGCCAAACGCGAACTCGTCGAAGCCAACCTTCGTCTAGTTGTGTCTATTGCCAAAAAATACACCAACCGCGGTCTCCAGTTCTTGGATTTGATTCAAGAAGGAAACATTGGTCTAATGAAGGCCGTAGAAAAATTTGAATACCGCCGCGGTTACAAATTCTCAACCTACGCAACCTGGTGGATCCGGCAGGCAATTACCCGCGCTATTGCCGACCAAGCCCGTACGATCCGTATTCCTGTGCATATGATTGAAACCATCAATAAGCTCATCCGTACCAGCCGCTACCTCATTCAAGAGATGGGTAGAGAGCCGACACCAGAAGAAATCGCTGGTCGTATGGAAATGAGCGTCGATAAAGTTCGTAAAGTTCTAAAAATCGCCGTCGAGCCAATTTCACTAGAAACGCCGATCGGTGAAGAGGAAGACAACCATATTGGTGATTTCCTCGAAGACAAATCGCAAGGGACACCCTCTGAATCCGTAATGAATGGTTCACTGTCCGAACAAACGGTCAAAGCCCTAGCGACTTTGACTCCAAGAGAAGAAAAAGTTCTTCGCATGCGTTTCGGAATCGGCGAAAAGAGCGACCACACCCTCGAGGAAGTCGGACAAAACTTCGACGTCACCCGCGAGCGTATCCGTCAGATCGAAGCTAAAGCCCTCCGCAAGCTACGTCATCCATCACGCAGCAAAAAGTTGCGCGCTTTTATCGAATCCTGAGACCTTTTATTCTTGGCAATGATACCGAACTTGGTATCATTGCCGCCTCTCTGCACTAAGAGGGCCTATAGCTCAATGGTTAGAGCAGTCGGCTCATAACCGATTGGTTGGGGGTTCAAGTCCCTCTAGGCCCACCAGCCTTCGCCAAGGCTACGGCTGGCTCCGCCAGGAGACAGATGTAGCTTTGGCGAAGGCTGTCCGCCGTAGCCTTGGCGAAGGCGGACCGATGCATCGAAGCACCTCTGAATCCCTAAAAATAGACGTTCTGCTCTATTTTTCCCCTCTCCTTCATCCAACAATCCATAACTTCCCATGCGATCTGACGGTTGATGACTAGCGATGTCAGTTCTACGAGCATGAACTTCTCGCTATAGTTTCAAAATGCACGACAACACAGAAAATAAACCACAAATCGTTTACATCTTGCAGAGCCAAACATCGCCGCGACAGTACTATGTTGGCCTAACACGCAACATCAGAGCGCGACTCGCAGCACACAATGCAGGAAAATCAACGCATACATCAAAATATCGACCGTGGACGATTGTAAGCGCAGGTATCCCACCATCTTCCGCATAACCTAATCCAACGTCAATATTCCCTCGGGGACCTATTTGGAGGGCATAACATTGGCAAAACGTGATTGGCTAGCAATCCACAAATCCTGGCAAGAATCGGGCAAGTCCATAACGAGT
>CAMAXT010000011.1 GCA_945862295.1 Pseudobacteriovorax antillogorgiicola
ACGACTAACTCACCAGTGCGGTATTTTTGCAGGAATACGAGTGTTTTTTCAAGAGCGTCAGGTGTGTGAGCATAATCGACAAAGGCGACTTTTCCGTCTTTTCCAGAAATTTTTTCTAATCGTCCTGGCACCTGACTGACCTTTTGCCAGTGGGCGTTGTCCCAGACTTTTGACGAAACCGTCGAGCCCAGAAGTAAGGCAGCCGTGAAGTTCTCTATAGCATGCGCACCGAAAAACGGAATATCTCCGCTGTAAGTGGTCTTACCTGAAACAAATGCGACTTTTGAACCGTCAAAACTTTCTTTTGCGACGTCTATTTTAAGACGCGGCACCTTTGGGTCTAAATTGTCTTTGGCAGCCATCGGACCATAGATCACGGGTTTGCCATGACTAAGGCGTCCGGGTAACCGCGACAGACCTGAACAGAAAAACATCGAGCCGTTGTTCTTCGTCATCGAAACGAATAGCCGGCATTTTGTCTGCCAGTAGTCTTCCTCGTCCTTGTGGAAATCAAGATGATCGCGAGAAAAACTCGTAAAAGCAGCCGCATCAAACATCACAGGCGTTAGTTTTTCTTGCGCGATGGCGTGTGAGGAGACTTCCATGATGCAAGTTGTAGCGCCGTCCGCGACCGCTTTTTTAAGTATCGGATAGAAAAAATCGGGATCCGGTGTCGTATGCTTTGTAGGGTGAAAGACTTCGCCGATCCAAGCACCGATTGTACCGATCATTACGGTTTTTTCGCCAACGGCGTGCAGAAGCTGTCTTGTCATCCAAGCGGTACTAGTTTTACCGTTGGTGCCAGTTACTCCAAGCATACGGAGCTTTTCTTGTGGATTTCCGCATGCAGCGGCAGTCAGTACACTCCAGGCAGCTCTACCAGAGGTGACGACATAAACCGGGATATTTTTTGGACCAGCTGGTTCAGGTTCTTTTTCGCAAACGATGAAGGCAGCGTTAACCGCGACCGCTGTTTTTATGTAGGTATGGCCGTCACTAGCAACACCCTGATAGGCGATAAAACCGCATGTTTTACCGACTTTGCGCGAATCAGTAGAAAAGCTGACCGCCTCTGATTGCAGAGGCTTAGTATGAATACTTTTTTTCAGAATTTTATATTTAGTAAGAAGCGGCTCGATATCTTGCAGGCGGAGATTAAAGACGGGTGGAGGATTGTTGCTCATGTGTTCCAGCTTTTGCATTTGTTTGAGATGCAGTCGGTAATGGGCTTACCTTGTCGGGCGCAACATTCATGTATTTTAACGTTCTATCGGTAATTTTTGAGAATATTGGCGCTGCCCAGGTACCGCCATGATAAGGCTTTATGCGCGGTTCATCAACTTGAACGTAGATGACGATATAGGGATCTTTGACCGGTGCGAATCCGACGAAACTCGCGATGTACTTGTCTTTTGCGTAGCCCTTGATTCCCGGATCGACCTTTTGCGCCGTACCTGTTTTACCAGCGGTTGAAAACGCTGCGGTCGCGGCCCTCCGACCCGTGCCGTCGAGTACGACTTTTTCTAGAATGTTACGCATGGTTTGTGCAGTTTTTGGTGAGATCACTTGGCGGACGATGGTTGGTGTACCGTTCGTTACAACGCTTCCGTCGGAGGAAGCAACCTTTTCCACAAGCATTGGTTTCATCAGCTTGCCGCCGTTCGCGAGCGCGCCCATCGCCTGCACCATTTCAAGACCGGTAACCATGAAACCTTGGCCGAAAGCGACGTTGGCGAAGCGAATGGTTTTCCAGGTGCTGTGATGAGCTAGGCGGCCGAACATCTGACCAGGGAAACCCAAGGTTTGCTCTTTTGAGGTAAATCCAAAGTCATTGATTGATTTGTGCGTAGCCTCTTTACCCATCTTCATAGCGATCTTGTAGGTACAGATGTTGCTTGATTTGATGATTGTTTCTTCAGTAGTGAGCTTATCTGCAGGGTGCGTATCGTGAATGCGCTCACGCCCGACTTTCAACACACCTTTTTCACAGTCATGAACCTCACCGGTGGTCGTTTTTTTCTGGTCCATTGCAGTCGCAATAACAAACGGCTTTGTGACCGAACCTGGTTCAAATACATCGAGAAATGCCGCATTTTTCGTATCAGCCATCTTAAGTGCTTTTGGATAATTTGGATCGAATGCCGGGTAGTTGGCCACGGCGAGAACTTTTCCAGTATGCGGATCTGAAACGATAACAAAGCCGCGTTTCGCATTGGCGTTTTTGATACCTTCTTCAAGCTCCGACTCAGCGATTTCTTGAATAACGCGGTCAATTGATAGGTAGAGGTTATTTCCGCTCTTCTCTGGTGCTGCACCGAGCGTTTCTTTTAGTATGAACTGACCCTTAGCATCCTTGGTAGCGATCACTTTGAACGCTTGACCTTTCAAATCGCTATCAAATTGTTTTTCTAGACCGCTTAGTCCAGCATTGTCCGAACCGATAAAGCCGATCAAATGCGCTGCGGATTCGCCGGTAGGATAAAACCGCGATGGCTCAGCAATGACGTTGATTCCAGGTATGTTTAAAGCCTGAATTTCTTCGGCTTTACGCAAGTCAATCCGGCGAGAAAGCCAGGAAAAATAGGACTTTTTGCTCGTTAGAGCTTTGATGCGTTTAAAAGGAATCTGCAGGATACGAGCAACAGTCGCTGCTTCTGGTGACTTTGCGTTGAAGAGGCGAGGGTTTACCGCGACTGAAGGTTTGCGGATACTGATAGCAAGTGGTTCTCCGCGGCGGTCGAGAATCGCACCGCGGTACGGTGATAGTTCGATAGTGCGTTGGTATTGATTGTCAGCCATCCGGGAAAGTGATGATTGCTGGGACGGAAACATGTGCAGCATACCGGCACGAAGGAGAACTGCTGCGAAAACGAAGGCAACCAGGTAATGGACGAAAGCAAAACGGTTCATATTGAATTCTCCCGGCTGAGAAACTCTCTGCCGGGAGACCATATCTTTTAGTTTCGATTTAACTTTCTTTTTCAACGAGACGCGTACCGCCCTTTGGTATCTGCTTTTCCGGTGTCGACATCAGTCATGAGTTGTAAGCTGCGCTTAGTTGTTAGTTTAGCATGCTGCATCTTCAAATAGCTTCTTTTCTCAAGGAGCTCAGCTTCTTGGCCTTTTAGTTTGCCGATCTCGTAACCAGTTAAAGTTGTTTTCAAGCAAATATGAATGCGGCCGACGATGAAGGCCGTGAACAGCGTGCAAATGAACAGTGCAGCGAGTTGTGATTTTTTGAAAAATCGTTTTTTTGTACTTCTGTTGTCCATGGTTGGATTCCTGAGATGTTAAAGTTTTTCTATCACTCTAAGTTTTGCGCTTCTGGATCTTGGATTCTCGCTGAGTTCTTTTTCACTCGGTCCCATCGGAAACGGTTTCACTATCACACCTTTGGCACCAACGATTTGATTCATCTGAATCGAGGTCACCGGCAAGTCTCTTGGAATCGCCTGCTGAAGATGTTGGGCCGTCAATGCTTGCATTGCATGCTTGATGATCCGGTCTTCAAGAGAGTGAAATGAGATAACCGCTAATCGTCCGCCCGGCGCCAAACCCTCAAAAGCGCTGAGAAGTAAGGCTTTTAGCTCCTCAAGCTCAGCATTAACATGGATCCGGAGGGCTTGAAAAATCTTTGTCGCCGGGTGCTTCTTGCTTGGCTTTGGGTAACGCAACTCACGTTTCACAAACTCTGCAAATTCACCGGTGCGCGAAAAAGGCTTCTCGTCTCTCGCCTTAACAATCTTTGCAGCGATCATCCTGGATTTAGGCTCTTCACCGTACTGCCAAAAGATCTTTGCTAGCTCAGCATCAGAGAGCGTATTGACGACATTTGCCGCCGTCTGCCCCGTACTTTGGTCCATCCGCATGTCCAGAGGACCGTCACTCATGAAAGAGAATCCGCGCTCTGGCGCGTCTAGCTGCATACTGGAGACACCGATGTCTGCAAGGACACCATTTATCTTGCCAAACACGCCGCACTCTTTTGCTATGCGTTCGAACTCGGAAAAACGCCCCTGTACAGGCTTAAACCGGCCGCTATCCACATCTACCGCCAATCTGGAGCGTGCGATGTTGAGAGCGTTCATGTCTTGGTCGATACCAATGACCTTCCCAGTAGTGCCGACTTGTTGCAGGAGGTGCTCAGTATGACCGCCAAGCCCGACTGTGCAATCTACTGCGACCATGCCTTCCTTTAATTGAAGGCCCTGAATGGTTTCATCAAGCAGCACGGATATATGTTTAAAGCTCAATTTTTTTCTCAGATCTGGATGCCGAATTCCGCCAACGAAGCATAAACAGATGCTACTTGGTCAGAAAGCTGGTTGAACGATTCAGACCAACGCTCGGCGGACCAGATTTCAAACTTCTCAATCTGTCCGACCACAACGCAGTCACGAGCGATTCTTACATCTTTACGCAGGTCTGCGGGAAGAAGAATCCGGCCAGCTTTGTCGATTTGGCACTCTTGAGCGCAGCCAATAAAGATTCTTTTGAAGGCCATAACTTTTGGGTCAAACTGATTTAATTTAGAAATTTGAGCGATTTTAAGCGCCCATTCACTTGCTGTATATGCTGCAAGGCACTGATCAGAGATCGTCACGAAAACTGAGATGTCCTCTGAATCTTGACCTGGACTAATTTCGCCTTGGAGTTTCTTACGAAACGAAGCCGGGACCGCTAAGCGACCCTTGTCATCAACAGAATGTTCAAACTTTCCCTGAAACATTACTGCACCGGCTGAATAGTTTTGGAAGTTGGGATGATTTGGTATGATGGTAAGCAGCAGAGTGTTGTTAAGAGCGAGTCGGTTAGACCTTCCCACTTTCCCCCACTTTTTCCCACTGCGTATTTTTATAATAGCGCGTTCAGGAATGGTTCGTCAAATATGCGAACAAGGTTCTTCTTTGGAAAAATGTGGTTTTTGCCCTAGTTTCAGGGAATTCAGCGAATTCAGTTATCTGGTTACGAACGTTGTTATACCTGGACCGGTGCTACGCTGACGTCCGGTATTGCGTCTATCTGCGGTAGAAAGAGCAAGGGCCAAGCAAACGGAAAACGGAATGATCAGTAGATAGGAAGGCCATCCAGTTACGAAAGCTAGAACGAAAAGAGTCGGCAGACTCATTAGAGGTAATGTCACGTTTCTAGTGAAGCCAAGAACAACACTTAGCCAACCGATAAAAATCCCGATTAAAAGGAACAAAATAACAACTTTCGGGATATCGATACTCATGACTTGCATCACCCACTTTTGAAACGATGGAATTTTGGTGAATGCTGCGGTCATAAGGCCCAACGATGCGATGCCCATACCAACGACTAGGATGTCCCTGATCTTCTGCGCTGTACCGTTTGAAAAGCGCTTTGAGAGCCAAGGCATTTTGTCGCCTAGAAGTGCTACGAACGTGACTGCACTCGTAAACAAGTAAAGACAGCCAGACGAACTCGCCGTGATGCCAGAACTAACAAAACGTTCAATGGTAAAGCTGAGTGTTGCGAAAGCGATAAGAAAACCGATTTTTGTCATGAAAAGCGGACCGACAACAAAGAGTACGGTCAGTTCAAGTGTGGTAAAAAACTTTCCTAAATCCAGCGCAGCCGGCAATTGGCCTTGTTCACTAAGAAGATTTACAGCGAGCAGACTCATGTAGATCGCAGTTGCGAGAACAGGCAACCAAGTCGACCAAATATTTACACCGAAGTAGTAGCTGCGTTTCAGATACTCGTATCGAGCACCGAGGATTGCTACAAGAACGATAAGTGAGGCAGCGATGACAGTTGCAGTTAAAGACGATCCCATATTCCACCCGCGCTTTCAGATTCCGGTTCAACGAGGGTAGAAAAGCAATAACTGTGCCTCGCGATTTAAAATATTTTTTGGATGATTCCAGTGGCTTAGAGACCAGTATAGACAGGAAAATATGTATATACAGTTAACACTGATCATCCCTTTAGTAGTGGAAAGAATTGGAAAAATACGGTGCTATTAGACTTATGCCTGTACACGGGTGTCTAACAGGCATTTTGCACCTGTTCTTTCTGGAAATGTTTGCCCCTTGCGGCTGCCTAATAATCCGATTGTAATAATTAAAGGAGTTATTGCGTCCAACCGAAGGTTGAACGTAGTGGCAAATTTAATTTTTTAGGAGGATTCGAATGAGGTTTAGAGTGAGGCGCCTGCTCGGCGTTTCGGCACTAGCCCTACTTTTCGGTCTGCATCTGCCTGGGTGTTCCAGTCAGCAGCAAGGCGAAGAGGGGCTAGAGGTTTCCGAGCAAGGCAACGAGGCATCAGGGGAGGGCGAAAACGCCCAAGGTGAAGAAGGCGAACAAACCAACCAAGGTGAAGAAGCTCAGGGCCAAGAAGGCCAAGGTGAAGAGAACGCAGAAAACGCCGAAGGCGAAAATTCTGCGGAAGCAGAAGGCAACGCAACTGAGAACGATCTTCAAGAGATCATCCAAGAAATGAACGGCCAACAAACAGCTGACACCGGTGAAGGTGAAGCTCCATTACAACAAGATGCAGCAGCTAGCGACCCAGCGGCGATGGCAGCAACACCACCACCACCAGCAGCAAGCACCGAACCAAGCGCAAGCCCAATGCCTTTCCAACCAGGCGGTTCTCCGGCAGCTCCGGGACTACCAGAAGTCGGATCGAAAATGGGTTACATCGTAGAAGCAGGTGACACCCTTGGCAAAATCTCACAAAAAATCTATGGAACAACAGGCCGTTGGAATGAACTGGCCACACTAAGCGGATTGTCAAACCCGAGCCGTATTTATCCAGGTGATCTGGTTTATTACACTCTCGACGAGAGCGCGGTCTCATTTGCAACAGCTTACGAATCAGCACAACGCGGCACTGAAAACGTTCAACCAGGTGACACACTAGCAACAATCGCACAACGCATCTACGGCAGCAGCAAAGCATGGCGCTCACTATGGCGTCACAACGATAAAATCGACAACCCAGATATCCTCGCAGCGGGTTCAGCTGTTTATTACGTACCATCAGGATCAGCAACAGCGGCAGTTAACACAATCAAAACCAGCATCGCAAAAGTCTCTAAATCAGCTCTCGAAACCAGCAAAAAAGCGTCTAAATCTTTGGTAAACAAAGCAAAATCAATGAAAGTTTCTCAAGTAACATCTAAACTCAATGTTAACTCATTTGCATCAATCTCTAACGTTCTTAGCAGCGGCTTAGCGGCAGCAATCTAACAACTGATCATAGTGCCAGATACCATCAGAAGTTCACCAAGTCCTATTTAGAGAAAACTGTTTTTTAAATGTGACTGAATGTCTGAGGTAGGTTTCAAACATCTGATCGACAGCAAAAGACAGGCTGACTTTCTAGATCGAGACCAACGAAAGTAACAGTGCCTTGAAAGATTGACCGGATTTGCAAACAGGTGTCCCCAAGTGTTCTCAGGCCAGAAAACACGAAGGCTCACTCAGATGTAAACAGATGTCGGATTTTACAAGGCCAGATGCTTTCTTTACCCCCCCCAATCTCCCTAGTCATCCGCACGTAAAAAATCCCCATAAAAATCCCTATTTCGGATCTGTATAGGCGATGTGTCTAGTCATGTTGTATAGGTGAACAAGGTACTCGTGGGTATGATCAGGCGATGTCTATGGCAAAGCTTTTTCCTAAAATTTTATTTTTTACCAAGTCACCTTTTTTTACAGTTGCACCGCTGAGAACAAGGCTGTTTTCGATGTAAGCGTCCGCTTCAACTGTGGCTCCGAATTCAATGAAGGTATTCTTTCCTAGCACAGCTTTCGGATCGACCAAAGCCCCCCTGACAACTAATGCCCCCCCACCTGAAACGCTAACGTGTGGTGATCTTTCAAACGAAATCCCGAGGTCGGTGACAGCATGACGGATGTTTGCGAGTTCTGTATTTTGCCAGCGCGCGGCCATATCGATTAGTGCTGCGAAGTAATATTTAGGCGAGCGAATGTCGTGCCACATACCAGAAAATTCAAAGGCCCCGACCGGTAGTCCTGCGTTAATTAGAGCTTTGTAGGCGGTCGTAATGATGTCGAAGACACCTTCCGTCGGCAGATGGTCGAAAAACTTCGGTGAAAGAACCTGCATACAGGCGAAATTACCTTCTTTCTGACTCTTTTTTCCAAATTTACCAATGCCTGAGATCAAACCATCGTGGTGGGAAACCCCGTTTTCACCTGGAATTACATTCGGAAGAAGGACCATTGTCGCCAAAGCACCGCTTGCGAGGTGCGCACTTAATATTCTGCTGACATCCATTGTAGAAACGATATCGCCGTTGATCACTGCGAGATGAGAATCCTCCAACCAACCGCGCAGCGGATTGTATGCACCACCTGTTCCGAGAATGGTTGGTTCATGAGAGATTTTGATGCCGGCACTACCGGAGTGTTTTAGGTAGTGCTCGATCTTGTCTGCTTGATAGTGGGTGTTGACTGCAATTTGGTCGATACCGGCTGACCTCAGTTGATGGATAGCAAGTGCGAGCGGATTAACACCGAACATTGGTACGAGTGGTTTTGGGTATTCGTCGGTAATCGGCCGAAGGCGGGTTCCAAGTCCAGCAGCTAAAACCATCCCCTTCACACTGGGTGTCCCAGGTGTTTTAACCATGTTCTTTAACCAACGCCGCTTCGATCATTTTTGGAATTTCTGAGGAAATGAACGGCCAACGGCCATCATGAACATTAGCACCAGTCAACGTTGCTACGGCCGGGGCAACATATTTCAAATAGTCGCCGCGTTTTTTGTCGATAGTAAGGAATCCGAAGCTACCAATCGCTTTCAGCTGCCGTTGGATCAGCATCGGTTTCCAGGTGTCGCGCACCTCAGTGACTGTACTCTTTGGTACAAGTTCGCTAAAGCGCTTCAAACCCTCTTCCATCAAGGAGCCTCTAAGGCCAGCACTGAACGGTACGTATGAATCAAAGCATAAACTTACGAGGTCATAGGACGGTGGCCCGAGGCGAGCATCTTGAAAGTCAATAACCGCGAGCTTACCGTTTTGCACCATAATGTTTCGGCTATGGAAGTCGCGGTGCACGAAATAATTGGAGTACCTTGCTAAAAAAGAACTCAGTAATCCGACTTCTTTTTTAAACTGCTCCGCCTGTGCGCCATTAAATTCAACAGACAGTGCCGCTTTTAAATATTTATCGGCGAAGAAGTTCAGTTCCCATTCAAAGCGTTCCTTGTCAAAGGCCCGACTGCACCAAGTCGCGTTCTTGTCCTGAGGAACTCTAAGAAAATGCGCCAGCATATCGAAGCAGGATTTGTAGTGAACCATGATCGTGCTGGAATTCTGCTCAGCTGCGAGGCCAAAGACGATGTTCTCAAGCATCTGATCGCCGTAGTCTTCGATAATCAGTGCTGCATGTTGAGGCATCGACGCGATCACTCGTGGGACAGAAATCTTTTGCTCAGTAAGAAGGTCGGCGATCTTGATCCAGTCGTACCCATTCTCCGCCAGGGCTTTGGCATCTTGCCCAGAAAGCTGCATTAGGACATAGGATGCGCCAAGTTCCGGTGAATTAATACGGTAGTAACAGCGGTCTGAGCCATCACCAGCGAGCCATTCAATCGTAAGAGTCGAGATTTTTAGAGCAGCTCCAACTTCTGCAGGTGATGGTGGAGGTAAAGCATTGGTTCTAGGTTTTTTTGTTTGATCGCTGCGCCCGTCCACCTTCGAGAGCTCCTCTTTTCGGTAGTTTTCAATTTGAATCTGGTTAAATGCGAATGAATTCAATTTTTGGGCCCGTCCTGATTTCCAATGCTTTCGAAGTTGAGGTGTATAGCTCACCATCAAGCGTGTACTCAAAACTTTGACCCTCAGCTTCAATTTTCATGGCTGAGGTTGTAAATGACATTTTGTTGGCGTTATTTTGCTGATGCAGTTTTACCATGGTCCAGGGCAGTTTCCAAACTGCATCTTTTGCAGACAGTGTGAAACTCACGCATTGAAATTCATCGCTTCCGAGCTGTACCGATTGAAACAGCGGATAGCTAAGAGGCATTTTTTTAAGGGTCGAAACAAAGACCGCAAGAGAGCTGTGGGTGATTGATGGCGAACCAAATGGAAATAGTTCTTGGACCTGTTCAGAAATTACCGACCGGTACAATTCGCCGTTCCAGAGTCCTGAAAACCAAACGGCGATCGCCCAAAACAATGCACCGACTGGTCCAGACTTGCGCTTATAGTATTCCTTCAGAAAACTAGCAGCGGCACCGTTACCAAAAAGAAAACCGTAAGTGCCTTCGACTTCGATCGTTGTCAGCACCTGTGTTCCAAAATCTTTTTCTTCGTTGCTATAAACTTCGACCAAGCGGTACAAAACCTGCTCGGGTGAGCCCGCGATGCCAAGGTTGTTCGCAAGCACGTTGATTGTACCGCCGCGTAAAAGCGCAACCCGTGGTAGCGGGGTCTCGCCGTACACCTGAATAAATGCTGTAAGCGTTCGACAGATAGTCCCATCACCGCCATTAATTGCGAGAATACTGATGTCCTTAGATTTAAACTCGCGCGCCACTCTTCCTAAGTCTTCGAGATTACTAGTAACTTCTAAACGACCCTTCTCCCCTAAAATATAGCCTAAAAGCGCAGTGCGCTGAGGGTTTCGCTTATTTAATTTTGAATGTGGATTTGTTATGATTCCAATTCCTGACACCGTGTTTTCCTTATCTTTTTTGCAAATTAGAAAAAATATTCGTTCAAGTAGGCCAATGTGACTAAGTTACCAGCGATTCGACCCTCGCAACAAAAACCAGCAACTATTTCTCCGCTACAGCTGTATCTGCAGCAGATTGCGAAATATCCGTTGCTAGAGCCAGAGGACGAATACGAACTGGCGGTAAAACAATTCGAAGAAGGTGACGTCAATGCCGCACACCGGCTTGTGACCTCAAACCTAAGACTCGTCGTTAAAATAGCCAATGACTTCCGCCAAGCTCAGATTAATCTTTTAGATCTGATCCAGGAAGGAAATTACGGTCTCATGCAGGCCGTCAAAAAATTTAATCCTTATAAAGGCGTCAAACTCTCGAGTTACGCTGCTTGGTGGATTAGAGCCTATATTCTTAAACACATCATGGATAATAAGAGCCAAGTTCGCATTGGGACGACGGCTGATCAGCGCAAACTTTATTATAATCTCGAGAAAACAGCCCGCAAGCTGCTGCAGGAATACGATGAAATCGATACCAAGATGATCGCAGAGATCTTAGATGTTCGTGAAAAAGATGTTCTGGAAATGCAGGCAAGATTAGCAGCTCCGGACCTCTCTCTGGACGCACCACTTGGTGACGATGCTGATGGTCCAACGCGTGGAGCTATGCTCGCAGATGATCACGAAGCCGTAGACGATATGCTGGCGAATGAAGAAACGCGGGCGATTTTTGCAGAACACATAGAGGATTTTCGCAAATCTCTGAAAGGCCGCGATGTAGATATTTTCGATGCGCGTTTAGTTGCTGAGACGCCTCTTACGCTGCAAGAAATTGGCGATAAATACGGCATTTCGCGCGAGAGGGCTCGCCAATTAGAAGCTCGCATTCTCGAGAAATTGCGAACCTACGTCGACAGCCGCGGTATGCTCGATGCAGAAGTTATCAAAAAATAAATTAGGTTGGTTTTAACAGCGCACGTAATTGACCAAGGCGCGCTACGGTTTTTTCCTTGCGTCCTTCGGTTGTCGTAGCTTTCGCACGCTGCAGTTCTTGTCCCGCAAGATAGGTTTCTTTCGGAAGCTCTTCGATAAATCGCGATGGTCTTTTGTAAAGTTTTTGATTAGCGACTTTTCTTTCGAGGCACCAACTTAGGTAAACATTGATCTTGGCGCGCGTCAAAGCAACGTAAAATAGGCGGCGTTCCTCACAAACAGAAGCTGGAATCGCAACGCTGTTTTTGTGCGGTAGAATATCTTCTTCAACGCCAACAACAAAAACATGGAGGAATTCTAGGCCTTTTGCTGCGTGAATCGTCATAAGCGACACGTGGTTTTTCTCGCCCTTCTGATCTTCTTTCTTGTCGTTGTCGAGTGAAAGAGAGTCTAAAAGCGCTTGATAATCGACGTATCCGTGATTCGCAATATGGTCGCCGACGATAGTGCTGATCCAATTGGGGAGGCCGCGTAGATTTTCCAGTTTGCGTTCGCGCACTGCTGCGTTATCAGATTTTGCTCTGATCTCGTTTTCCATGCCGCTAGTTTTGAGGATTTTTCTGCAAAGTTCCTCGGCATCTGCCGCTGAATTTAGGGGCATTGCTCGGTAACTTTCGATCAAATCGGCAAAACCTTGCACCGCATCTGTCCGAACCGTGGCGAGGAGCTCTGGATCTGTAAGGACCGTGCTCGGTGGTTTTTTCAATTTATGGGCGTATTCCTCGATCTTTTCTAGTGTTTTAAGTCCGATGCCGCGGTTTGGAGTATTGATTATCCGCCAAAGCGCCATATGATCACTGGGATTTAACACGAGGCGCAGATAGGAAATAAAGTCTTTTACTTCTTTGCGCTCAAAGAAACTTTGTCCACCGTATGTTTTATAGGGAATGCGCGCTTCTTTTAAGCCTAGTTCGATATGTCGTGCCAAATTATTTGCACGGTAGAGAACAGCGATGTCCTTCGGCGCAGAACCAGCGCCCATCAAAGACAAGCATTTTTCCGTTACGAACGCCGATTCTTTCCCGTCATCCTCGCAGTTGAGAATTTCAATCGGAGAGTTTTCTTTGCTTTCACTCCAAAGGACTTTGTCTTTTCTGCGGGTATTATTGGTAATAACTTTGTTAGCTGCACTTAAGATCACGTTAGAACAGCGGTAGTTTTGTTCCAACTTAATCATCTTAGTGCCGGAGAATGTTTCCTCGAATTTCTCGAGGATTTCGTACATGGCACCGCGCCAGCTATAAATTGATTGATCATCGTCGCCGACCACACAGACGTTCTTGTGACGGCCCCCAATCATTTCCATGATTGCCAACTGCGCCGAGTTGGTGTCTTGAAACTCATCAACCATCAAATACTGGTATTCTTTTTCAAGGCGTTCTTGGATCAGAGGATTGTTTTTTAGCAGGCGAACAGTCTTGTAAATACAGTCGTCAAAATCGATGACCCTATTTAAAAGAAGCTGCCGCTCGTAGAGATTATAGACAGCCGCGAGGACTGAAATGTCGGTGGTATCTGGAATATGGTGACTTCCATTCGCGATGTCTTCCGGAGATAAAAGATTGTTTTTTGCCGCGCTAATCTGCGAGTGCAGCTGTTCGGCTTGGTAGAGCCCATTCCATTTATTCTCTTCCAAAGCCTTGCGCACCAAGTCAACCTGGTCGCCCATATCAGCGATCGAAAAACGCGGACTGAGCCCTGCTTCTGCGGGGAAACGGCGCAAAATTGAGAGACAAAAGCTGTGGAACGTACCGAGCCAGACTTTTTTTGCGCGCGCTCCAACAAGCTCTTTCACGCGTTCGGTCATTTCTTTGGAGGCTTTATTGGTAAACGACAGAGCAACGATCTGTTCGGGCTGAATGCCGCAGTTAAGCATGTACGCAATGCGGTAAGTGATCACCCGAGTCTTACCTGTACCGGCGCCCGCAAGTACCATCAGAGGCCCATCGATAGATGTCGCTGCAGCATACTGCTCGGAATTAAGTGACGTTAAATCCAGCATGGTTCATTCCGAAAGGGGTTTCGCGTGTGGGCCCAAACTGCCAAAAATCGCTTCTTAGAGCAATAGGTAACCCCCCTTTCGATAAGCGAGTGCAATTGTCGGGGGATTTGGGTAATATAAGGTTATTAATCAAATAACCAAATTTGAAAGCCAGTGTTCGTCTCTAAGAAGAGGAATATTTGCAACCAACTATAATATTTAGCTTAATCGTCGCCAGTGCCTACCTATTGAACCGCTTCGCTGAGCGGCGAATTTCTATTGGTAATTATAAGATTTTAAAGAAGGCTGGAGGCGAGGAACTCGGCACTAACCTACTGAAAAAATACTACCTCATTTGTCTTTTGGTGTTCCCATGCTCTTTGGTTGAGCAGAGCATTCTCGCGCCACGCATCTTTAAAGAAATGCTTCTTCTAGGCCTCTTTCTTATTTTGACCGGTCACATACTCCGGTACTGGGCGATCTCTAGCCTCGGTACACTTTGGAGTATGCGTTGCATCGCATTGCCTGGTCTGCGTGCGGTCAACGCCGGACCATACCGCTATCTGAATAATCCTGAGTATATTTCGCGAATTATGGATGGAGTTGGGATCTGTTTACTTACTGGAAGTAAGGCCACGGGTTTAGTTTATATGGTGATTAGCACCGCGCTCATTCGTAAGATGAACGTCATGGAACAGAGGCAGCTCGCTGAGCTGAATTCCGGGTTTTCTCATCTTCACCGTCAGCCCGTCTGATCGTCTTGCCATATATAGACTGTTCATATAATGTCCGCTCCGAACACGATTATAGGAGCACTCACATGGATTTTTTGTCTTTTTTCCCAGTTGCAATGGCACAAGAAGCGGCTCAAGCAGCTGAAAAGGGACCCTCTTTGGTCGAGATGCTGGTTATGCCAGCTGTCTTTTTAATGATCATGTATTTCCTCATTATCAAGCCGCAGCAGAGAAAAGCTAAAGAACAGAATGAGCTTTTAACCAACATGAAGGCTGGCGATGAAGTAGTGACCACAGGTGGAATCATCGGTAAGGTTAAATCTGTTGCTGACACTTTCGTCACCCTCGAGATTGCAAACAACACCAACGTCAAAGTGTTGAAAGCAAACGTCACCGCTCTTACAAAATCCCCAGCAGCAGCACCACAGGCCGTTAAAGCTTAAGCCTGATCAAAATCCTCGCAGGGACATCTTCCATGTCCCTGGATCTCTGCGTCATTTTTATGGCACGACTTCCTTCTTAGTTTGATAACATATTTTATCGCTACAATAGCAGTTCCCAGAAGTTCGGGACTCAAAGACTGGAGACTTACATGTTCGCCTGGATCTTCCTCATCTCTCTTATTGCGTCCTCAACCGGAGCTTTGGCAGCGGAGTCTGTTGTCACCCACATTCCTGACGAATATGAATCCAACTCGGCATTTAGTGCAGCGATGAATAATGGCGGTTATGCGTCGAACGATCCGCATTCGGCGATTAGAGCAAACCCAGCTTTGTTGGGTACACAGAAAGCTTATTCGGTCGCGGCAGGATACCACTGGCCAGTTGAAGGCAGAGATTATTATCAAGCTTCGATCGTTGACACCAAAACGTCGGCGATCGCCGCAGGGGTGTCCTATACGAGTTTCATCGATAAATTTAAATACAGCGACAATGTAAATCCGGATGCGTCGCGGTTTGATTCACCACTTGAAAAAAGAGGCGTCGTTGCATTTAGCCACGCCGTGGGCAAAGGTACGGCAGGCGCAGGAGCTACGTATGTCAGCACAAAACCCATCCAGAATGTGAAGATTCAAGGACGAGAAGGTTCGATTCAAGGGACAGGATTAAATTTAGGTTTTGCTTATCCCGTTACGAATCAAATCGTAGTGGGCGGCGCCATTGAAAACATGTCGAACTCTAAAATAAAAGATTATGCGCCGAGAACGCAAAAGTTAGGCGCGGCCTATATTGGGCCGCAAATTACCGCTAATTTTGACGTCCGCCAAAGGGAGCGCGTTGGTCAGTTTGAACTTCCTCCAACCGATATCCTCGCACCAGCAACACCCGCATCGGTTAATGATGACGAGCCTGAGAAAATGGCGATCGCATCTTTGTCAGGGAAAATGCAAAATTATTTGAAAATCACTGGTTCGTACGGCCAGTCGTTGACTGATGATCGCAAGCAGTTAGGTGGCGGCGTAAGTTTGCAGAGTCAGAATTTCGTTTTGTCATATACTGCGAATCGTCCATATCTTTCGAAAAGTGCAGCCCATCAGTCTATCGCGCTGATTTTAGATATAGCCATGTAACGTTGAAGTAGGCACCTATTGAATCATTATATTCTGGAAAATGGCGTTGAGGTCGTACTTAAGAACACAACATTCTCAGATACTGTCACCATGCAGGTTTGGGTTGGAGTTGGTTCTGTCCATGAAAATGACGCCGAACGAGGCATGTCGCATTATCTTGAGCACATGCTTTTCAAGGGCACAAAGAAGTACGGGCCCGGAGAAATAGCCTCCACTGTCGAGATGTGCGGTGGGGAGATCAATGCCTATACAACGTTTGATAACACAGTTTACTACCTAACTCTAAATAGTGATCACGCCCATGACGGCCTCGACTTATTGTTTGAAGCGGTTGCCAACAGCAATATCGACGCGACTGAATTTTCTCGTGAAAAAGAAGTTATTTTAGAAGAAATTCGCCGTTCTAATGATAGTCCAGGAAGTAAAATTGGCCGGCGGGTTTTCGAACTTGCATTCCATGACACCCAAGCAGCACTTCCGATCATTGGTAGCTCGCAATCTGTCTCGGACTTTACGAGAGACCAGGTCTATAACTACTATAAAAAATGGTACGTGCCGAACAACATGCGCATCATTGTTGTTGGGAAATTCCACGAACAAGACATGCTTGACCTCATTAGCAAAACATTTGGTGGGCTAGAAAAAGCTCAGTTGCCATTTTTATTTAACCCGCTTGAGATCTACGACAACAGAAAGCCAAATGTAGAAAATAAAGGTGATAAGAAAGTTTCGGTGCTTAAAGGTGACTTTAAGCAGACGAGACTTGAGATTGTTTTTCCCGCACCGTACCTAGAGCATCCGGACACAATGGCGCTTGATATCGCTTCATTTGCCCTCGGAACAGGCGAAATGGGGCGTTTAACAAGACGTCTTCGTGATGAGTTGGGACTAGTATCTTCGATTGGTTCGTCGGTATTCTCGCCAGTCTTTGGCGGCATCTTTGAATTTAGTGCACTCCTTGAAGAAAAAGATTTGGTGGCGACGCTGCGTGCGATCGAAGACGAATTAACGATATTCCTAACCGATAAGCCTATCACAGAAGAAGAGTTGGCGCGCGCAAGAGCGACGCTGCGTGTCGACCGCATTTACCGCGATGAAACCGTCGATGGTCAGGCGCGCAGTATTGGATTTGGGCTTAAGACAAAACTCCGTATGCATTTTGATGCGGTGTCGATGGCGATGATGGAAGACATCTCTCGTTCGGAAATTCATGGCGCAGCGAAGCGTTGGTTGAATCTTGAAAATGCTAGGATCGTTGTTCTTGTTCATGATGATTCCGAGCTTAAAACCTCAGATTTAGATGGTGTTTTTGTAAATCAGAAACTGATGCATTTGCCAATTCACCTAGGTGAAATCCTCGAAGGGAAGGCGCAAGAGAACCAAGCGGTTGAAAAGTTTAAAATCGCAGACAACATCACGCTGCTCACCAAACAAAACGCGAATATACCGCTGTTTACTTTAGTCGGTGCATCGCGCGGCGGTATTCGCGAAGAGGAGCGCAAGCAGGCTGGAGTCTATAATTTCTTAGCTGGCATGCTTGCCACAGCTACGAAGAGTATGAACTTTGATGAGTTTGTTGGAACCGTCGAAGCGCATGGCGCGTCAGTTGAAGGTTTTTCGGGTAAGGATTCTTTTGGCATTCACGCACAGTGTGCGATCGATGACTTCCAGATTTTTCTTCCGATGGTTATTAAATCTTTGCTTGAGCCGGTATTCCCTGAAGAGCAGTTTGACTCGTTAAAAAGAGAGATTTTGCAGGCTTTAATTCGCGCAAAAGACTCGCCGTCTTCTGTGTGCTTTCGCCGTTTGCAAGAACTGATGTACGGCGACCGTTCTTACAGTTGGCCGGTTGCTGGTCTTGAAGAAACAGTTCAAGATATTACGCCTGCGTCGCTGATGCAGTTCTATCAAAACTACGCCTTAGGACGCGACTGGGTGTTTAGTGTTGTGTCGCCGTTTGATCACGCGACGACCCATTCTATTTTAGAGCCATTTCTCTCGCAGCTTGCCGATAAGAAGCAGTCAAAACCAAATAAGCCGGAGATGGCGCCTCTCGATATTAAGGATGTGAAAGTCGAACGCCTCGTCATGGAGCGCGAGCAAAGTCATATTGCAATCGGCTTCCAAGGCATGACCTGGGGTCATTCCGATCGCCCTGCACTGGATGTTTTGATTAATGTTTTGGGAGGTCACGGTGGACGATTGTTCCGCGAACTCCGAGATAAGGAAAGCTTCGCATACACAGTTAGTCCTATTATTTCATATGGTTGTGAGAGTGGAATCGTCGGCGCCTACATCGCCTGTGCTCCGGCAAAATCTGAATTAGCACTCAAAAGACTTTTAGAAGAAATTCAAAAGATCGTGGATCATCCACCCGAAGCAATCGAATTGAAACGGTCGGTAAACTACATCGTTGGGTCCCATGCGATGGGACTTCAGAAATGCGATTCTCAGGCCAGCACGATGGCTCTGATGGAACTCTATGGCTACGGGTTTGACGATTTTAAATCATACCCAGACCGCATTAAACGAGTCACGGCAGCGGAAGTGCAAAAAGTTGCAAAAAAAGTGTTCACGAATAATGCTTATCGTGCAGTCATTGTTGGACCGTCTCAAATTCAACAATGAAAAGTTTCTCTGATATGATACATAGTTAACCAAACGTTTGGCGCGTTGTTGTTGTACACATTACTAAGAGGCTGCTATGAGTTGGTTCAAGCGGACGCTGAATTCCTCTATTGGTGGAAAGTTGATAGTCGCGGTCACAGGACTCGGCCTCGTCGGCTTTATTATTGCCCACTTATCCGGCAATTTACTGATTTTCGTTGGCCGCGAAGCACTTGCCGAATACGCAGAAGGCTTGCGAAAATTCCCCGCAATTCTCTGGGCTCTTAGAATTGGTTTGGTGGGTATGGCGGTAGCGCACATAGGATTTACCATAAAGCTAAATCTTGCGAATAAAGCTGCAAGACCAGTTGGCTATGCAAAGAAGACATACCGCCGTGCAACTTTAGCCTCGCGGACGATGGTGCTCTCGGGCCTTACCCTTCTTGCTTACATTGTTTATCACCTACTGCATTTCACCTGGCGAACAACAGACGCGGAAATTGCGGCACTCGGTCCTTACGAAGTCTATGACATGCTGATTATTGGATTTAGTAGCCCAGCAATCTCCGCGTTCTATATCATCGCTACAGTTCTTCTCGGCATGCATTTATCGCACGGCATTTCCAGTGTTTTCCAGACTCTTGGTATCAACAATCCAAAATACAACAAACTATTTAGGTGTCTAGGTCCAGCACTGGGGACTGTTCTAGCCCTTGGATTTATAACTATTCCTGTAGCGGTAATGACCGGTTTTGTGACGCGCTGATTCTATGAAGATCTGAAAGGATTTAAGATGAAACTGGATGCCAAAATTCCTTCGGGCCCAATCGAAGAAAAATGGAATAATCACAAGTTCGATTTGAAGCTAGTGAACCCAGCAAACAAGCGGAAATATGACGTCATCGTCGTTGGCAGTGGCTTAGCGGGCGCATCGGCTGCTGCGACACTTGCAGAGCTAGGCTACAATGTTAGCTGCTTTTGCTTTCAAGATAGTCCGCGCCGCGCGCACAGTATTGCGGCGCAGGGTGGTATCAACGCAGCAAAAAATTACCAAGGTGACGGCGACAGTGTGCACCGACTTTTCTACGATACGGTGAAAGGCGGTGACTTTCGCTCTCGTGAAGCAAACGTGCACCGTTTAGCTGAAGTATCAGTAAACATCATCGATCAGTGCGTTGCGCAAGGTGTGCCGTTTGCTCGCGAATACGGTGGTCTTTTAGATAACCGCTCCTTCGGTGGTGCCCAGGTTTCACGAACTTTTTATGCCAAAGGTCAAACAGGTCAGCAGCTTCTAATCGGCGCCTATCAAGCCCTTGAGCGACAGATCGGCCTCGGCCGCGTGAAGATGTACACCCGTGCGGAGATGTTAGAACTCGTGGTCGATAACGGCCGGGCTGCCGGCATCATCGTGCGCGACCTCGCAACTGGAGAAATCACGCGCCATGCGGGTCATGCCGTATTAATGGCGACTGGTGGATACGGAAACGTTTTCTACCTCTCGACAAATGCAAAAGGTTCGAACGTCACCGCTGCTTACCGCGCTTATAAGAAAGGCGCTGGATTTGCGAATCCTTGCTTTACCCAGATTCACCCGACTTGTATTCCTGTGAGCGGTGACTACCAATCAAAACTTACGTTGATGTCTGAGTCTCTTCGAAATGACGGACGCGTTTGGGCCCCTAAAAACAAGGGCGATAAACGCGCGCCGTCGCAGATCCCTGACGCAGAACGCGACTACTATCTTGAGCGAAAATATCCAAGCTACGGTAACCTTGCTCCGCGAGATATTGCGTCTCGCGCGGCGAAAGAAGCCTGCGATGACGGCCGCGGCGTCGGCGACACCGGTCTCGGTGTTTATTTGGATTTTAGAGATTCAATTAAACGCTTAGGAAAACACACCATTCAAGAACGGTACGGCAACCTTTTTCATATGTACCAGAAAATCACTGCTGAAAATCCCTATGAAATGCCGATGCGCATCTTCCCTGCGGTGCATTACACCATGGGTGGTCTTTGGGTCGACTACAACTTAATGAGCACAATTCCAGGTCTTTTCGTTCTCGGTGAAGCAAACTTTTCCGATCATGGTGCGAACCGCTTGGGAGCGAGCGCACTTATGCAAGGCCTCGCGGATGGCTATTTCGTAGTACCCTCGACGCTCAGCGGCTACCTTGCCGATCTGCCGCGCACATCGATTGCGACGGATACTTCTGAATTCAAGAAGGCAGAGACCGAAGCGACCGACCGTCTCAATCAGTTTATCAATATCAAAGGCAAAAAAACGGTCGATACCTTCCACCGCGAGCTTGGCAAAATCATATGGGACCGTTGCGGAATGGCTCGTAACAAAGCTGGCCTAGAGAAAGCAATCAGCCAAATTCCAGCTCTGAGAGAAGAGTTCTGGAAGAATCTTAAAATCAACGGCACTGGATCTGAACTCAACCAAGAACTTGAAAGAGCGGGTAGGGTCGCAGATTTCATGGAGTTTGGTGAGCTTATGTGCCGTGACGCGCTAGCGCGCGAAGAATCCTGCGGTGGCCACTTCCGTGAAGAGCACCAAACTGAAGACGGCGAAGCAAAGCGCGATGACGAAAATTTCGCGCACGCAGCTGTTTGGGAATACAAAGGCGACACAGCAATCCCTGCGAGACACAAAGAGCAACTCGAGTTTGAAAACGTCAAACTGGCGACAAGGAGCTACAAATGAAACTTAAACTGCACGTCTGGCGTCAGAAAAGTCCAAAAGCTCAGGGAAAAATGACTAGTTATGACGTGAAGCAGGCGAGTCCTGATATGTCATTTCTCGAAATGCTGGACGTTTTAAATGAAGATTTGGCGCAAAAAGGCGAAGATCCAATCGCTTTCGACCACGACTGCCGTGAGGGAATTTGCGGGTCTTGCTCCATGGTAATCAACGGTCAGCCGCACGGACCAGAGCAAGGCACAACCGCTTGTCAGCTGCATATGCGCAAGTTTAAAGACGGCGACGACATCTTCATCGAACCTTGGCGTGCTAAGGCTTTCCCGGTTCTCAAAGATCTTATTGTTGACCGAGGTGCCTTCGATCGCATAATACAAGCCGGCGGTTTCGTTTCTGTGAATACCGGGGGAGCTCAGGATGCAAATTGTATCCCTATCCCAAAACATAATGCCGACCTGGCAATGGATGCCGCAGCTTGTATTGGCTGCGGAGCATGTGTCGCCGCCTGCAAAAATTCCTCAGCAATGCTTTTCGTCTCAGCTAAAGTTTCCCATCTCGCACTATTGCCGCAAGGACAGCCTGAAAAAACGCGCCGAGTGCTCAACATGGTCAACCAAATGGACAAGGAAGGCTTCGGAAACTGCACTAATCAATATGAGTGCGAGGCCGCTTGCCCAAAAGAAATTTCAGCTAACTTTATCGCAAAAATGAATCGGGAGTATTTAGGTGCCAGCTTTTTTAGCCAGGAGGAATAGTTAAAAACTCTATGAAATTTGAAATTATCGTCCAACTAAAACGCGAAGTTTTAGACCCCGAAGGCCGAGCGATCCATGAAACATTAGGTCGCCTCGGCTTTCGCGCATTAAAAGGGGTCGTTGTCTCTAAACGCTACGAGCTAGAGTTTAGCGGCTCGGAGGCAGAGGGGCAGGAAGCAGCCAAGAAAATCGCCGATGAATATTTGGCTAATCCTGTAAGCGAAACATTTGAGATCAGAAAGATCTGAAACTGATGACGCAATTTACAAATATTGGAAAACCAAACGTTGGTCTTATCCAATTCCCAGGTTCTAATTGTGATGCAGACTGTGTCGATACTTTAAAAAGGCACTTCGGTCTTGATACGACTTTAGTGTGGCACACCGAAAAATCTTTACCGAAAGTTGATGCGGTTATCTTACCTGGAGGTTTTAGCTACGGCGATTACCTGCGCAGCGGAGCTCTCGCATCTCATTCGCCGGTCATGGCGTCCGTCAAAGAGTTCGTGAAAAAAGGCGGCCCGGTGATTGGGATCTGTAACGGATTTCAAATTCTCACCGAGTCCCATCTTTTGCCAGGGGCATTACTAAGAAATGCCAGCCGTGAATTCATCTGCAAGTATGTCCACCTGCAAGGTCAAACTGGTACTAGCGTCTATTCAAGTATGCTATGTGGAAAAACTCTCAGCATGCCGATCGCGCACGGTGAAGGGCGCTACTACATCGATCCAGAAGGATTAAAGAAGCTAAATGACAAAGGCCAGGTGGTGTTCCGCTATGCCGCCGCCGACGGTTCGGTCTCTGATGCATCGAATCCAAACGGCGCGACCGAACACATCGCGGGCATTGCTAGCGAAAATGGCCGCGTTTTTGGCATGATGCCGCACCCAGAACGCGCAACTGATGTGGTCATGGGTGGAAGTAACGACGGCCTCCAGGTTTGGAAGGCATTTTTCGCGTCATTTTTGTAATTCGGAGATAACGAATGTCTTTGTATTTTAAAGATCTAAACTTAGCGAAATTTTCAAAGGCAGAAGCCATCGACGGTACGCCCGGCGAAAAACTAAATGCGCTGTTAAAAAAACATAAAATTAACGCCGTAGAGTTTGCGAAGATCAACGGCATTATGAACGGCAGATTGCCATCGATGTCCGAACTGGGTGTCTTCTCCGCTATGTGGAGTGAGCACTGCTCTTACAAATCTTCCCGCGTCCATCTAAAGCGGTTTCCGACAGAAACCCCTGACGTTGTAGTCGGCCCCGGCGAAAACGCTGGGGTCGTTCGCATTTCAGGCAAGCTCTGTCTCGCGTTCAAAATGGAAAGCCACAACCATCCAAGTTACATCGAGCCTTATCAAGGTGCAGCGACTGGTGTTGGCGGCATTCTGCGAGATGTATTTTGCATGGGTGCTAGACCGATCGCCAATTTGAACGCTCTTCGTTTTGGCAAGAGAACGCACGAACGCACAAAATATCTCGTAGAAAACGTGGTCAAGGGCATCGGCGACTACGGCAACTGCATCGGCGTTCCAACTGTTGGCGGCAACGTTTCGTTCGACGAATCTTACGACGGCAACTGCCTCGTTAATGCGATGACTGTTGGTACAATTCACGAAGATAAAATCTTCAAAGGCTTCGCTTCCGGTACCGGCAACATCGTGGTTTACCTTGGTTCGGCCACAGGTCGCGACGGTATCCACGGTGCAACAATGGCGTCAGATAGCTTCGCTTCATCTGAAAATTCTGAGCGCAGTACCGTCCAAGTAGGCGACCCGTTCACTGAGAAACTACTTCTTGAAGCAACGCTCGAAGTTCTAGAAAAAGGTCTTGTTATTGGCCTCCAGGACATGGGTGCTGCAGGGCTAACGAGTTCATCCTTTGAAATGGCCGGCCGCGCCGGCAATGGTCTTTACATGGACCTCGACCAGATACCTGTTCGTACCACTGCTATGACAGCTTACGAACTTCTCCTCTCAGAGTCCCAAGAACGCATGCTGATGGTTATTGAGCCACACAACTGGGGCGCTTTAAAAGAAGTTCTAGACCGTTGGCAGCTCGCTTCTGCCGTAATCGGCGTCGTGACCGATACCGGTCGCGTCCATATTTCTCACAACGGTGTTTTAGAAGTCGATCTTCCAGTTGGGCCAATCACGGATGACGCTCCAAAATATGATCGTCCGCAGAAAGCTCGGCCTTTAGCCGAGAGCAATAGCCCGGAGTTCAACAACAAAACCCTCGCTGGCATCAAAGAGATTGGCGTGGAAACCTTCTTAGCCAACATGTTGAGCGATACCGGCGATAAAGAGAAAATCTATACGCAGTATGACCAACATATCGGTGCAAAAACAGTCAAAGGCCCAAAAGATCAGGGCGCAGCTGTTATGTGGCTTCGTTCAGATATAGCGGATCAAAGTGAACCAAACCTTGGAGTCGCTATCGCGGCGAGCTGTAATGAGCGCTACTGCAGCATCGATCCTCGTCTTGGTGCGGCGCACGCGGTTTTAAAATCAGCGCGCATGATCGCAGCAACGGGCGGCCGCCCGATCGCTATCACCGACTGCCTTAATTACGGCAACCCAGAAGATCCAGAAGTGATGTGGGAGTTTTCTCAAGGAGTCGATGGGATCAGCGAAGCGTGTAAAAATCTCGGTATCGCCGTCGTTAGTGGCAACGTCAGTCTCTATAATCAGACCGATGGCGTCTCTATTAAACCAACCCCAATGATCGGTATGGTCGGCAAGGTTAGCGACGTCACAAAAGTACCCGCGGGCGTTACACAGGCAAATCTTAAGGTACTTCTACTACAACCTAAAAGTGCGGCACCGGCGTTTGGTGGTTCACTCGCAGCTAAACTCACGCGCACAGCCGGACTGAGTGCGATCCCTGCGATCAACTGGAAAGCAGAGACCGAGGCGATCGATTTCATGAGAAAAGTTATATCAACAGGTTCTGTTACCGCAGCACGTGACGTAGGCGACGGCGGCCTTGCAACAACGATGGCTAAGATGCTTCTTCCTCATCAAGTTGGTGCGAAAATCACGCTTGGTATTTCTGATAAAATCAGCGATTTAGGCAACTATTTCGGTGAAGTGGCCGGATCATATATTTTAATGTGCCCTGCGGATGCAGCTGCAAAGATACTTTCGACCGGAAAAGAGCTAAAAGAATGTCAGCTCCAAGAAATTGGATCAACAAACACCCAGTCAGCTTTTGAATTCGGTTCGTGGTCTGCTCCTATAAAACAACTTACTTCAGCGTTCGGACGATCGTTGACCTAGGAAAACAGAAGTAATGAAGCAGTCGTTTAGAGAAGAATGTGGTGTCGTCGGCGTTTTCGGTGACAGCGAAGCCGCGAATCTGGTTTACCTCGGACTATTCGCTCAACAGCATCGCGGGCAAGAAGGCTGCGGGATTGTAACTTTAGATCTGACGACCGACTCTGGAGACAACACAAAGTTTCGTTCTCATAAATCCTTCGGTCTCGTTGCCGACAGCTTTAGTCCCAAAACACTCGGAGAACTCACTGGTAACGCCGCGATAGGTCATGTGCGTTACTCAACGCAGGGCGGCCATATCATTCAGAACGTGCAGCCGTTCCATTTTCGCTCAGCACTGGGCTCGCTTGCTATCGCTCACAACGGCAACCTGACCAATGCGACGGGCATCCGCAAAGAATTAGAAAATTCCGGCAGTATTTTCCAGACCACCAGTGATACGGAAGTTTTCGTCCATCTCATCGCCAGAGCTGAGGCTCCAACGGTTCTCGAACGGATCTTCCATACGATGAATCGTGTTCAGGGTGCTTATTCGATGGTGATCATGTCAGAAGACGCACTCATCGCTGTGCGTGACCCCTTTGGTTTTCGCCCACTTGTTCTCGGTAAAAGGCACGATGCTTACATCGTCGCAAGTGAGACCTGCGCTTTGGATCTCATCGATGCTGAATTTATCCGTGAAGTTCAGCCAGGGGAAGTCATTCAGATCACTAAAGACGGCATGAAGTCGTTCTACCCAGTAGCTAAGAAAAATACAGCTTTCTGTTCTTTCGAACCTATCTACTTTGCGCGTCCAGACAGTAAGATTTTCGGCGAAGTCATTTACACCATGCGTAAAAAGATGGGAACGATTCTCGCGCGAGAAGCTCCAGCACTCGGTGCGGATGTCGTTATTGCCGTTCCTGACTCAGGCGTGCCGATGGCGATGGGATACGCAGAACAAGTCAAAATCCCCTTGGAATTAGGTCTTGTCCGCAACCATTACGTCGGGCGAACCTTTATTCAGCCGGCCCAAGAAATTAGAGATTTCGCAGTAAAACTGAAGCTTAATCCGGTGGTCAGCGTCTTAAACGGCAAGTCGGTTGTTGTCGTAGATGATTCACTGGTTCGCGGTACAACGTCAGCAAAGATTATCCGCCTAATTCGGCAAGCCGGCGCTCGGGAGATCCATTTGCGTATTGGCTCGCCGCCGATTACGCATTCCTGCTTTTATGGGGTCGATACCCCACGCCGTGAAAACCTCCTCGCCGCTCAGAGGGACGTCGACTCGATTCGCGAATTCCTCGGATGTGATTCGATTGGATACTTGAGCACTGAAGGCTTACGAGAGGCTGTAGATGATGCTGGGCAGAATAAATTTTGCACAGCGTGCTTCACTGGCAAGTATCCTGAGAAGATCTGTTCTGAAATAATACCGCAGCCAACAGATAAACTCGGTACCGGACTCCGTAGCGGTGTTTAGGCTAGAGCTGACGGCACCCGTCAGCTGCCGTTGAACCGACCAAAACTTAGACTATATTTCCGGCCGCATATTAATATAATCAACTGAAATTGTTAGAAAAAGTTTCTGGCAGAATCTTTGCACAACCTATTAGGTCTAAATAGTCCTTTGGAAGTGGAGTTGCGCAGATGAGTAGAATTGCTTTTGCTAAAGGTATTTTGGTTTGTCTCACCGCTCTCGGAGCACAAGGCTGTAACGAAACATCTTTCAAGTCTGGCGCCGACAAGAAGCCTGGAGCTCAGGTTACGCCAGTCCTGCAACCAACACATAAAAACATCAAAATACCTTGCAAGGACGGCGAGTCTAAGCTGGTAACGACTTTAAGCGGCTCGGTTAAAACCTCATTAGTGGTTGATGGCGAGTTTTGTGGGATCCCTGGCAATACAGAAACAGGCAAACTTACAGTATTCTTTGTCTTGGATTTTTCGGGATCGATGCAACAAAACGATCCGATTGAAGCGGGAAGCTGCGGTCGTCTTAAGGCTGCTCAAGCTATTGTTTCTAAACTAGAAAGCTCAATGAAAGACGGGATCGAACTCTCGGCTGGTCTCTTACAATTCGGTGATAAAGCCCTTCCGGCATTTAATCCAGAAGCTTTAAATACTTTCAAATCCCATCTTACTGAAGCTAAGTTCTGTGAAAATACCCGCAGCGCGACCAACTACCAAGCAGCATTTGATGCAACAAAAGAAGTTCTAGCTAAGGTTGATGGCCCCAAAGTGATTTATTTTATTTCTGACGGCATGCCGACGGTCTCTGCAAACAGCAGCGGTAATATCTTTACTGGGAAGATCGATAATAAAGTTTATGAAGACGGCATTGCATCGGCAAAAAGCCTACGCACTTTAAAAGACCTGACCTTGAATGCAGTTTATTTAGGTGCAAACGAAGGCCTCGAAGGCGCTCCAGACAGCTTTGCTCCGGAATCTTACCTAGAGCAGATCACTGGCGACAAAAAGAACGTTAAGCTCGCGAGCAATGCTGACGCCCTAGCTGCTGAGATCGTAAAATTTGAAACTCCTGATGTTTCAGAACTAGATACCGCTTCTGTGAAAGGCGAAGTTTCGGCAGACGGCTTTACGACCCGGACCTTTGTTGTGAAAAACCTAGTTAAAGACCCGACGAAAGAAGGCGTTTGGACCTTTTCGACCGACGCCGTCGAGCTCTTTGCTTCAAACTCAAAGTCAGTGGCAAACAATATCAAAATCACGATCCAAGGTTCTGACAGCAAGATCTATGAAGCTCTTGCGACCGTAACGCTGGATACCAAAAGCAAGTAACAGCACTCCTAGGCTGTAATCGCTTCAGATTTTTAAAACTACGTGTTACCAATAACCCCTTTCACGTTCTCGAGAGGGGTTTTCTTATGCTTAGATCTGGCGGCCGCACTTCCACACAACTTAGACCACTGCGGCTTACACCCGGCTATACCAAGCAAACTCCAGGCAGCATTTTGATCGAGCTGGGTGAAACAAAAGTCATTTGCACGGTCTCAGTAGAAGAATCGATACCGCCATTTTTGCGAAATGTTCACCCGGCTCAAGGCTGGTTGACGGCGGAATACTCGATGCTACCAGGTTCGTCGTCTCAGCGTATCCGCCGCGAACGTCAGAGCGTGGGTGGTAGAACCCAGGAAATTCAGAGACTTATTGGTCGTTGCCTGCGCGGCGTCGTTGATTTAACTAAATGCCCAGATATGACTTTCACCATCGATTGCGATGTGATTCAAGCAGATGGCGGAACCCGAACCGCATCGATCACCGGTGCTTATGCCGCTTTAAAAATGGCAGTCGATAAACTCATGCGCTCTGGGAAATTGCACAAGAATCCCATCATTGACGCTGTTGCTGCAGTTTCAATCGGTATGAAGGGTAGTGAGCTGCTAGTTGATTTGGATTACAAAGAAGACAGCTCGGCAGATCTCGATATGAATGTTGTTATGACGCAAAGT
The DNA here is from genome assembly GCA_945862295.1 of Pseudobacteriovorax antillogorgiicola. GTDB lineage: Bacteria > Bdellovibrionota_B > Oligoflexia > Oligoflexales > CAIYRB01 > CAMAXT01. Next base: position 28,744 of record CAMAXT010000011.1, read on the forward strand.
GGAAAAATTCTTGAAATTCAAGGGACCGCTGAAAGAGCAGCGTTCTCCAAAAATGATGTCATGCGTATTATGGATGCCGCAGAAGAAGCATTGATGCCGGTATTTGACCTTCAGCACTCAGCCGCAGACGGTCATATTGTTGAGTCTTAAGTCGTAAGTTAGGCAAGTAACGCGTAAGCCAATAAAACAAGGCCAGCGATTAATAAAGCAACCGTTATCCTCGTTGTCCAATCGGATAATGGGGATTCCGGCTTTAAGGACTCCATTTCCGTGCCGAGCCTTGTCGAGTTGCTGAGATTATCCGGATCAAAATTCCCATGCGACCTTGATTCAGACTTTTTAGTCACCGGCGCAGCTCTAGGCGCGGTCACCTGCTGCGGACTTGATTTGTCTGACCTACGGCTGCTTGCCGGTGGTGGCGGAATAGTAGGAGCATCGCTATCACTGAGTGCTTCCGAAGGAACAAAATGCTGCGCCGTGCTTTCGCCTTCTTCACTAAAAACTGTCTTAGTGAACTGCCGCGACGAATTTTGCAGGGTTGGAAACTTTTCGTCGATGACCTGATGCACTAGCAATAAAACTCGCGAAACTACGGCTTCTTCTTGTGATGCTGTAATTTCGAGGATTTTACTCATGCAATCTCACTTATGTTAAATCGACGCTTCTGGACCAGCTAGGCCATGGCACTTTTTGTACTTTTTACCTGAGCCACAAGGACAAGGATCGTTACGTCCCACTTTGTCCGCTTCGCGCTTGAAGGTTTGGGCCAGAGGAGTTTTTTCCTGAGGTGCGGACTGTTGCTGACGGCTACCATGATAGATCATCGCAGATTCGTTTGGCTCACGCGAATTTGGCAGGTTCATGCCACCATTTCCGTTTGACCCATGGTCGCCACTAATCGCTGATTGCGCCTGTGGGTGTCGCATCTGCATCTTAGATTCATCGGGTTCAGCTAATTGCGGCTCGATGACTTGCTCTTTCGGAATTTCCACCGAAATAAGCGCCGTTGCGGTTTCTTCTTCAATCCGGTGCATCATGGTTTCGAAATGACGGAAGCCTTCTTTTTTGTATTCTTGCAGAGGATCACGCTGGCCGTAGCCGCGTAAGCTAACGCTGTCTTTTAGCGAGTCCATTGCTTGCAAATGATTCTTCCAAGACTTGTCGATGACCTGTAGGTAGACCCAGCTCTCAAGGCGAGCTTGGTTTTCTGGGCCGATCTTTTCCAACTTATCTCTGTAGACAGCAGAAACTTGGTCGCTAATCTCGGTAGCAACTTGATCGGGCGAACTTTCCGCTGGATCAAGATTTGTAATCTTCACGTCGGTATGGAAGAGCTTACTGACGTGTTCATCGATGACTTTAAAATCCCAGCTGCCGGCATTGGTGCGGTCAGGCGAATGCTCGATGATCGCACCATAAGCCACTGCATTTACTGCTGAATTAATGAATTCGATCTTCTTTTTGCCATGCAACGCTTCGCGGCGCAGGCTGTAAATAACCTGACGCTGTTGGTTCATAACATCGTCGTATTCAAGAAGGTGTTTACGACTGGAGAAGTTTTGCTCTTCAACGCGTTTTTGCGCACGAGCAATCGCCCTAGTTACCATCGGCGAGATAATCGCTTCGCCTTCTTTCATACCGAGTCGGCTCATGATCGCAGACAATTTGTCTGAAGCGAAGATCCGCATCAGATCGTCTTCCAGAGAAAGATAGAATTTCGTGCGACCTGGGTCACCTTGACGACCAGACCTTCCGCGCAACTGATTATCGATACGGCGTGATTCGTGGCGTTCAGTACCGACGACGAATAGGCCGCCGAGTTCTTTAACTCCTGGGCCAAGAACGATGTCTGTTCCGCGACCAGCCATGTTAGTCGAGATTGTTACCGAGCCTTTTTGACCGGCATTGGCGATGATTTCGGCTTCACGAGAGTGGTTTTTCGCATTCAAGATTTCGTGCGGAATCGATAGCTTTCGCAGTAGAGACGCAAGAAGTTCTGATTTTTCTACTGAAACGGTACCAACAAGAACCGGTTGGCCTTTCTTTTGTGCTTCCGCAATTTCTTCGGCAATGACAGTGAACTTTTCGCGTGCTGAGCGGAATACTACGTCTTCTTCGTCTTCACGAGTTAGGACACGGTTTGTTGGAATACACAGAACATCAAGTTTGTAGATCTTTTGAAATTCGACCGCTTCGGTATCAGCTGTTCCAGTCATACCGGCAAGCTTTTTGTACATACGGAAGTAGTTTTGGAATGTAATCGTCGCGAGTGTTTGGGTTTCGTTCTGAACTTCTACGTGTTCTTTCGCTTCCAATGCGCCGTGTAATCCGTCGCTGTAGCGACGTCCAGGCATCAATCGTCCTGTGTGCTCATCGACGATCAAAACTTTGCTGTCTCGGACGACGTAGTCGACGTCTTTTTTGAAAACGATGTGAGCTTTCAAAGCTTGTTGAACGTGGTGGAGATGCTCGATGTGCGATGGATCGTAGAGATTATCGACACGCAGTCTTTTTTCAAGCTTACTGATGCCGTCTTCAGTGAGTGCAACAGTACGAGATTTTTCGTCGTATATGTAGTCGCTGTCTTTTTGTAGACCCGGAATAGCGGTATTTACTTTTCCATATAACTCAGTGTTTGTTTCTGAGGGTCCGGAAATAATGAGCGGTGTTCTAGCTTCGTCAATAAGAATGGAGTCAACTTCGTCGACGATCGCGAAAAAGTGTTCGCGTTGAACCATACGCGCAACTTCTGTTTTCATGTTATCGCGGAGAAAGTCGAATCCGAATTCGTTGTTTGTACCGTAAGTGATATCGCAGCCGTATGCTTCGCGGCGTTGCTTATCGGTGAGTCCGTGCAAGATACAACCGGTAGTTAAGCCTAGAAAATTGTAGATCTTTCCCATCCACTCAGCATCTCGATGAGCGAGGTAGTCGTTCACTGTAATAACATGCACGCCTTTTCCAGCGAGTGCATTTAAGTAAACCGGTGCGGTCGCTGTGAGCGTTTTACCTTCACCGGTCTTCATTTCAGCGATTTTACCTTCGTGAAGACCGATGCCCCCGACGAGCTGCACATCGAAATGGCGTTTTTTATCAACACGCCACCCTGCTTCACGCACCACTGCAAATGCTTCCGGTAAAACTTGATCTAGAGTTTCGCCTTTTGCAAGTCGCTCTCTAAATTCAGGAGTTTTTGCTTGCAGCTGCTCGTCAGAGAGCTTTTGCATATCTGGCTCGAACGCGTTGATACGAGTTACGATCTGCGTAATTCGTTTTACTTCGCGGTCGTTTTTAGTGCCGAAGAGTTTCTTTAAAATTTCCATACGCTCAATTTCTGTAAAGTTGATCTTAGCAAAGGGCGCACAAAGTTATTTGCGTGGCCTGATCTTTTCCTCGCCAAAGCAAAGCTTAAAGCTGGGAAGCGAATTTTCCCATAGATCGTATGACTTTACATGTGAAAATTGAAGTATTGTTTCTAGTGAACGTTTAGTTCCGCTTCTTCGATGGCTTGCTGGTCGATTTCGATGTCTGAATCCTGAAACTCTGTGATATCTAAAATAAATTTCCCAGGGTTTTCGTATTTGCCGTTCACAAGAATTTCATAATGGAGATGCGGACCAGTTGTGCGGCCTGACATGCCGACAGTAGCGATTTGTTCCCCGCGCAGTACGCGGTGTCCCGGTTGCACCAGATTCTGATGATTGTGACCGTAGCGGGTAACTAATCCATAACCATGCGCTATCATTATGAAATTTCCGAATCCGGCCTTAGCGCCTGAGAAGATTACGACCCCATCAGCAGGCGCATAAATTGGCGTTCCTACCGGTGATGCAATGTCGATTCCAAGGTGCGTCGTCTTTTGACCTGTGAACGGCGAGATTCTTTTTCCGAAGCTACTGGTAATCCAACCATCGACCGGTCGAACAGAAGGAATACTCGCGAGAAGTGATTTTTGCTGACTCAAATTTGAAAGTAGATGCTGCAAGTCGAGCGCGTGTTGGTTTGCTGTTTTGCCTAAACCTTCGAGGGTCTCAAAAACTGGGCGGAACACTAATTTCTCAGTATTTAGGCCAGAAGGAAGATAATTGGTTGGATCTTTCAGCACTTCGATGTTTTGTGACGACTGATATTCTTCGGGAGTGAGCGGACCTATTCCAGTTTTCTCACTGATGCTTTTGACTTTGAAAGTTGTGATTTCTTCTAGTTTTAAGCTGTAATCTCGCACTCTTCGGATTGCTTGCTTTACTTCGTCGAGGTTCTGTTCAAGTAGGCGCGCTTCACCTTTGATGACTTCGTTTTCTGTTGAGGTGTAATGGAAGGTGTGACGTAGCGCACGGAGTTCGATGTAATCAACAACGAAAAAGCCAAGAACACCGGAAAAAACAATTGAGAAACCAACAAGCATATTGATCAGCAACGCGGGAATGCGTATCTGACGAGTATTTTTAATTCCTTCTGGAATGATCATTAACGTGATCTTTTTCAAGAAATGCCTCTTAGCAATCTTTAAAAATATGCATGCAGTATGTTTAACGGATTATTTTGAAGAAACTTTAACAATCACCCCAGTGATGTTGTCTTCCCCGCCTCTTTGGTTGGCGGTGGCAATCAAGCCAGGGACGGCTTCCGCCCCCTTATTTTGAATTTGTAGTGAGATTTCTTTGTCCGGAACTTTACCGTGTAGCCCGTCGCTACAAAGCAAAATCAGGTCGCCGTCCTCTAATTCAAATGACGTTGTATCAACGTCTTCTTCTTCCTGGTAGCCGACACTACGAGTGATAACATTGCGCAAATGATGCTGTTCCGCCTCTTCTTTGGAAATAATTCCAGCGCGAACTTGCTCACTTACTAATGAATGATCATTTGTGATTTGGTAAATATATCCGCAGCGTACAAGGTAGCAGCGGCTATCCCCAACGTGGGCGATATAGGCGTAATTCTCGATGATTTTAAGGACTGTCGCGGTAGTGCCCATGCCTTTAAGTTTCGGGTTTTCGAGCGCTTTTTCATAAATTTTTGTAGAAGCGAAATTTATGGAACTAGCGAGTGCGTTGGCGATGCGTTGATCTGGATGTGATTTGCAGACATCGAAAATAGTACCCTGGTCTCTGACATGCGGTGGGATAATGTCAACACATAGGCCACTGGCGATCTCGCCTCCTGCGTGCCCACCCATGCCGTCTGCGACCAGATAAAGCTGCTGCTTGTCATCCGCAAAGAACGAATCTTGATTAGCCGAGCGCACTAGCCCGACGTCAGTCGCTCCTTGGGAACTTAGCTCGATGTCCACAGCCATTGTCAGTCTCCGCTCCGCATTCAACACCTTCGGATACTTATATTTTAGCACAGGAATTATCTTACCGACGACTGTTTGCGACAATTTGCATTTCGCCAACGACCGGATTATCTACTGATATTACTAACTTATTTTAATGTACTTAGCAGCTAGCATAATACAGAGCGCACTTAGGCTGTGATTTATTTGGCCTGAGCGCACTAAATGCTCGAGCTCTTCAACGCCGTAGACTTCAAGTTCAATTGATTCATCAGCATCGGGAAAAAAAGTTCGAGGGTTGGCTGGTTCGCAGTTCATTGCCAGAAAAAAATGACAGGTGTTGTTCATGATAGCGGGATTTGGATTAAGCGAAGCGAGGGGCAAAATTCTCCGGCTGGTAAAACCAGTTTCTTCTTCTAGCTCACGAACAGTTGCCATCGTCATATCTCTTTCGCCTTGGTTGACGACACCACCAGGCGTTTCGAGAACGTTCATTAGATTGCCAGCGCGTGGTTGCCTGATGAGGATTGCTTTGTTGTCCTGAGTGATTGGCAACACGTTAACCCAATCGGGACAATCAAGTCGATAGTAGGGATGGGGTAAAACGCGGTCTTTTATCGATAGATTGAGTTCTTCGACATTGAATGGATATGTTTTAAGAACGACTTTTTTGTCTAGAAGTTTCACTTTTTTCTCATACTGAGTGCATTTTTAAAATATTCGGCGGTCTCTGTTGCGGCACTCAGAAAGTGCTGCTTCCACTGACTGTGCGAGTCAGGACCGACTGTGTTTGTGACACATAATACAACGGAAAACTCAGCGGCTTTCGCAGAAATTTCCGCGGCACAGGAATAGAGTTCGAGATTTTCAACACACTGGTCAGCAGCGTATTGCTCTGGAAGCGTGCCAATCGTACTGATCGATGGACCACAAAGAATGATTTTTTCGGCCAATCCTTGCACAAGATCGCAGCGTTTTTTTAAAGGAATGCTCGGAGCTGTGTCTTTGATTGTGTAACTAAATCCCATACGGTCGCTTGTTGGCAACCAATGGACTTCTTTTCCTGTTACTAAATAAGGCTTGGAAAAATGATTGAACGAGCCGCAGGTCCCGACAAAAACGACATTTTTTCCGCGGCATGCTTCGGCGATTGGCCGGGCATTTTTCGCAGCATTTAATGCGCCAATACCGAGAACGTGCACTTCCGGAGTGAACCCAAGCTGCTCGAGTACATTCTTTAGGGCTTCAACTTCGAATTTTGCTGCTGCGATAATTGATAAATTCACGGTCAGACAATTCTGATTTTGTTGAGAACAACGGGTTTCTTGTTAATGAGACTTGAAACATTTCGTCGAAACGATATCCGCACTTCTTCGTTTAAAGCTTCGGTCCCATTGTTATTATTTTTTGTCAGTTCAGCAACTACTTTGATGATGTAGTTGCTTTGCTCTTTGTACCACTTTGCTAGTTCGATATGGCGGGGGAGTTCGATGCCGACTAGATCAATCTCTGGTTCCGATGACCACTTGTTTTCTTTTCGGTGAAACGTACCAGTTAAAATCGCGCAACCGAGTTCACCAATTTTGTGGCGGTCTCGCATCGTTTCCCGTTTTAATGGAATATATGATTCGCTATCGACGAATTTCATATCGAAATCGACACGTTTTAACCAATGCACACCTTTTTGATCGATGTCGACGACGTCTCCTGCGGTAATGACTTGGCACTGGCTAGGGCGTAAATTAGCGGTTAAGCCGGTATCGGCGTTCGCAGATTGTTGCTGAAAATTACCGTGAATTGGCAAAAAAGTCTTCGGCCGAACTAAGTTAATCAGTCGGGTAATGTCGCCGCGGTAGCCATGACCAGAAACGTGAATTCCAGGGTTCTCACGAGCAGTAATGACTTTCGCCCCTGACTGCAAGATCTGATCAATCATATCGATGATTGGCTTTTCATTGCCTGGGATAATTCGAGAAGAAAAAATGACAGTATCAGTTGCGCTGAGTTTGTATTTTTTCCCCTCATTCTTTGCGATGCGCGCTAATGCAGATCGCCATTCTGCTTGGCAACCAGTCAGCATGATCATAAGTTTTTCGCGCGGGCAGTTGTTTACAGACGTTTCGGTGAGCATCATGCTTTCTGGAATGTCGATAAGACCAAAAGATTTGCCAAAAGCAATGGTTTGCTCCATTCCGGCTCCCATAATGAAAAGCCGTCGGCCGGTCGTTTTGCAAACTTCGATAACCGACTGTAACCGCCAAAGGTTACTGGAAAAAGTTGTCAAAAGAACTGCGCCGGGAGCGCGCGAAACCTCATCAAGTAACGGCTTAAATACGGATTTCTCGCCCGGACAATTGCCCTCTCTGTGCGCGTTCGTTGAGTCGCAGAGCAAGACGTCAACGCCTTCATTGCCGATAGCGTGCAGCCGCGCCGAGTCGAAAGGCTTTTCTGTCAACGGATCGGGATCGAGTTTGAAATCGCCGCTGTGAAAAACTTTCACTTCCGGCGTTTTGATCAGGAGAGAGCAGGCCATGGGAATCGAGTGGTTGATGTGCACATATTCAAACGAGATGTCGGAATTTTTGACTTCATCACCAGGTTCAACTTCGCGCAGCTGGTATTTATCGATGTTGCCTTTTCGACGAGCGATCTTTGTTCGGAAGAGCTCACAGGTCCAGGGTGTCCCATAAATCGGAGCTGGCCATTGATCAATTATGTAAGGCAGTGCACCGAGGTGATCTTCATGTCCGTGCGTGAGAATATACGCTTCAACCCCGCCGCAGGCCTCAATAAGAGGCGCAAAATCAGGGAAAATCGCTTCAATGCCGAGCTTTGCGGGATCTGGAAAGCGGACGCCGCAATCGATGAGATAGAGCTTGCCGTTATATAATATGCCGGTGGAATTCATACCGAATTCGCCGCAACCACCCACCGGAACCATACGAAGAACGCCTTTTTTGGCGTAGGTAATAAATGGAGTATCCAAAAAATTCCTCAGACCGTGTTAGCCCTTATTGGGCGAAAAAACAAATGGGTAACTAATCTCGACGCTACCATTCTGAGGATTAGGAAATTGCCACGTGCTCATTTTTTCTTTGATGCACTTTTCGAGCTTCTTGTCCTTGATTGTTGAGCTAGCTAACTCAACCCCGCTGACCACACCTCGAGAATTGATCGTCCATTTCCATTCCATCGTTCCAACCGCTTTATCGTTTCGACGGAGGCTTTGTTCATAGCAGATTTGCAGCTGAAATTTATGCTGATTTATAAAACGTTCGACCAAAGCCTTCTCGATGGTACCTGTTTTCACCGTGGCAACTTTGTCTTGGTGTGCAACTTGTTTGGACGCAAATCCCATTCCCTGCATCTGCTTTAGACGATCATCGAGACTTTGAAAATCGAAATCGGAAAGATAAGTAGCGAATGTCGACTCGGGGAGAAATCTAATCGGTTCTTCGAATGATGATGCTTTCTTTTTAAGATGGATTTGGGCAATCTGTGCAGTTTTTCCGAGTTTCAAAGCATCAAGATACATCTGATCTTCAGACGATTCCGGATTGAAGGCGGCCGAAACACTGTCAACGAACTTCTTTAGCGCGTCATTGCCGCGACCGACGTTTCGGTAGTCATCGAAAGTGTATTCTTCTTCTTTCGGGAATTCTGCCGACACGACGCGGCGAGCTTTTAGGGAGAATTCGAAGCCTTCTTGCATGATATCGAGCTTATCAATGACTCTTTGCATCGTGCCGACCATGGTTTCGCCAACGACGGCGGGAATCGCCACCATTGTGGTTTTACCGCGCGCTTTGATGTGATCGCGGGTATCACTTTGTTTGGAGGCAAAAGATTGGATCAATGCCGCCTGATTTTCGCGCATCTCCTCGTATTTTGCCACAGATGTTGGAAACAAAAGATTTTCGTTACGTATTTCCATGCCAACCATGTTTTCAGCAACGGCTGAATAATAGTTGATCACAGAACGAACCGGTGCTAAGCGGTTGTAGTTTTTCTGAAGTGCTTCAGGCGCGGTTTCAAAGTGTTTTGGGTGAACGAATGGTAGGCTATATTCCGGTCTGATCTCTGCGATGTTCTTGGGGTTGTATGATTTTCGACCCATCAAGCCAACCACGAAACTACCGACTAACACGGACCCTACCAATAATGCAGAACCAAACGCCATGCGTTCAGTGCGATTGGTTAAGTGCAGACCAAGAAGACTGCCCTTATAGGACTTACTGACGCCAGATTTCGCTTTTTTGTCGGACTTAGGCTTCTCATTAGTGATTTTAACCATAATCCGTAGATCGTTGTGCGTGATACTTGCGTAGTCTCCCCGCACCATATCGATAGAGGACTGACCTTTTTCTTGCCTGGTAATGCGGACAAGTTCGCCCGTTGTCGTGGCGAAACCTTCCCAGCCATGTTCAATAATAAGTTTGGCGGTAGATTTAGTGCAGCTGAGAAATAGATACTGCGTATTGTTAATCGGATAAAATGGCAGAACTAAAGGCCCTGTGCCTTTTGAGGTAAGTTTCAGGTTTTCGTTTGTAAGATCCTTTTCAACAGTAGCAAGAGTAGCCCCATTTTGGAGTACTTTTATGTATAGATAAAGTTTTCTTTTCGAGCTTTTGGCCATGTTTCTCGAACCGTTTACTAGAAATTATCTGTTTTTAATCGGCTTGCGTTGTCGTTAAGAGCCGACGCGTTTTCGTCATAGAGATTTATTGTTTCGAACCCGTAGTTTGAGATCCCGGCTTCAGCTAGAGCGTAAAGTATTGGGCGGAAGTGGCGGTATTTGAGCTTTTGATCGACCGCCAATACAACGCGCTTTTGGCTTTGATAGATACGCTTGGAAAGTGCTGCTGATTTAATTTCTTCGTTTACACGTGCTTTCAGGTGCAAGACGAAAGCGTCGAGTGATTCAATAGTTTGAACTTCCTCGGACCAACTAAAAATACGTCGATTGTTGTCTGCGACAGTAATTTTTCCTTCCTCGGATGTAACAGAGAACCAAATTACACTATCCTCAGCCTCTTCTCCTGATAATGGAAGAACTGAGGCGCCGTGTCCTGCGCGAGGATTTGTACTTAAAACCACATGTGCGGTTAACAATAGTACGAGGAAAAACGAAATCAGGCAGGGAAATGGGTACCATGAAGACGATTCTCTTAATCGCTGCTTTGCAGCCATCATCGCATAATAAACATTTGGTGATCTTGGTTTCAAAGCGCAAAACCTCCGCCCAAGATGACCCGAGCGTAGTTTCCATGTTCTTTAAGTTGAGCCAGAACTTGGATCACTATGGGCATCGGAATGTCGCCAGAAGGCACAAAAACTAGGACATTATCTCGTGGGATATTTGCTTTTGCAGTTCGATTTTTCTGCCATTTTTCCAGATCAACAATCAGATCGCCGGTGCGCGGAATGTTGTCAACATGCGGAACGACAAACTTATTATCGTTTCTTTCAATTGCACTCGAAAACGATGCGAGGTCACCGAAATAGAAACCCTTCAGCGTCATCAGAACTGCTGTAGTGTTGTCTTTTAGTGAGTCATAGGTTGTTTCTTCGAAATTGTGGAAGCCTAGATCCTTGACAGCGGCTTGAACCACCGGGATTTCAGCAGAAACGACGCCGTAGCGCGACTGCATGGTCACGGCTCTGAAGCCAAACCCTAAGATCACAGAAAGCCCAAGAATCCCGATGGTGGCGATTACGATGGGCCACTCTAGATCAGATGATTTCTTCTTCGTCCTTGATGTCATCCACCGATACGTCATCAAACGATTCTTCCGGTTGAGTTTGTGTTTCTGCGGCCATTGGTTGAGCGGATTCGCTGACTGAGCGGTCAGAACTTGCATCAGAAACCGAGCCAGATTCCATAGGCATAAAGGCAGCCATTTCTTGCGGTGCAAGAAGGTTGGTTACGACCGCAACACCGTGGTGCATACGGTCTGTAAGAGTTGCGGCTATTCCTTTCAGGAAATAGAACCCAGCCATCAACACCATGCCGAACAAGAGTCCCATGGCAGTTGGGTTAAGTGATGCTGCAATCCCTTGCGCAAGAGATGATTGCTTGCGTGCCGAATCAAGGACGTCGATTGATTGGAATGCGCCAAACAAGGCATCGATTGTTCCTAAGATACCAACGAGCATGATGATCATACTGATTGCTGGTAGAGCACCAAGTCTTCGTTCGATGTTTGGAATGAATCCGATTGCTTCTTCTTCAATCGTGCCGCGGATGCGTGACGGATCTGATTCCGCAGCTTCTAAGGCGCGCAGAGATATTTTAGGCAGTGATGTCGACGACACGTTTTTACAAAGTGTGATCGCGCGGTCGTGATCTTCTGCATGAACCATTTTCTTAAGGTTCAGTAGAAACTTTGGAAAGTCGATGTTGTAAACAAATTGCAACATGATCAAACGCTCGATCATCAGCACAAAGGCGATGAACCCGAGCACTAAGATTGCAATTACATACCCATTAGCTGATTGTAGGCTTAGTGCCAGCTGACCCCACATGGTTGCCTCGCTTAGATAATAATTTTCTCTTTGATTATTATATATTATCTCGTTGGCTGCTGCGAAATCGCTCGCGACAGATTCATGCTTAAAATACCAATCTCACATTGGATTTGAGTCATTATGTTGAAAACATCAAATTTTGATCATTATTTCTTACGAGAACGAATGCGGCTAGGTTTTGGATCTTCGATGTCAATTTGAATGGCTTCGGACTTCTTTTCTGCTGCACCAGGAGAGTTATTGGCCGTGCTTGTTTTTAGAGTCATCGCTCCAGAGTCATGGGCCCTGACGCAGGCTTTTAAAATTTCTGGATCAAAGAGTTCTTTTTCTTCGACGATGCGCTGAACCGCTGCTGATTGATCCATAAATCCAGAATATGCTCTGCCAGACACCATCGCATCGAATACATCTGCAATGGCGACAATTCTTCCAAAAAACGGAATATCTTCGCCCGCCAAGCCATCTGGGTAACCTGTACCGTCCCATTTCTCATGATGATGTTTCACACCGGAAACAAAGCGATGTGCATTCGGCATGTGGGAGATGATGTTACTACCGATCGTTGGGTGCAGTTTCATTTCGTCATATTCTTCGGAACTCAGAAGTGAGGCTTTCTTTAATATTGCGTCGGGAATACCTATTTTTCCGATGTCATGACAAAGTGCGCTGACAAGGAGGAGTTTTTTTGTTTCGCGATTGAGCTTAAGTTCGTCAGCGATCGCAACACAGTAGCGACTGACTCGTTCTGAGTGACCGAGTGTGTAGGTGTCTTTGGCTTCAATTGTGGCAACGACTGTTTCGATCATACCGACCATCCAGGCGTCGATCTCGCGTCTTAGAAGCATGGTCTCAAAGCTTGGCGCTGAGCGGCTGATGAGGGCTTGGACCATTTCAAGTTCTTTAGGCGTGTTGGCGTACTCGACATTATCGATTTCAATGTGAATGACACAGATCGTTTCGTTATTATGAATCATTGGAAAGATGATGCGGTTGCGGTTTGCACTTCCAGCATTTCCCGCATCTGAGATCAAAAGCACACCTTGCTTTCTCGCGACAACGTCTTCGAGTGACCGTTGGCTGAGAAGAAAAGACTTCTGCTTCTTTTTGAATTGTCTCGACGCGTAGGGAATAAGTTGTCTATTCGCGGCAGCCCAAACGAAAACCGCGGCTCTTGAAATCGACGGCATCAACTGACCAATGGACTTTAGCAGAGTTTTGCTGGCCTCTTCGAGGTCGTCAATCACCAGGATGTTGCTGTGCAGGTCATAAATTTCTTTGACCGATTTTAAATTGTCTTGCAGCTGTTCGACGACACTGACTTGACTCAGTCTTATCGGCGTGTATTTAACGTCATCGTGGCTTTTTCCAAGGTCGATTGGTCCTTTTAGGCCGAGGTCATCGGAGAGCACCATATCAAAATTGACGAATTCAGAGGTGATTTGGATGTCTGGCTCGGAAGCGGCAAACTGAAACTCCGTCGAGCCGATCAGGATTTTGTCGCCGTTCTTTATGATCGAGTTGAGGATCTTGTCGCCGTTGATATAGGTGCCGTTTTTTGATTCGAGGTCCTCGCAAATGTAGAGTCGACCGCGTTTTTTGATACGAAAATGAAACCGCGACACTTCTTCGTCATCGACAACGAAGGTGTTGGTTTGATCCCGGCCAAAAGTTGCGGGGAATTCGGTTAATGCTAGACGTTTGCCCGCATTGTATCCGCGTTCCACAATCAATAATGACATTCCTGCCCCCAGTACTTTCCTATCGGCGGTTTTAATGGCTAGCTGAACCCTTTGGCGATTTGAGCCGGGGGTAAAGTTTTCTGGCAACTTGCCGAAATGTTTGGAGAGTAGGTGTGCCTGGGTTCAGGCCCATGCCCTACAGATAGCGGGAGGAGTTACCGTGGCAATTGCCAAAATAAAAATGACGATGTTTGCGGTTTTCACATGCGTGTCCTTCGGGACTGTGGCTCGCGGAACTGGCTTGCCGAAAATTGGTGAGCGCGTTTACGTGATTAAAAAAGATAGCTCTCAACCTGTTTCGATCGAGAAAGATGTGAGCGCAACTAAGGACAGCGATGTCGTTTTGAAAGACCCGAGTTTAACGACGACGACACGACAACCGGTTCGAAAAGTAGAGAATAAGACTGTTTTGAAGGTGATTAAGCCAGCAAAAAAGAGTGGCCAGATGAGCTTTAAACCAGTGGCAATTAATGGAAATATGAAAAATCCACGCGTGGAGTTTCAGCGCGAATACCTGAAAGTAGGCATTGCTGAAGAGTCCTACGGTGTGGACTTTTTCCAAAAGGTGAACGAGCCGCTCACCAACTCAGATTTCTGAGTGAGTCAGCGGAGCGAAGTTCCCCGATCCGTCAGCCCCCGAGCCCCTTAGAGCCCTTCCCGTTTCTGCCGGCCGTATATTAAGTTTGTATAAGCGATACCATATGAGTATCAGCATTTGACTGGCTGGTCAACTTAAAAGAAATTGCAGGCCCCAGCGCGACTTCTGATAGATATCATGCAATGAAATTAATACTATACCATTCAATCGGGACAATCCTTAATCGGTTTAAAACATGTTTCAGAATGTGAGCACCTGTTTTGCAGTTCATTCTCGACCTCGATAAACAGCTCTTTCTCGCCATCAATGAGATGTCTGGGTCTTATCTGTTCGATCAATCGATGCTGGTTGTTTCGGCGCGTTGGCCTTGGGTGGTTTTGATTTTAGCGATCGCTTTAGTGACGATTGTTAAACGGCAGTGGTCCAAATTGCGCGTCGTACTTGTGAGTGTTGCGATCTTAGGTTTCTGCGATGCGGTAACAACCTATGGGTTGAAGAACAATTTCGAAAGACTTAGGCCGTGTAATGAGCTGGAAGGCGTCAACTTGGTTCAACCAAGTTGCGGCAGTAAGTTCGGATTTCCTTCAAACCACGCAGCAAACGGTGCAGCACTTGCGAATTCTATCTTTATTCTGGTTCGCAATCGACGCTACAGTTTAGGCATAGCTGGCTTAGTAGTGGCGGTCTGTTTTAGCCGCGTTTACCTGGGAGTTCACTATCCACTGGACGTTCTTTGTGGGGCACTCTTCGGTGCGATAATTGCTTTTTTGATACTGAAGAGTATAGAGACATTTCATCCGGGCTTTTTTAAAGCTCTCCAGTGATGTCAAAAACGAAACCAGGTTTTTTCTTAGTCTCGCTTCCAGCCGAGGAAGATAGGATCGCAAGAAATGTAAAGCGAGTAACTGCTAGGGAACCGACGCCAGAAATATCGCCCCCAAGAGGCAAGACTACACCGAGACCTTTTGATCTGTACTCGATATCAAAGTCATAGGCTTTGCCCCAGTCAGCATAGACCCGCCACTGGATTTGCCTGGACAACACGACAGTGCTTTCTGGAATCGGCAGATAGAACGGAAGAGCGATACTTGCCTCACCAGCGACAATGTCGGCTGATTTATCCAGTCCCCTAATATCTATTTTCAAATTAGCTTCTTTGATTTCGTTTGGTTTAAATTTTGCTGAATCAGGCGGCGATCCCGAAGAAATGGTTTTACCCCTGAAAAACCGCGCCATGATTCCGGAGCGCTCGGTAAAATTAAAGATACCCATGGCCGCAACTTTGTTTCTCTGGAACGAAAAACTCTGACCTTGCTCAGGTGAAATTTCGCTTTCAGTGCTTAAATCGTAAAAATAATTTAACGATTGGCCTTTTGGCCGCAGATTAAGATCGGCACCGAAGGTTTGGTGGGTTTGCTCTTTGTCTCCCGGGTGATCGCGGTTACGGACTTTTACCTGACCGCTTACTTGCAAGGAGTCGTTATCTAGGATCGGCGAGCGGATAGCATTTAACTCAACGACCCGGTCATTTTCAAAAGAATAATTTACTGAGAGCTCTCCTTTGAGTGCCCAATCGGGAAGGGCATAGAGGAGTCTCAACTGATAGAACCATTGATTGGTCGACGGCGCGTGTTCGATCCTGCCGAGAATGCCGCTTTGCACGTACTTAAAGATCGCACTGCCAATTCCAATCGCCGCCGGTTCACCAGGAAGCCGATAGCCGTAGGGAAACCAAACGACGGAGTATCGGTCATCATGGATTGTTTCGACCGTACCTGGAAAAAAGACTAGGCTCGGCATGCCGGTCTTATTGTCAAAACGATTTGAATCGAATGTCTCGTGATCAGGATCGACAAGTGCTTTTTCTGGTTTAAAGGGGGAACGAAATTCCGCAACCCAGAGGCCATCGGCTCCACGTAACGCCCTTGTTTTTTGCGAATTTCCAGCTTGATCTTTAATTTGAATCATCGGCGGGTAATCGACAGATCCAGTCTGTTCAGCAACGACTCTGACGCGATGCGAAGCGCCTTCGAGGTTGCTTTCAAATGATTCGATAGAAAAATCCGGCCAACCGGAATCCGTCCACCACGCGAGCAGGCCTTTTGACACACTCTGGCGCACTTCACTGCTAAACGGTGAGGGCAGATCGTTGACGAATTGATAAAAATTTAACGGGGTGATGGCCTGGTTTTGATAGCGAAGATAGAATGCGCGCAAAAATGCAGCGAATTCTTTCTTCCCAACCAAATGCATGATTTGTCGAAGAGAAAATGCGGCACGTATATATGAAAGTCCGTGCTGGGTATCCTGAGTTCCCAGACTTTTCAAATCACTGTCTGTTAGGGTCGTGTAGGGAGAAAGGCGGCGCAGACTGGCTGCAGTAAACGCGCTCATTTGAAGATAATTGAAGGAAAGAAAGCGGCCACCTTTATTGTATTCTTTGAATAAATCGAATGCCGGAGAAATCTGTTGCAGTGTTTCGAGAGTGAGAAATTCAACCAGTCCCGAGATCAACCATTCGTCATCTTTTCCAGAATCGATCGACGCCCCAAACCATTGACGGACAAGTTGGGTGACGGCAGTCCAGTGGATCCAATTTAACCAGTCCTTTTGAATTCTGTTGGCAAACTCTTGCTTGGGGCGATTGATAGAGATCATTTCTGGAATTGAGTAACGCTGAAGTTCGTCAGTTTCGATGATATTGAGAGTCTTAAAAGGGAAAGCACCGAGATATTCTTGAATTATAGGAAGTGCTGCCGAGACCGTCTTCGTCACATCTTTGAATTCTGGCGATGAATATTTGTAATTTACCTTTAATGCACCGAATGTTTCGGTATGGCTGATTAAGCCCTTTGTTAAAACAAAGGCTAAACTTCGCTGTGACGATGATATTGTCGCGACCGAATCAGAACTTGTCCCCGTTCCGGTATATTCCCAGCCTGCAGGGAATTTTATCGTACCAGCGAAATCAACTGCTTTTGGGGCACTAAGAGACGTTTCTGCGCCGACTAAACATTCGTCGGCGATGACCGGTAAAAATCCATCAAAAAATAGCTCGCGTTCACTAGATTCAGCTAGTTTTGGGATCCTTGAATTTATCTGAAACTCGAGTGTGTCGGCACTTGTCCAGCCGATCGGAAGTTCAACTCTCAGAAAATGATTCATGGGTGTCGAAATAATTTTTGCAGGTGCTGCTAGGGTTAAGCTTGTTCCGCCGCCGGTAAACTGTAGGACATTTCGCTGGGACGTAATGTCATTGAAACGTTTAATCGAGCCCCTATCAAGACCGTAGCCACTCCAATTGTAGGGAATGAAAAGACAGTTGCTCGAACCAGCGTCGAAATTAGTGATTCTGAGTTTTCCAACGACAGAGTCGGGAAGATTTCTGTTATTGGGAATGACGTTAAGATCGAAATCGAACTTAATCGCATTGTCTTTTGGATTTTGCGCATGAAGAGAAGCACCATAAAAACCGACGCCCATCAATGTGATGAACGCCAGCAGCATTGCCTTTAGGGTTGAAGCCCTTGAATGCGGAAATGGCTGCAATTTACGCCTCAGATTCGAAAAATCTCTTTCCTTCATCCGCCATTTTCTGCAACAGGGCTGACGGTTTAAACCGCGGCCCGTACTTGTCAGATAGACCGTTTAGTCGTTCTATGATGACGCGTGCGCCCATATGATCGACGTATTTGAAAGGTCCACCTAAAAACGGAGGGAAGCCAAGGCCAAAAACGGCGCCGACATCGCCATCGGATGCAGACGCAAGGATACCTTCTTCCAAGCAACGAATGCTTTCGTTCACGAAAACAAGCACACAGCGATCAGAAATCTCTTCCTGGTCGAGTTTTCCTGGTGTTGGGGTGATCCCAAGAAGTTGATAAACCGAATTGTCCGCACGGCCTTTTTTACCATCTTGATACAGGTAGAAGCCCTTGTTGTTTTTTCGGCCCAAACGCCCGCTTTCTGCTACTGGCAGGAGTCCTTTTGGCGTACTCATCCGTTCAGGAAATGCAGCTTGAATTGTCTCGAGAACATGCATACCAACGTCGATACCGACTTCGTCGATCAGTGTGATTGGTCCAACAGGGAAACCGAATTCAACAAGCGCGCTGTCGATTGATTCGATAGGACAACCTTCCATCAACATCAATGATGCTTCATTGAGGAAAAACGAAAGCGCTCTCGTTGTATAAAACCCTGGGCCATCTTTGACGACGATGACTTGTTTTCCGATGTCTTGACCGATTTCGACCGTACGTGCAGTTACCCATGGCTCTGTGGAATCAGTCACAATAACTTCAAGTAGAGGCATTTTTTCTACTGGCGAGAAGAAATGCATACCAATGACTCGGCCAGGATTTTTTGCGGCGGCAGCAATTTTTGTAATTGGAATTGCCGAGGTATTTGTCGCAAAAATGAAATTTTCACCTGCGTTTGCTTCGGTTGCTTTCAAAATCTTTTGTTTCAGGTCTAGGTCTTCGAACACAGCTTCAACAATGATGTCACAGTTTTTAAAGCCGGTTGTGTTTAACCCCGGTGAAACTAACGCCATTTTTTGAGCCATTTCAAATGGCTTCATACGCTTACGGGTTACTTTCTTGCCAAAGTAGTCGGAAATATGTTTGAGACAGCGGCCGACAGAATCCTTGTTTGGATCAGAAATGAGGACTTTATAGCCTTTTTCTACCGAAATTGTTGTAATGCCCGCACCCATAAATCCAGCGCCGATGACGCCGATGTGTTCGGCCTTCTTCTTGCCAAACTTCTTGTCCCCCGCCTCCTTGAAGCGGTGTTTTTTAAGCGCGTTTGTCGCATGGTAAAGGTGAACAAGGCTTTTACTTTCTCTCGTCAATGCAAGGTGACCAAAGAACTCAGCTTCTTTTTCCAAGCCTTTTGCGAGAGTAGCATCAAAACCATCGAAAATCGCATCGAGTGCTTTGTAAGATGCTGGATAGAATCCCTTAGTCTTTTCGTCGATCATTTCTTTCGCTTTTTTGTAGATCAGTTTTCTACCAAGCGGGTTGCCTTCGGTCGCCCATTTCGGCAGATCCGACGACCATTTTTTCGATAAAGAGATTCCGGTTCCGCCAGATTTTTTTCGTTTTTGAACGGCAAGACGGATGGACTGTTCGCGCAGAAGTTGCGGAGGTACAACTTGATCTACGAGGCCTATTTTAAGTGCCTTTTTTGCAGGTACCTTTTTACCGGTAAGAATCATATCCAGCGCACTTTGGATACCAATCAGCCTAGGCAGACGCTGGGTGCCGCCAGCGCCAGGTATAAGGCCCAACTGAATCTCAGGAAGCGCGAGCTTAGTTGAGTTTTCATCTGTTGCGATTCGCCAGGTGCAGGCAAGGGCTAACTCAAGACCGCCGCCAAGTGCCATGCCAGAGATGGCGGCGACGCTGGGCACCTTTAGAGTCTCAAGCTTTGTTAAAATCGCCTGCATGCTGCGGGCACCAGCAGACGCTTCGTCCGCTGTTTTAAATTTGGTGATCTCTTCAATATCGGCACCGAGAATAAAATCTTTTTTCCCGCTCGTAATGACGATGCCGGCTAGGGTGCTGTCAGATTCGAACGACGCAAGAATATCATTGAATTCGCGAAGAGGTGCTTCGGACAGCACATTTACTGGCTTTTCTGCGTGGTTTAAAATGCAGACAGCGACGTTGCCGATCTCGCGTTCAATTTTCCAATACTTGTACATAAATATGACTCCTCAAATTCTTTCGATTAGCATGGCGCCGGCCATGGCGCCGGCAGCGCAGATTGCAATGACGCCAAACTGTTTGTCTGAGCGAATGAGTTCGTTTGCTAAGGTGGTGGCAAGCCTCGCGCCAGTTGCACCGAATGGATGTCCGATCGCAATCGCGCCCCCGTTAACATTCAAGCGGTCCATCGGAAATGCACCGATACCTTTTTCGCCAAAGTATTTGTCCATGAACCCATCGGATTCCATCGAACGAATGCAGCTAAGAACCTGGGCCGCAAATGCTTCGTGGATTTCGAAAAGGTCGATGTCGGATACTTTCAAATTATTTTTCTTAAGCAGAAGTGGGATCGCGATCGCTGGACCGATGAGCAGTTGCTCGTAGGGATTTACCGCTACAAAAACAGAGTCGCGGATGATTGCTTTCGGTTTGAGCCCGAGCGAGCGCACGCGGGCGTCATCGCCAATTAACGTGATGGAAGCGCCATCTGTTAATGAGCTTGAGTTTGCGGCAGTAAGTGAGCCGTATTTTTTATCAAATGCAGGCTTTAGATTCGCCATTGCTTCGAGTGAGGTGTCGGCTCGGACGATGTTGTCTTTATCGACGCAAACGTTGTATTTCGGCGAGGGCCAGATTGGAATGATCTCGTCGTTGAATCTGCCGGCTTCTTGGGCGTTGGCAGCTTTATGATGGGATTCAACAGCGAAACGGTCTTGATCCTCGCGGCTAATCAAATTGAATTTAGCCATCATCTCTGCGTGCTCACCCATAGTGAAACCAGTAAGTGGCTCACTAAGAGCCGGTGGTTTTGGCAGCCAGTCTTTAGCACTGAATTGTTTGACCATATTCAGTTTGTCGGTGGCAGAGCGAGATTTGCTGACTTTCACAAGGAATTTGCGGGCTTCTTTCGAATAGACGATTGGCACATCGCTCAAACATTCCACGCCACCAGCTAGGACGATTGCCGGTGTTCCGGATGCAATTTGGCGCGCAGCATCTGCGATAGTTTGCATGCTGCTAGTGCACGCACGGTTAAGTGTATAGCCGTGAATGTGGGGCGGCAGTCCAAGATTGATCGCTGCATCTCTGGCAACGTTGCCGTTTTTTGTTTGGGGGACCACCACACCGCAACTGAGTTCATCGACCTCCATCATGTCGATGCCGACTTTTCTGATAAAGCCTTCGGTTACACGGCTGAATAGTTCCAGTGCGTCGCAATCCTCGAAAGACCCAAATGATTTAACAAAAGCCGATCTGGCTCCATCTACTAAAACCGGTTTGCCGTTTCCTTTTGGCAATGGTCGTTTAAACTTCGATTCTGTCATTGTCACTCCACTAGGGCGCAGTTTTGAACGCGCTCATAAATTGCCTTAAATTATGGCTTACAGCTTATTAAATGTAGGCAATAAAATCGATAAATGATCTATGAATCGGCACTGTACAGATTTGAGGCGGAAGTGGTTCCTCATCGACCGCTTTTTGTGTCCGGGCCGAGGTTGGTGGTTAGTTGGTGAACATGCGATAATAAGCATAAGAATCTCGCTTTTCGGCTTGTCCAATGCCACCATCCGAGGACAAAATTGATAAAAAATCTAATTACCATTTTATCGTCAGTGGTTATCGTTTGTTGCGTCAGCGCTTGCGGGGGCGGCGGTGATGGCGCTAAG
>CAMAXT010000012.1 GCA_945862295.1 Pseudobacteriovorax antillogorgiicola
TTTTAGGTACCCCATCATGAAAATACATGCACACTTTAAGTTGGCCTTCGTGATTGGATTGCTCGCCATTGCGCATGTGCAATCGAAACACGGAGCCACCACGAATTTCTTCAATCCTGAACTAGTGGCTGCTGTAGTTTTAATTGTTATGGGATCGGTTTTTTTTGGTGGATCAAAAAAATCAAAAAAATCAAAAATCCAAGAAAAAGAATCGCCGTTCCTACAAACGAGCGACGACTACGATCTTACTGCTTAATTTTTTACTTCTTAAAAACCGGCGCACCTAGAAGGTTCGCGAAACTCTGCCCCTTCGGCAGCTGCGTGAACATAGTGTGCGTTTGAGTGAAATTTTTCTGAAACTTTCCTAGTGTCGTCTTGGAACAATAATAACTATCGATTGCCTCGGCTAAGACAATGTTAGCAAATTTGTCTTCGTTGTCTGTGCGTAAGTCCCACAACTTTTTGGAAGATCGAAAGTTGAGGACGGCTGCGTCTTCAAGAAAAGCTTCCATAAGTTTTTTCTTCTGTGATGTATAGCTTTTTATTGCAACTTGAACAGCCTGATGGTCTTTATTTTTAGCGGTGGCTTTGTTCAAGCGTTCAACAAGATACTCATTGTAGAAATAGACCATCACTCGCAATAGATTGTGACGGATTTTGCTTTCATCGTTTGGAAGAACAATCACAGGCTTGGAGCGCGCGTTTGCTTGCTGCCAGCATGAGTCAACCTCAGCGTTACCTTCCTTGATGTACGTGCGTTCTTTAGTTGTCAGCTTGGTAGTCTTACAGGTTTCGACGCTGTTTGGTTGCAACTCAATTGTGCCACCCTGTGCAAAGAACGGCCTTGAGATTGCTTCAGGAACATAGTGCAACGCATTCAGCGCCGCGAGCTGCGCATTGGCGTCAAAAGATTTGATACGTACCAAGTATTTTTTTGTTCTTGCTGGAACAGTTTCAAGGGAGTCGTAGTTCGCTCCACAAAAATTCTTTGTGTATGTTCCTTTTGTGGCAGCAAGGTTGTCCAAGCTCCGCGTTGATGTGCTCTGATTTCTTACTGGGGCGCAAGAGAATAGAATGACCAGGCCACAAGAAATGGAGATCTTTGGATTTGTAAATATTTTCATGTTTATTCTCCTCCCGGTGCTGGGATTGCTGTAGGAGTCGGTGTGCCTGTCGGAGTCGGAGTTGGTTTCGGCGCCTCAACACCCGGCGTTGGAGTAGGATAAAGCGTCGAAGTCGCAGTCGGCGTCGATGTCGATGTCGATGTCGGAGTTGAAGTCGGTGTAGATGACGGAGTCGTCGGCTGTATCGTACTTGGAGTGCCGCCCAGTAAGCCAGAAATTAACGATCCAGTATTACCGCCACCGGTTCCTCCTGAATCGATAGAGATTAAAGACGAAAGGATCGCTTGCATCGCACCCTGGGGATTTTGCATCAAGCTAAGCAGTCCACCGATCGGATTAGAACTAAGAGTGCTGAAATCGAGTCCTGAACCTCCGGACTGAGGCGTAGTCGGGTTCGTGTTTGGGTTGGTTGTTTCAGGAGGGGTTTCTTCTTCTGTCTCACCTGGAAGCTCTTCTTCTGGTTTTTCTTCGGGCTCACCTTCCGGCGGAACTTCTGGCGGTGGCTCTGCAACGATAGGTGGACTGACCTCTCCCCCACCAGCGCCTGCACCTGCACTTGCGTCGCGTGTCTTCTCAGGTGTCTTAGGTGGCTTCGATGAACTGCAAGCTGCAGATAGAAAGCTACATATAATGAATGAGCTCAATATCATTAGATGATGTGTCATAGGCAGTCTTCCACGCAGATTGGTTACAAGGGTTCTTTATCTATCGACAGAATTGCAGGGAAGTAAAAGATGCCGTGGTTTACCTTGCCCATAGGACCATCTGTAAAAATAGGGTTCCCTTGAATTTCTCAGTCAATTTGGAAACTTACTTGTCTCTATTCGTTCAGAAGACGATGATCTTATCCTCAAGATTAAGAAGAGTGAAGGCAAATGGATCTCTGTCCCTTGGCCGGCTCGAGGAGCAAGCGCAACTTCAGAGGCTATTTGTGGCGAAAAAGAAACCGTTGCTGAGATTCAAATTGAACACCCAGGAAAAGGCACCATTAACCCAGGCACTCCATTCCTCGGTGTCGTCAGCAAAGAAAAAAATACGATCGAAATCGGCTATGAAGTTGATGGAAGCTGTAGTGGAACCGGTTGCCAGGATGACAATGTCGTTGTGTTATCATGCCCGAATGGAATAAGTGTAAAGGGTATGTAATTTTCATCAAATAGAGGTCCAAATGGAATACCTGCACACAATGATTAGAGTTAGAGATCTCGATGCTAGTATAGAATTCTTTGTGAAGAACTTAGGTTTAGTGGAAACGAGAAGACGTGAAGTCGAGGCCGGAAGGTTTACTCTGGTTTTTCTTGCGACTAAGCCCGGCGCACCTGAGATTGAGCTAACATTTAACTGGGATCAAAAAGAACCTTACACCGTCGGCCGTAATTTCGGTCACCTTGCATATGATGTTGATGACATCTACCAGACCTGTGAAAGACTGAGTAAAGCTGGAGTTTCGATTTTACGTCCACCAAGAGATGGGAAAATGGCCTTTGTCAGATCCCCTGATCAGATCTCAGTCGAACTATTGCAAAAGGGCTCCCCACTTCCCGCAAAGGAACCTTGGGTTTCAATGCAAAATACTGGTGAATGGTAAAAGAGCCCGGAGATGACTCCAGGCTCTTTTTGTTGCGATAGACTTTGCGATTAGAACGGGCTAACACCCGCACCAATCTTATCATTTGGATACCAATCACAGTAGAAATAGACCGCAAACTTCTTATCATTCACAGCAAAAATCTCCGCATGGGTTGGTAGATCTTGACCAGTAGTCAGATTCCACTTGTGCGCGATGTGGGCGTAGTTAATCGTTGAATCACTGTCTTCAAAGTAACGGTTATAGCCGATAGTTGTTGTCTTAAGTTGACCGCCTCTATTGTACTGAACTTCATACTTTGTTTTAGTGCAGTGCATGACACCAGCGAAGGCAGTTTTCAAGTTCGACCAGGTAATATGGACGATGCCTGCAGTGTTGGTCAAGCGAGCGTCGGTGATTGTTGGTCTAGATTCACTCAAAGGGCCGTCTTTAGCGTATGACTTCGGGATGAGGTTTGGCGCAGAAGTATCGTCTAATGGATTACCGTATTCGCAACGAGTCTCACCGTAGCTTACGTAAACAAAAGATGAGGCACTTGAGTTCGTCGCAGTGACAGGACACTTGAATACAACTTGATGTTTGACGATATCTTCTTTGGTCGTTTCAACCTTTGAAATTTTTGATTCGAAAATTTTAGAGAAATCACACAATTTGAATTTCAGTCGAATTGAACTAGAGCTTTCTTCGTCTTTTACAGTGAACTCGTCTTTAAGAACTTGCAGGCTATCAACAATCTTTCCAGAGCAATCATTATTCCACTTCTCTAGGAATGAGCTGTCGCTTTCTGCGACAGTTTTATCGTTGCTCAATAGAACTTTATTTTCAATATTTTTAACTGAAATAGTTGCTTTGAGAACGTCGTTTTTGCTTACTGAAAGTGCTGATGAAATAGTGCGAAAGTCTTCATAGCTAATGTCTTTGTGTGAGGAAAGTTCTTCACCATTCAATACTAAACTGACGTCAAATTTCAACGACTCAGTGGCAGCAAAAGTACCTATTGAGGCGCTGCTGTATGTGCCCGGGACAACCAAGTTTCTTGGTTGGTGATTCCAGTTACAGTAGAAGTACATCGCCATTTTCGACGCTTGCGCTCCCCTAATGTTGATACCTTTAGGATAGTCTGGAGAGATGCGAAGCTTTGGTATCATACTTTTAGTCAAAGGATCTTGAACATGGTCCCAAACAAGGAGTGCCGTCTTAACATCGTTGTTGCGCTCTCGGTAAGACATTTCTGCTTTTGAAGTATGGCAATCATTGTATTTAGCAAAACCTGCCCAGTGGATTGTTGTTTGTCCATTATTCCATGAGAACGCTGAATCTGACTGGTCGCCGTTGACCTTGGTCATCATAAAGTTTCTTAATACTGGAGTGCGGTCACCGAAGGCCGCTGCTGGTTGGTATTCTTCTGGGACTTCATTTGGAACTTCAGGTTCTGCAGCAATTTCGCTTTCGGGAATAGCAATCTTACATGAGGATTGATTGTATGATTTTAAAATAGTTTCTCTGTATTCATACTCATTTGGGACTGAACATTTATAGACAACTTGTTTTTTTCCTTGGCCTACATCGGTAGATGTTAAATCAAACAAACTCAGAAATTCGCCGTCGCTAGAAAAGTCAGGACGGAATGCTTCCTTCAATTTGATTGGAGAAGAACAAAGAACCTCTGGCCCGCCGGAGCTTACTGCTGCCACGATATCTTTTTCTTCAGAGACTTTTAGAGAGAATTGTTTTTCGAAGTTTTGTTGGTCTGTGTTGCCGGTCGAGGTGCTTAGATCTAAGCCGGAAGACTTGTCAAACATTTGGATGTGGTCCAGCTTAACTGTGGTGACAGGAAAGTTGGCTTTCAAGGTAAACTTAACTTCAGAACCTGAACTAATTTCAGACTTGTCAGCCGTTAGACTACAAGCAGCATTAGATCCAGAATTATGCTTCTTACCGCCACCGCCGCATCCAGTCGCGACTAACCCAGCTGTGAAACAAGCTGTGAGAGCAATTCGCGATTTTATCATTTTCATACTCCTACTTAGGTTGAAAGCAGCCATTATTTTGGCAGCCTGGATCTTTTGTAGGTCAGATTCCAAAAGCCAGATTGACTGGTATTGTCATAATTTCATTGAACTGTTCGGTTTATGTGCATTGTTTGGGGGCTTCATTGGCTAATTTAACCAAAGTTGCCTTTTAGGTTTAGAATGTTAAAACAAGGTATGAGTGAAGCAGTCAAAGTAACAGTAAAATCCAAAAGCGCTGAAGCAAGCCATTCCATGCGCAAAGGCCTCGGTATACAGGCTTTGTGTTTGCGCGCAAAAACTCCTATTGAGTTTGATTGCCGAAAGGCTGATTGCGGGATCTGCATCGTCCATGTGATCAATGGTGCCGAAAATCTGACCGAACAGACTCCTGCCGAAAAGGACTTTTTGATCGCAATGCGGGCGGATCCAGATGAGCGTCTCGCCTGTCAATGCCGCGTCTTAGGCGATGTCGAACTTTTCGTAGATGAATTTTAGAGAGAATTTGATTTTATAAGAAAAAGGATGCGGTGCCGCATCCTTTTTTATTCAGTCATCGTCTCCCGGGATCCGGTCGTCGTTATTATTCGGTGATCTCCAGGTAACGTCCCTGCCGTAGCGTAGCCATCCCATAATCACTCTGCCTTCGACCGAGGATGCGAAGTCACGGTTAGTGGGTGGCATCTTGGTCTCGTCTAGAGCATTCCAAGCACTTTTCGCTCGGCGGCGCATATTTGCTAACGTGACCAACGGTAAACTCGCCATCGGCCGTCCGGGTGAGTGACAGATTTGACAGTTACTTTTGATTAATGGCTCGACCTCAGCGAAGGTCAGCAACCTTGGATCCTTGGTGATGAGCGAAGGTTGTTGGCTTGGTTCAGAGAGATCTTTACCGTTTGTTAGCCAGTCCAGCAGTTTCTTGCCTTCTGCCGAGTCTGAAAAATCCGGATTGCCCATGGGCATATCACCGTTCGCAACAGCTCTTTTCATGCGATCTTGTTTACCTTTGATTTCAGTCAATGATTCAAAAGGTAGAACGCTGACAGGGCCATCGGCTGCGTGGCATACGACGCAGTTGTCATCGACGATGTTTTTAACATCGGTGTAAAGAAGCTGCGCGTGTACCGGAAAAGACCAGCATAGAAAGACTGAAATAATTGGACTTATTCGCCACATTTTTAATCTGTCCTTTTCCTAGAATCACTCAACGATAACAGTGCCTACGTGGCCCATTGCTTCGTGAGGTTTGCAGAAGTATTTGTAGGTTCCTGGAACAACCAACTTCATTGAAAAAGTAGCGCCGCCTTCAATGCTGCCGGAGTGAAATGGTGTCGCGCCTGTTGGCACAGCTGCATTTGCTGGGTTCGCAGCGAGTGCTGGATCAGTTGTGACAGTGTGTATTTGCGTCGTTGTATTGATCCATCGAACAGTCTGGCCAGCTTTGATACGCACTTCTTTTGGAGAAAAAGAGATACCGATAACGTCAACGTTGACGATATCAGGGCGTACGACAGCGAGTTCGCCAGATTTCACTGTTCCGTCAGCAAAAGAAAGAGCGAAGCGGTATAGGCCTGTTTTCTCAAATACGAGGGCTGCGCTTTCACCTTGTGCGACAGACCGAGTGAATGGAGTGGCGCCAGCTGGAATGGCGATCGTTGCACCGACAACGGTTGAAGATGGATCAAAGATCAACTCAACGTCTGTACCGCTAGTATTCTTCCAAACAGTTGGCGTAGTTGATTCAACAGACTGGCCTCTGAGGTGATTTACTGCGGTGATTGATACGTTGTAGGTGAATGGCGTAGCAATTGCGCTACTGGCAATCATCGTAGCCGTGGCTACAACTAAGCCACGAACTAGGTTCTTCGTTGTCATGTTTTAGGTCCTTTTGTGTTTAGAGTTATTAATTCCGACATCGATATATTCCTCGATCAGACCCATGAGATGTACTGATACCGGCTTGGATTTCTGAGGCGATTCTGAGGGGGTAATTTTGCTGAGCAGTGAAGCCAGGCCAGAAGGTATTCGTCTGAATTAACTGGTAAAAAAATTTAGACTGGTTGTAGAGTGCAGCTGTTGGTCCTCCCTCAAATTGAAAAGGAGTCCCAAATGAAAGACGTTTCGAAACTAGTTAGCAGAATAGGTTCTTATCCCTGATCTGAAGTTTTTTACTGCTTGACGCATCTCAACATCACGCCCAACACGATCTTCCCGCATTTGACGCGCCGCACCCACACTTCGATTTTATCCACAGGAAATATTGAGGTTGCAAAGAATTTTTTATTGCAAAAAAGAAAAGGCTTCCTAAGATCTCGGTCGACTAAAACCAAAATGAAATCAAAGAAAGCCTCAAACAATGCTTATCAAAATCGCCCGTACCGAGAAAGAACTGTCCGCCAATGCCGGTCTTGTTATTTTTAAACAGCTCATCGATTCCATCGGCCTTGATCAACTCCTGACCAACTGCATCCCGACACTAAAAAAAGGTCCGGCTAAAAACCTCAAAAAATTCAGACATCTACTGCTTGCCTTTGAAACCGGTGCCGACTGCCTCGACGATCTTGAAAAGCTGAGCTGCGATGATGCGTTTCAAGCGGTATGCGGCGGCAAAGTATACTCGCCCAAAGCTTACTGAGATTTTCTACGTTTCTTTTCTGAGATGCACTGCAAAAACCTTAATCATGCTCTGATCGAAACAAGTTTTAGACTTAGAAAGCTCCAGTCGATAGGTGCGACCTCCATTACCATAGATATCGACTCCACGAGTAATGAGCAGCACGGAAAGAAAATGGAAGGCGTCTGCTTCAACTACAACGGCATCAATTGCCTCGACACCATTCAGGCCTTTGACGAGTACGGTTTCCAATATTGGAACAACGTCCGACCGGGGAACAATCACACAGCGAGCGGTGCACAGGAAATTATTCACGAAGTATTCAACCGCATGCCTGATTCCCTAAGTAAACTCACGCGCTATGTCAGAGCTGACAGCGGTTACTGCAAAAAGGATTTTTTTCATGCTTGCGCTGGTAAAAATGCTCGTTTTGTAGTCTGCATGCGAAGCCTGATGTACAAGCCTTTGATCAACTTGGTCACTGAATGGAAAAAACAAGAACCTAAAGACACTGACCGCATTGTCTTTGTCGGAAATCGCGAATGCGAGGTGGGTGAAACCGTTTACTGGCCTAAAAATTCGCCCCTAAGACTGCGAGTGATCCTGATTCGGGCGGTGAAGGTCGGCAGAGAAAGCCAGTTGGTCAAGGGCCAGGAGGATTATGATTACCAAGGCTGGGTCAGTAGTATTTCTGACGCGATGGACCCAGAGGATATCGTAAAAATGTACCGGAAAAGAGGACATGCAGAAAATTTCATTCGCGAGCTAAAGAACGGGATGGATCTGCATCACTATCCTTGTCAAAAATTGGTCGCCAACAAAGCCTTCGGTCTAATCGCTGCATTCGCATACAACCTGATGCGGTTTGTCGCTCTAAAAGACAACCCGAAACGCCCACAGTTTGCGAAAGCTATTCGGTTTAAATTTATCCATCTCCCGGCGCAAATCGTCCGCCACGCTCGGGAGGTGATTTTTCGTTTCATGGACCGCCACTACGAGGAGGTGAACCGCTGGATGTGTTACATAAAAAATTTAGAATTTGGTGTTGTTTAGGAAGAAGTCGGATCGGCGGACGATCATTGACAACTGAATATCAATACCAGCTTCGCTAACACCCGCAGCTGGCGATGGGCCGGCATGTCTGAAACAGTGTTGAAAAGCTGTTTCGTTACCCATCTAGTGGCTAGAGTCGGTCACGATAAGCTATGGATTCTCAGGAAAGAGGATAGACGCTGAGAAAAAACGCACCGATGCCCTCTTGCAGTGCCCGTTAGCTGAAAAAAAATCAGCAATAGGCGCTAACGAAAAAATCTGGGAGGGAAAATTTCAGATTCGGGATCAATAAGTGATTTTTTTTTAGATTTAAAAGTATCGCGACTGCGAAAGAAAAAGTACTGGTCGGGGCGACAGGATTCGAACCTGCGACCTCATGGTCCCAAACCACGCGCGCTACCAACTGCGCTACGCCCCGACACATAAACTCTAGTGACTGGAGTTACTTAACAGCATCTAGTACCCTTCGTCAACCGACGAGATAAGAACCGGTGGGTTGCGTCGCGAATATTTTCACTGTAGAAGGGGGCTTCAAACTTGGAGCGGAACCAGCGGTGCGAATTTTATCAGAAAAACATAAAGATAACAGATCGTTGGGCGAATTGGTGGAAACGGCCGACGGCAGTATGACAATCAGACATCCAGAGCATCTTGAAACATATCACTCGTCAGCTGGTGCCGAGACGGAAGCATTTGAGCTTTATGTTAGCAGTAGTGGATTTCTTGAGCGCTTAACATCAGGGATGCAATTGGCAGTCCTCGATGTTGGACTTGGGCTCTCCTATAACGCCATGGCGACTATCGATGCGTGGCTCGGATGTTCGGAGTCGGGTGACCTAAATATCGTTAGTCTAGAATGGAGTCGAGATTTGGTCTCTGCCTTGGTGGCAGGAGATGCGCCGTGGACCGTGAACTGGTCGGCATTGCGAAAAAATATAGTGATGAGATTGACTGAATCCTCCTCGCAAAAATTTTTCGGTGAATTCGTCCATCCGGTGACAGAAGCTGTATGTCGATGGACTATCTTGGTTGGCGACGCGCGCGAGACTGTAGTTGGATTGCAATCGAAATTTAATTACGTCTGGCAGGATCCTTTTTCTCCCGACAAAAATCCTGATATGTGGAATGCGTTGTGGTTTTCGGCAGTCAAGCGTTTGGTCGAGGCCGATGCCGTGCTGATGTCTTACAGCGTTGCCCGCAGGGTTCGAGACGCATTGACCGAGGCCGGTTGGCAATGCGAGAGATTTAAAACGCCCGTGAAGCAGAAGAAGCAGTGGCTGCGTGCTCAGCTGCCAAACTGAGGCTAATCTAGACTAAGCTTTTGCTTTTTCGGTCTCGGCCTTTTTTGCTTCGGCTTCCATCTCGTCATCTACTTCCCGAAAAATTACTGCCTTCGGGTTTACCATGAAGATAAAACAGTAAGCGGTGTACTTGCCGATTACTTTTAGAACTTTCATCACGGTAGGCACTCTATTTATCCCTTCCAAATGCAGTTTTTTCGAGCGATTGCATTTGACTGATTTTCTCTTTCAAAAGTTTGTGTAGCGATTCCCGGAAATAGCCTTCGAGTTCGCTATCATCAGTTCCGGAATTAGCCACGATGTTGTCGTACAACTTTTTCGTTTCTTTAGATGCACTAATCGTTATGGCGTTGTTGCTGAAGTGATCGTCGATAAGATCGCGGACCAGGCTGCTGAGATTGAGTTCTTTTTCGGAGATTAGATCGTATTGATCTTCTCGAATTAGAAGGCTGATTCTTTTTAATGGGTGATCCATTGGCGATCCAGATTTGGGTGTGTTTATCGAAAAAGTAACAATAACTCCTACCTATGCCGTGGCCAATACACGATATATACTTATATGTATAAATACATATAAATATATATAGATATGTCGATGATCAATTCGACGCAGTAACAACGGAAAAGGAAAAAGAGATGACGAGTGCGATCAGTCTGACACGTATGCAATGGGTTAGATCCCCTGACGGGATTTTTGCTGGTGTTTGTGAGGGAATAGGCAAGCAGCTTGATATGAATCCCTGGGTCCTGAGAGCAGCTTGGTCAGCGACGGTTTTGTTTTTTGGGACGGGGTTATTATTCTATTTAATTATGGCTTTTGCGCTCCCAAGGTCAGATAAAATGGCTAATGCTCTCGGTAAAAGGTATTTTGGTGTCTGCAGCCGGCTTGCGCGGAAGTTAAGTATTGATATTGGTTTGGTTAGAGCTTTAACAGTAATTCTATCTGTGTTTTCTTTTGGCGCAACGATTTTCGGTTACTTGATTCTTTACTTTGTGCTTCCGGAAGATGACGGCATCATGGAACTAAAAGTAATTGAAAGAACGAGTTCTTATAGTCGCTGAAACTGATTATTGATGAAAAATGACCCCTCTACTTTAGTGGGGTTTCTCTTTTTATATGAAGCATTAGAAACCGATTCGAAACATAAACGAACCAACTGTTCCAAAAATAGTTAATCCCCAAGCGACCCACCTTTTTGCAATGCTCGCCGAATATAGGCCAAACGAACCAAGAAAAAATGGCAGAAAGAATAGCAACTCCCAAGCAAGCACTGGTCCGACACTCCATCGCAAGCCGATGGGGGAAACGGGAATCGGTGTTACGGAGAAAAATAGTCGCGACCAAGAAAACGGTGCGAACAAAGCAGATCCGAGACCTCCGTCAGTCAGCATATCAAGCAGGGGGTGAGAGGCTGTAACTGTTGCGAGGGTTAGGTAAACAATAAGTATCTGTTTGATACTTGGCGTTGAGCGCTTGTGAAACAACACCACAAGAGGCACAGACGCAAAAACACCTGTCACGGCCGCAAAAACTAGTGAGTGCGAAAATCCACGATGTCCCAATGGATCGCTGTATTTGATGCCAAATCTGAATCCGAGAACATCGGCGTCGGGAAGCATTGACAATACTACAACCGATACCAGCAATGGATTGTACCAACTTTTTTCGGTAGCAGGCTTAACCAAATTTAGTAAGCCAACTCCTACCAATGCATGTCCTATTATAGTCGGCAAAATGTCTCCGCATGGGTTCAGACATTATTTATCAGATTGTTCTATGTCTGGTCTGCAAATAATCAATTTTTTGTGTTTTAGGTGAGCGAGTTTTCGTTGTTTAACACCTGGAAATGACTATTTTTTTTGATCTAGAGATAGAATGGTTGATTTTCGATGGTATTCGCGGGAATCTATCGTTCTTAGAACCTGCTGACATTTTGAAATTTAAAGGAGTCCGATATGACTTTTGCACCCGTTGCCGTCGAGAATGGAAAGCTACTTATTGGCGGTGAGTGGATATCTACCAATAAAACTTTTGATACCATCAATCCTGCAAATGAAAAGAAGTTAGCGTCGGTTTCATTCGCTGGTGCGGAAGATGTTGATCGTGCTGTAAATGCGGCCCGTAGCGCATTGTCGACAGGACCGTGGGCGAAGATGGCTCCAAGAGAGCGCGGACGCATGTTGTACAAACTTGCCGATTTGATTGAGCGCGACAAGGAACGTCTAGCGATTCTGGAATCGATGGATAACGGTAAGCCAGTTGGCGAAACCATGAACTTTGATATCCCTCAGGTGATCGAAACATTCAGATACTATGCGGGCTGGGCCGATAAGATTTATGGAGACGTTAACCCGATCTCTGGTGATTTCTTTTCTTATACGTTGAAAGAGCCTGCAGGTGTTGTTGCTCAGATTATTCCTTGGAATTTTCCTTTGCTAATGGCTGCATGGAAACTTGCGCCAGCTCTTGCGGCAGGATGTACTGCGATCCTAAAACCAGCAGAACAAACGCCACTCACTGCGATTGAACTCGGAAAACTGGTCATGGAAGCTGGATTTCCAGGTGGCGTGGTAAATATCTTAACTGGTGACGGCACAACAGGGGCAGCATTATCAAGCCACAAAGGCATCGATAAGATCGCGTTCACAGGTTCAACTGAAGTCGGCAGAAAAGTCATGATTGCTGCTGCTCAAAATCTCAAACGAGTTTCAATGGAGCTTGGTGGCAAAGCACCAAACATTGTTTTTGCAGACGCCAATGTCGATCAAGCTGTACGCGGCGCGCTCTTAGGAATCTTTTTTAACCAGGGTGAAGTCTGCTGTGCTGGTTCAAGGTTGTTTCTACACAAAGCAGTGGAAGCTGAGTTCACTGAAAAATTCAAAAAATTTGCAGAGGGCATCCGAGTCGGTGATCCTCTTGATAAGAAAACTCAAATGGGTGCGCAGGTTTCTTTGGAACAGTACGAAAGAGTTACCGGATTTTTAGAGGCAGGCAAAAAAGGCGGAGCGAAAGTCATCGCTGGTGGTAGCGGACTACGTGAGAAGCTAGGCGGATACTTTGTCCAACCGACGATGTTTGCTGAAACTAATCAAGACATGCAGATCGTCAAAGAAGAAATCTTCGGTCCGGTTGTTGCGGCGCAGTCTTTCGAAGATCTTGAGGACTTAGTTGCAAAAGCCAATGATACAAACTACGGCCTAAGTGCAGGCATTTGGACCAGTGACATTTCCAAAGCTCACACAGTCGCGCGTCGTATTAAAGCTGGAACTGTTTGGATCAACTGCTTCAACGCGTTTGACACAGCTGTGCCATTCGGTGGATTTAAAGATTCTGGTTTTGGCCGCGAGCTCGGTCGTCAGGCTATGGATTTGTACACCGGTGAGAAGGCCGTTTGGATTGGCGGTTTAGGAAAATAATTTTTCTGTAAATCGGGTGTAAATCCGGTAATCCGTGCAATCCGGTAATCCGCGGTAGGTAATCCGGTAATCCGGGTCCACGGTAATCCGGGTCCCGGTAATCCGGGTCCCGGTAATCCGGGTCCACTCGACTGATTACGCATTTTTTAATCCGTAATCAGTCGGGTGGATCCGGACTGCCGGATTGCAACCGGATTGCAAGGATTAGAATTCGTAATCGGTCGGGTGGACCCGGATTAGCCGGATTAGCGGACCCGGATTAGCGGATTAGTACCACTTGAATAGTTTCGTTGCCGCCGCGGTCGATAGCAGAGTGTAGGCTAATAAAATTACCGATTCAGACATGAGCGTTGATAGGTTTGCTCCCTCAAGTGCAATTCTCCTTAGGCCGTCAACTAGTGCCGTCAAAGGCAAATACTGGACGATCTGACCAAGCCATTCAGGAAAGTTGGCTCGAGAAAACCATACACCTGCAACCAACATCATGGGCAAACTTATGATGTTGGTCATACCGTTCATTGTCGCCGGATTGGCTGTACGTGCGGCGCATAGAATGGCTAACGAAGTGAACGCTGCTGTACCAAGGAAAGCAAAAGCTAAGAGGCTGATGTAGGACCCGGCACTTTTGAAGCCAAACATCAAGTAGCCTGTGATTAAGATTGCCGCGACTTCGACGATGAAAATAAACGTTCTGCCGAAGATGTGAGAGATCAGATACTCGTGCGGTTTCATCGGCGTAGCAAGGTAGCGCTTGAGAAGATTCTCTCTGCGGTTTGAGACGATAAGCATCCCTGTTCCAAAGAGGCTTGAGGTCATGATGCTCAAAGCTAAAAGACCTGGGATGAGGAAGTCGATGTAACGTGTCCCAGGGATGGTGATCTTCTCTGATGTGATGGAGAGCGGGTCGGTTCTTCCCGCTGCTTCTTGCAAGGTACTTTTAATGATCGATGAAGCATTTGTACCTTCTTGGCTAGCGGTGTCATAAATAATTTTTAGTCCCGTTGGATCTGTCGAAACAATTGCGGCGATTTCACCGCGAAGGTGTTTTAAATTAATCTCCTCGACGGAACCTCGGTGCAGAATGATTGCTGAATTGCTGCTAAGGCTCGCAGGGATATCGATATTGAAGGGGGAGGTGGCTGTTTGACCCTCAATCCAGCCTACTTGGACCTTCACGTTCTCTTTTCCGGAAAAAGCTGCGCCGAGAATTACCATCCAAAGGATAGGCATGAAGATAACGAAAAAGAAAGCCGACGGCTCCCGCCGGAACTCCCGCCAGCGTCCTTTTGTTAGCTCTATCAGGCTTGATCTTTTATGCATCTCGAATGCTCCGGCCGGTGAGTTTGATAAACACATCTTCGAGCGAGCCGGAGCGCATATTGAGTTCGTGGACTTCGTAGTTATGTTTTTTTAATGTCTCGAGGATAGCTGTGATCATTGAGCTCGTTGAGTGGGCGACGATCTCAACGCGGTTACCGATTGGGACTGCGCTGCTGAAAACTTGATGCTCAGATTTTAGCGAAGTTAAAACTTTGGGTAATTCATCACTGAGAATCTGCTTGTGATTGGTTGCAAGACTAAAGGTGATGACTTGACCATCGCAATGAAGAGCGATGAGGTGGTTGAGTGTACCTTCAGCGATGATCTTCCCGTGATCAAAGATTATGATGCGGTCGGCAAGTTTTTCGGCTTCTTCCATGTAGTGAGTGGTTAAGATCATGCTTTTATGATGGGATTTGAGAGCATTTAGGAGGTCCCAGATTGAGCGGCGCGACTGTGGATCAAGGCCGGTGGTCGGTTCGTCGAGGAAGATAAGTTCGGGGTTATTGATGAGGCAAGCGCCGAGATAGACCCTCTGCTTTTGGCCACCCGAAAGATTTTTTAATTGGACGTTTGTTTTATCTTTGAGATTCATGCGGTCGATGATGGCAAGTGGATCATCTGGATTTTTGTAGAAGCTGGAAAAAAGCTGGAGCGTTTCTTTAACAGTGTAACGCTTATACATATTGGTTTCTTGGAGCAGGACACCCACTCTCTCCAGGATTTCCGATCTTTGTTTTTGCATATCCATGCCGAAGACTTTTAGGTGGCCCGATGTTGGCGTGAGTAGTCCTTCTAGCATTTCAACCGTCGTTGTTTTTCCTGCGCCATTAGGGCCCAGGATCGCTAGGCATTCCCCCGGCTCAAGTTTGAGGCTGATGTTATCTACAGCGGTAAGAGTTCCGAATTTTTTTGTCAGGCTTTGAGCATCGACAACGGGGAACCTGGATATTGAGGGCAGCATGTGAACTCCAGAAAAGCCGGGCCACCATAACTCTCTGTAAAAACAAAAGCAATTGCCCATAGCGGCGGACTTTGGCGGTTTTTTTCCGCCTTTTGCTTGGATTGAGTAAGGGTTGGTGTTAGCAAAGGCCCTGAAATTATTTACAAATAAAGCACTTGGATGTGCGGAATATGATAGACGAAGCCTTGCGATTTATGGGAGTTATAGATATACGAACATTGTCTACATAGTGAATGATTACGGGGAGCTTTGATGGAAAAAGCTTATGACATCATTGTCGCGGGTGGGGGAGCAGCAGGAGTCTTGGCTGCAGCACGCCTTGCATTGGCAAATCCAAAGCTGAAAATTATTGTCTTAGAAAAAGAAGCTCATCTAGGTGGCCGTTTAAAATCAACAACCGCAACGGAGCGCATCTACGGTTACGGACTCAACGCTGTCTCAGACCAACTGTTTCAATTCTGGAATGACATATTTAAAGAAGCAGCCAACGAAACGAACCTTTCTGATCTGGTACCTGATCGACAAAAGTCCGTAGGTATCCTAGCGGGCAATAAACTCAATCATAGCGATGTCGACCTTTGGTTTTCTGCCAAAGGTGCGCGCCTATTGGGTGGTTACGCAGCGTCGAGACAGTGGCCGGAAATTGAAGAGATTTTGCAGAAGCATGCTGGTTCTTTAGACGACGACGATGAAGGCGATGATTCGGTTTCGTTCGATGAAGACGCTCCGGCATCCGCACCGAAGAAAGACGCCCGAGCCGGAGCTTCCCATGCATTTTCTCATTTTTGGAATAAACCACGCAAAGCACCAGCGGCTGTAGTGCTTGATCATTATAGCAGCGCCTTTGGTATTCCAGATGTCTGGTCCGCAGCACCCTCAGCAATTGCACAACGAGCAGCGTTTCATGCCGGTGGGTTGCACAGTGGGAACTGGCTCCCAGCTTTCGACGCACTGCAAAATTTAGAGGTCGTGAAAGAGTCGGTTACCTTTGAAACTAACTGCCGCATTGCAAAAGCTGAAAAGAAAGACGATCAGTGGCAGATAACGTCCGGCTCTGGGACATTTACAGCTCCAAAACTTATCGTCGCCCAGACGCCTTGGCAGGCGGCTTTTTGGTTGCCGCGTGGATTTTGGCCTGCACATTTGCTGTCGTTGGTTAGTAAAACGAAGCCGGTAAGCGTTGTTGTACTCAGTGAGCAACTCAAAAGAACGGACGTCGACATTCCTGATGTCATCATCGTTCCTTCAGAAAAAGTTCAGATTATTAGAAACGGCGAGCGTGATCTTTGTTTTCAAGCAACGATCGATTACGAAATGTCTCTGCAAGCACCACCGGTTGTGAAAGCAGTTAAAGCTTTGAAGAGAGCTAGGAAAAAGCTGCAACTGCTGTTTCCTGACGCGGTATCTGATACCGATCATTTCGCCTTGCAGCCAATTGCATGGGCCCAGTCACCGATTTTTTCTGAGAAACGTAACATTGATAAGATGCGTAAAAAAGGCACGACAGGAAGCGATATCGCTTTTGTTGGTGATGCATACGGAGCCAACTTTGACGGTGACTCCAATTTAATAAGTTCGATCCAAGCGGCGCTCTCTGATGCGGTCGCGGAATAAGCGGAGAAAGAGATGATATCTACTTCAGATTTTGGTAAAGGCACTCGTATCCTCATGGAAGGTCAACCTTTCGTGATTATTGAAGTCAGTATGCAGACCGCCAGTGGTCGCGCTAGTAACACATTGGTTAAGTTTAAGGCGCGTAATCTTCTGACCGGTAAGCTGACTAGTGAAGCAGTGAAGAACGGGTCCAAATTTGACGAGCCAGATCTTCGCTACGGCAATGTTCAATATCTGTTTTCAGAAGCTGAAAATGCAGTATTTATGGATCAGGAATCTTACGAACAATTCAATCTGTCGCTTGAAGTTATCGGTGAGCAGACGCGCTATTTGTCCGAAGACGTCAAAATAAGAGCGATGTATTTCAATGGTACTCCGGTGAGCATTGAGTTTCCTTCGCATGTGCCAATTAAAGTTAGCTCTGTCGAGCCCGCAGATCGTGGAAATACTGCCTCCGGACAGATTATGACTAGAGCGGAATTAGAAAATGGCACTGAATGCCAAGTGCCAACGCATGTAAAATCTGGCGACACGATTCTTATCGCTACGGAAGATCACAGCTTCTATCAGCGCGTTCAATAAATAATTTTAAAAATGTTTTAAGTACCGATTATCGAGATGTCAAAGTCTCTTTAATCGTGTCTTGCATGCTTTTGCGTTGCCGGCTTCGTCCAGAGGTCAGAATTTTTATTCTGCTTTCCGACGCAACGATGAATGTCTCGTCTTTGATAAAATTCAGATTGATACGCACATTGTGCCGACTGGATTTAAGGGCGGCATAAAGCAAATCGATACCGATCGCCGCATCGCTGATGACCGATGCCTTGGTCGCTTTGACGACATCAGGAGCATTGTCGAGAATTTCAGCTGTTAGCTCCATGAGTAGAAAAGGGACTTCGGCGGCCTTTTTAAAAGCCTCTTGTAACTCAGCTTTTCGAGTCTTTTTTTCTTCATCAGTTGCTTTGGGTAGTTGGTAGCAAGTCATGACTTTTTCAAATGCACGCATGTCTTGATCAGCAAGATCTAAAAACTTTCGTCTTGCGCTGGTCATGTAGTTGAGCAACTCATCAAATCTTAGGTTCGGCAACAGCTCATCGTTTTTTCCCGTCACGCTAAGGCACATAGATAGCAATGCAGCACCTTGGGCTGCACAGATTGCAACAGCAGCCCCGCCTCCTGGCGCGGGCTTATCGCTGCCAAGATCAGTCATATACTGCTCAACGGTTAATTTGCCAATAGATGGTAATGATGTTTTGGTCATGAACTACCTAATTAATTGCATGGAAGTTGTTATAAAGGCGCAGCGTATTTCGTAGTGCCATAGTCACAGTCATCGGTCCGACTCGAGGAACAAACGTTCCAGCTTTACCCATAATATCATCACTGAAGTTTTTGAATGTTGAAAAATTAATACAGAGCGCATCTTGTTTAATTTCTTTTGCGGTCACGAGCGGAAACTCACGTGAAGGGACACCGGTAATAACGATGTCAGACTGCGCTAAAGCTTCCTGCCTCGAGAATTTAATTTCCTCAATGGAGCCTTTTTTAAAAACAAGCGGTCCATCGATATCGAAGGAAAAAACGTCAGCACCGTCATTGGCAAGCATACTTGCAAGCGGGCGTCCGACGACTTCGCTACGGTTGAAGACAGTGATTTTTTTGCCTTTCAAGGGCGTTGCTCCCGATTGAAAATGCCCTGCGAGCTCCACCAATTTAACAATGGCAAGCGGGGTGCAAGGTAGGATCGCTTTTTTCGACTGATCTTTATCGACATAACGTTGGTCATGATAAAGGTTGCGTACCCAAAAACTGTTCATGCCCTCGATGTCTTTTCGGTGGTCAACTAGGTCTTTTATGTAACGGTCCTGCTCGGTGCCAAATATCGGATAGTAAACAATGATCCCGTGAATGTTTGGGTCGGAATTTGCTTCGTCGATTTTTTTCTCAAGTGCGAGTCGGTTTTCGTGATGCAGAATGAACTCGATGCCGACATCTTCGCAACCAATTTTGGTATAGTTTGCGTAGGTCACCGACGGTAAAGAATCGGTTGAAAGAAATCCCGCAAGTTTGAGCGGCGTTTTTTGTTGGGCTATCGATTTTTTAATTTCGGCGCGAAAATTTTTTGCAACTTCCCCTGGATCGATGAGCTTTGTCACGATTGTGCCTTTTTGGTAAGGGTCCAAAGTGGTTCCTATATTACAGGTGACGCCGAGGATCGCAATCGAGATTAGCTGTCCTTTTCCAGATAGTTATGCTACCGGTTTTACTTGGGAAAAATTGATAGGGAGGGTGCATGCAGAAGGCGAAGTTTGCGACTTTTGTTGAATTTTGGTCATTCTATCTAGCAGAACACAGTTCAGTAGCGAACCGCAGGCTGCACTTTTTCGGCACCAGTTTAGCGATTTTTATTTTTCTAAATGCGTTTATTTATCTGAAGCCGCACTACCTACTTCTAGCGCCATTGGCAGGTTACCTTTTTGCCTGGATTGGGCACTATATCGTCGAAAAAAATCGGCCAGCGACTTTCACCTATCCGCTTTGGTCTTTGCGTGGGGATTTTAAAATGTTCGCCCTAATGCTTACGGGTCGATTAAGTACTGAATTAGCAAAATACCGTAAAGTTGCTTAACGCACATCAAAGGCGTTTGATATTCCAGTGAATTCTTTATTCTTGCCGTTCGAATCGAGAGTCCATGTGGGGAAAGATTCACAAAATGACGGCGAAGCAAATTTCCGATCTCTATCCGAAATGGACTGAATTTTCAAATCTAAGAACGAAATTTGACCCTAGTAATATCTTTCTTAATGATATGCTCCAATCGTATTTTGTTGGCTGAAGGTGAGTGAACTATGTTTTTTAGAGATCAAGTTGTAGTTTTAACTGGTGCGTCCGAGGGGATTGGTAGGGCGTTGGCTTTGCAGATTGCTCAGCCAACACTACAAATAGTCGTTGGCGGCAGAAATGCAGCGAGGCTTAATGATCTTAAAAAAGAACTGGAAGCGAAAGGTGCGGCTTGCACTGTTGTAGTCGGTGACCTCGCAGAGCGCAGTGAATGCCAACGTGTGATCGATACGGCAATCAAAAGCTACGGCCGTATTGATACTTTGATAAATAATGCTGGCATCACAATGTGGGCGAATTTTGAAGACACAACAGACCCAAATCTGATTGAGCATGTAATGCGGGTTAATTTTCTGAGCGCTGCTAATTGTACGCACTACGCATTGCCGCATTTAATCAAATCAAAAGGACGCATCGCTGCAGTTGCAAGCATCGCTGGTATTATTGGTGTTCCGGGACACACGATTTACGGCGCAAGTAAGCATGCTATGATGGGATTTTTCAATGCACTACGAGTAGAGATGAAAGCAAAGGGTGTCTCGGTAACTATGATTGCACCGGATTTTGTAAAAACAGAGATTCATGTCCGCGGTCTCGACTCTAAAGGCCAAGCCATGGGTAAACGCATTGACGATAACAACATGAGCGCAGACGAATGCGCTCGTCTAATGGTGCAAGCAATCGGTAAGCGTCAGAGACTGCTCATAACCTCAGGTCGCGGTAAATTGGCATATACTGTCCGTGATTTGCTTCCTGGACTTGTCGATTTTATTTCTTTGAAGTCCGTGAAAGGTCATTCACTTTTAGATTAGGGAGTGAATTCGGTGTTAACGGCTGAATTGCCAGTAGCTAAAATTATTAAAACGCGTGCTTTGCAAACAGAGCTTAGCGTTAGCGAAAAATCGCGCTATGCACGTCACCTGCTTTTGCCGGAAATAGGAGAGTTAGGCCAGAAGGCCCTCAAGTCTTCTCGGGTATTGATTGTGGGAGCTGGAGGCTTAGGGTCGCCGGTTGGGCTCTATTTGGCGGCTGCAGGTGTGGGACATATTAGTCTTATTGATTTCGATGTCGTCGATCTTACCAACTTGCAGCGCCAGATTCTTTTCGATGAATCTGACCTAGGTAAGCCAAAGGCGGATGCAGCTTGCAAAGCTTTAAAGGCACTTAATAGTGAAATCGAAGTCGTCGCTCTGAAGCAGAGATTAGGACCGACAAATATTGAAGCGGTCTTTGCCGAGTTTGACGTAATCGTTGACGGCACAGACAATTTTTCTACGCGCTATCTTATAAATGACGCCGGGGTCCTACTTGAGAAGCCGGTGGTTTACGGATCTATTTTTCGCTTTGACGGTCAGGCGTCTCTTTTCTATGCGCCGCATGGTCCCTGTTACCGTTGTCTTTTTCCCAAAGCGCCACCACCCGAGCATGTTCCAAATTGTGCTGAAGGCGGAGTGTTAGGCGTCTTACCAGGTATTATTGGAGTGATCCAAGCAACGGAAGCGCTAAAGTTGCTGACGGGTGTTGGTGAGTCTTTGAACGGAAGACTTCTTACTTATGATGCCGGATTAATGAAGTATAGTGAGTTTTCTTTTAAAAAAGACCCTGATTGCTCTGTCTGCGGTAAAAATCCTATCATCAAGACTTTGAAAGAATCTGCCGTTTCATGTGGCATCACTACTAGCTCTACTAAACCTGACGACATGAATGAAATCTCAATCGCAGATTTTGAACAGCTTAAGCGCTCTGGCAGGGCATTTAAATTGATTGATGTAAGGTCGGCTCAGGAGCGAGCAATTTGTCTTATTCCTGGAGCCGCGCATATTCCGCTGGCCGAAGTAGCTGTGAATCATTCTGTACTCCAAGGTGATGGACCGATCATTTTTCACTGTAAGAGCGGTCAAAGAAGTCTTTCGGCCGCGAAGGTGCTCATTGCGGCGGGACGAAAAGATGTATTGAGTTTGA
This sequence comes from Pseudobacteriovorax antillogorgiicola, assembly GCA_945862295.1. Classification (GTDB taxonomy): domain Bacteria; phylum Bdellovibrionota_B; class Oligoflexia; order Oligoflexales; family CAIYRB01; genus CAMAXT01. The sequence goes on from CAMAXT010000012.1 coordinate 21,809, forward strand.
AAGGCGGCATCATCGGCTGGATTAAAGAAACAAAGTCAAAGCAAGCGATTTATTAACATTTCAAAACTGAGTTTATAATGAAAATTTGGCTAAACATTTTTGGATGCCTCGTTGCATACCTGTCAATGGTTGGTTGTGTGACAGGAACTACAAAAACCAACGATTCAGGAGTTGAGATTACTTATCCCGATCCAAACGATGACAAAGACACGCCGAAGTTTTGCAATCCAACTGGTAAAAAAGGTCCAGAGCGAGTTAAGTGCTATGAGTTCAATGATGCGATCTATCAGTCCGTAAATGATGAAGCAAAAAAACGCGAATCTTGGTTTAACTTCGCCCCGGATAATTGGGTTGACAGTACGGAACTGGATCCCAGACGGCTACTTCAAGTCGTTAAAGTACAAGAGGCCGTTGCTAAGCTTGAAACGCAAGCTTTTGTCGAGATTAGCCTAGCTGAAGCCGAGTATTTTTCTGGGTTGAAACCAGAAATATTGAGCTTAAAGCCTTTCCTCGTGCGAAGTCTGGTCTATTTTGAGGAAACAGGTAATTATTCCGTCTTTGAGAAGAATGGATCCATTCTTGTTCGCCATGACTCAATAGGTAACACGATTCCAGCAGAAAAGCGCACGGGACTCATTGTATTCCTCGCGAGCCAGCCGAAGGCTGTGTACGTCGATTGCCAGGTCACTGAATAGGGAGTCGGCGGATTTGGCACGAAACGACTATCAGATAACAACCAAACTGAACTTTACAGTGTTCATTGCTGCCGTGATGGTGGCATTGACGTGTTTAACTCTTGCGTCATCTTCAACGTCAATCTGGATGGTTGTTTTCAATGCTTTTATCTTTTCGTTTGTTGCCAATACACTGTTTTCTCTAATGCACGAAGCGGTGCATGGCTATCTGTTTACCAATAGAAAGATGAATGAACGAGTGGGACAGATTCTGGCTGGATTTTTTCCGACGTCGTTTACCTTTCAAAGGTTCATGCACTTAGGGCACCATAGACGCAATCGAACTGATGCTGAGATGTTTGATCTCTACTACAAAGAAGACAATAAATTACTTAAATGGGCGCAGCTTTACGGCATCTTCACAGGTCCTTATTGGCTCTTAGTCCCGCTATCAGCCACTTTAGTTGCGGTTTTTCCTTGGTTAAAAAATCCGGATGTCCAAGTGCGGCTTCATTGGCGATGGTTGGAACGCACAGGCGTTTTTGCAATGACAAGCGGCTTATCGAGAGTGAATGTAAGGAGGATCCAGCTAGAAGTTCTGTTTGGATTTTTATTGCATGCTTCGATGTTCTATTTTTTGGATTTAACACTGATTGGTTGGGCTATTTGCTACTTTATGTTTGCTGTGAATTGGGGAGCGCTGCAGTACGCCGACCATGCATTTTCTGTTAGGGATATAAAAGATGGTGCCTGGAATCTGCGGGTTTCGACTCCGGTGCGTTGGGTATTTCTAAACTATCACTGCCATTTGGCACACCACCAGAATCCGCAAGTCCCTTGGTATCATCTGCCGCTTTTGGTTTCTGCTCAGGATTATCAGCCAACGTTTTGGCAGATTTTCTTCGCGATGCTTAAGGGGCCGAGGCTTGTTGATGAGCACACCCAACCTGAACTTGACCATGCGTTGGAAAGCGAATTGCAGCAACAAGGGAACCTTAGTCTAACTTAATTAAACAGCCTTTTTTTGGCATAATGACCACTTGGTTTCGTTCAGGACCAAGATTTTTATTTACAAGTGTTACCGATCTTGTTGTTAGCAGCGTTGACGCGATGATTTGCATCTGCCTTAAAGCAAGATGTTTACCGATACAAATGCGGGCACCAAAACCAAATGGAAAGAAACTATTTCGGAACAGACTTTCTCCGTTGGAAAATCGTTTAGGCTCAAAAAGGTCCGGATCAGGAAAGACAGCTGGGTCACGCTGTGAAAGGTAGGAGCAAGGCAGAATCTTTTCACCTTTTCTGAATAGAACAGTTGCTTCCTCACCATGCGCATCTTGATATGTTAACGTTGTGTCAGAGGTTGCAACTCGTGTTAGGTGAACCACTGTCGGGCATAAGCGCATGCTTTCGTTGATTGCGGCTTCCCATGATGCTGAGGGTGCAGACTCTAGTAGGAGCGCATTAGTTACGCTGGGATGGCTCAAAAGATGATAGATAAACCATGCGCCCGCAGAAGCGGCGGTCTCGTGACCAAACAGAATGAGAGCTATGATTTCCTCAATCGCGGTGTCCTTGGGAAGCTGACCGAACACGGGGTGCTCTTTTACAGTAGGTTCAATTAGACTTACTAGCTCATTGCGATTTTTCCGCATTCTGTCCCAAGGTGTGCGACCTTTGTAAGAAACCTGTAATGGTTTCGCAAAAAGAAATAGTGGATTGGAGAATGAAGTGAGAAATTTTTCAACGGCTGAAGAAATCTCTTTCTGTTGCGACTCGTTCTCTTTGGGCACGAGTAATTCCGTGATGACGCGCAGATTTATTTTACTAAAAAGGCTGTGTGCTGAAATGATACCTGAAGCTTGAAAGATTTCTTCTTGCGCGTACCGCTCAGTTAGCTCTTCTGCGTGATCAAAAAATACTTCGTTAAATAACGGTGCTAGCTGGTGACGCCGGCATTTATGTTCATTGCCATGCAGCATGATTACGGAATTTTCGCCTAACACTGGCCTAAGAAAAGTCATGCCGATGCCGCCTGTTAGGGCAGGTTCTTTGCGAATGGCCTCGATAAGGCTTGGAGTTCCTGCGATAAATACTCGTCCGAACCCCGGTAGGCTGAGCCAGAAAGCACGGCCGTTCGACCGCGACAACTTGTCGAGTGCATCGTAAGGGTTTTTTATCCAATTGATTCCGTTCTTGATGCTGCTAAATAAATTTGATGCCGGATAGAATTCTGCTGTTTTGCTTCTCGAATCTTGGAACATAAGATTTAATACTCTTCCAAAATATTTTAACTGCTAGCTTACCGATGTTGTCTTTAAGGTGCGGTAACTTTTCTCCAATTGCAGCCATATTGTGTGCTTGCAGCGCAAATTCGTCACGAACCCAATTCTGCACAGCTCTCGCATTTAGGATGGTATCGATGTCCTCGGATGAGAGCGGCTTACTAGAGACGGAGTAGATGTCTTTGGGGATATTGATGATACCGACGGAAAGATCGTCTCTTAAATCTCTCATCACTGAGCACCAAACGAGGCTGTCGACAATCTCCGGGCAGTCACCTGAGGTTACTTCGGAGTCTAGAAAAGCTAAGGTGATATCCATAGAAAGCTGAAACGTCAGCCGATGATGCTGTTTGAGTGTGCTGGCGAGGTCGGTTCGGCGCCTAATCCGCCGGTCGTAGTCATCCTTAAGGACTGTCACCAAAGCGGCAAATCTGTCTTTGATCGTAGCGTAATCATGCCTTTCTTGCGCCTCGGTGAGTACAAATCCGATTAGTATTGATGCTTCCGAGGATTTTCCAAATTGTTCGGCTGATATTTCAAAGAGGATTCTGCCAGCGAATGCGCCTGGGTCTTCGTCGATAGAACGGTCGCCGTCTAAGATGTCGTCTACCAACTGGATAAAACAGTATCCTGCGCGGAGAAGGCGCGAACTTTTCCAGCGAAAGATACTGGTTAAATACATGCCTAGGAAAATAAAAAAATAGCGTCGATGCCTTCGACTAAAAAAGTAAAACTGTTTAAGGCAAATGTATTCAATATTAAGCAAGAGAAACTTTCCGGGTTTTTGAAAGTGGTAAAGGTCGTTCGAGTTTACCTGCTGGATAGTGGAAAAATAAGTGCTTATTTTATCGTCTGACGTTAGTATCCAGAGGTGAAAATATGAGCGAGACCTATGATGTCAGAAGAGCATCAAATTTATGCCTCAGTGCTAGTGGTGACCGGTGGTTTTATTAGCGGCAAAGAACTTCGATTCTGGTCGCTGATTAAACGCCAGATGCTACAGTTTTTCTTTGGCAAGCAGGCTTGGCTTGATATCAAAATCAAATTGAATTTCTTTGAATCGATGATTATGCGGCGGCGGATGCGGGCGCAGCCTAAATCTCTGGTCGCTGAGTTTTTGTCTTCAAAAAGTCTTTTCAATGTCCCGGAATTAACCGAAGTGGTTTTGGGAACCCTCCTAACGAAAGCTGGAATTGGGTTCGATGCGGTGTCGATCGATCAACTGTTCGATGAGCCTCGGGCCCGTAAGGAGCTGCTCAGAAAACACCGGGTGGTCTTTCTTTCGACGACGTTTTTGCGGGATATCAGCGAGCTGGCACCAGTATTGCGTATCCTAAAAGATGGAGATAATAAACTCATCTTAGGAGGGCCTCTAGCCGCCTTGATGCCAACCGAGTTGGCCAGGCTTTCAGAAGTCAACATGTTAGCGATTGGCTACGGTGAGTACCTTGTGCCAAAGATTGCTGAGTGGATAAAAAGCGAGTTTAAGATTCTAAATGCTCCGGAACGGGGCCGTTTGGTTAAATCCGGGGCTGTTGATCTTCTGTATTCCGGTGCACCTGCTAGCCGCCATCTCGACGATTTGGTGACACCAGATTGGTCGATTGTAAGAACTAAGATTGGCTCGATGAAACTGATCCACTATGAAAGTGTTCGTGGATGTCCGTACCGCTGTGAATTTTGTAACTACCCCTATCTTTTTGACGATACAGCCTTTCGCTACAAAACTGCAGAAAAGGTTGCTGATGATTGGGAGCGCTACGTTAGTGAACTCGGAGTTTCTTATATAAATTGTCTGGATTCACTGTTTACCGCCCCACGGCACCGGCTGGAAAAATTTTGCAATATTTTGATTCAAAGGCGGATTAACGTCCGCTGGATTTGTTACGCACGAGCTGGTGATTTAAAGCATCAAGAAACCGTCGCGCTCATGCAAGAGGCCGGCCTTTGGCAGGTACAGATTGGCATAGAGTCCGGAGATAGTGGGCAACTGATAAATATGAATAAGCGCTGCAGTGTCGAAGAAAATGCTATGGCGTTGGACAATTGCAGAAAACAGAAGGTTACATCGATAATCAGTCTAGTGGTTGGGTATCCAGGTGAGACTAGCAGTACCATCGACCGAACCTTTGAGTTTTTGCAGAAGCACCCGGCGGATTTCTTTTTTGCGGCGACATTTAGTACGCGAGTGGCTGGGGTCCCGGTTTTGTCGTCTGCTAATCGAACGAAATACGGACTGCGAACTGGAGTTACGCCTTATACTGTAGCGCCGTACTGGCTGCACGACACGATGTCATGTGGTTTGGCGGCAGACCATGCGCGCCGCCTTACTCGGCGTTTAATGAATGAAAAAGTGTCTTTGAATGCTACGTTATTCTATCAAAACATGCTTGCCTACGATGTTGGTCTCAAACAACCTCTTTTAGAGGCACAACACTGTGCCTATAAGAATAGTTCGCTTGTTACAAGTGCGCTGGATGGCGTTCATAAACTCGTAGACCACCGTTTACAATCTCAGATGCAAAAGATGGCGGTCCTAAAAAGTGAGTTTTCCGATCTAGATTTTAGTTCAGTAGTTACTTTGTAACAGCTTTTTTGCCGCCAGAAGCAGTGACTAGTCGATTTTCTTCTGCGCCAAGGAAAATAGCGAGGAGTTCAGTGCCGACTTCCTTTATTGCGATACCGTAAGATGTAGCCTCCTCTTTGAGAAGAAGATCTCTGTGTCGAGGGGAATGCCATAGCATCCATGCGAGGTCTTCTGGTGTTTGACCTCGGACACGAATTTCACCAAGTACGCGCAGGCTGTCGGCAGCGTTTATTTTCTCTCGCATACTGTCTGTGTTCGCCCGGTTGTGAGTGACTGAACTGTCTATCGTTAGAAGTTCAGCAGCTCTATTGAGGCTGTCGTTTAAAATAATAGGCCGTAGTCCTTCATTACTGCGAATACTTGCAATCCAGAGGGCTAGGGAAGTGGCACGATCTTCTGGATTTGTTAGTTTCTGTTTTTCAGCAAGAGCATCAACTGATGTTGGAGCAAGATACCAAACGATTGGCCCCTGCCAACGTGGGAATGCAGGTTGGCAGGTTACTTCGATAATACCTGCGCCTAATTTTGAAGTTCGAATTTTCTTTGAATCAGGCAATCGGCTAGAGACGCCGGCTTTGGTTGCTGCAAAATCGTACCTATGATTTTTGCAGGCTGAATTAAGTGCGTTGCTTTTGATTTCAAAGCCGTCATCTGTGCGAATAAGTGGCTCAGGTGCTGGAAGGGCGGCGACCCACCCTTTGCGGTCTGAGCAAATTCCTTGGGTGTAACCTAGATAGCGCTTCATGGCCGCAAGTGCCTTAGACTTCTTGACCAGCATTTTTTCTGTCACCGCTGTGCCAGCGATCGATTCAATAAGACGAATATCGATTTGCGCATCATAGATGCCGAGGGCAATAGTACTTCTGGCGTCAAGTTGTGGTGACTCTGCACAAATCAAATGTTGCAGCTGTTCTTTAACGTCTGCACGATGTTCAGCAACTTGTGCTGCAAACGAAGCCGTGCTGAATATCATAAAAGCGGCGGTGGCTAAAATCTTGTTCATACTGACGCCCCTTAATTTAGTCTTTGTCGATTAACTTGAAGATAGTTGTTAGTTGCATGTTAGAGGTACCTTCGTACAGCTTACCGATCTTCGCATCTCTATAGAATTTTTCCGCCGGAAATTCTTTAATGAAGCCGTAGCCGCCGTAAACTTCTAGAGCTCGAGACGCGACCTCTTCAGCAACTTGTGCCATCCAATATTTTGCCATAGCGGCTTCTTTAATAAAGGCCATATTGGCATCTTTAAGTCTTGCGGCGTTATAAACCAACAATTTGCCTGATTCAATTTTAGTGGCAAGCTCTGCTAGCTGCATTTGGATGCCTTGAAACTCGCGTAGGTGTTTGCCGAATTGCTCCCGCTGCCTCGCGTAATTCATCGCGCCAGCTAGTGCACCTTCAGCCAGACCTAGCATTTGAGAGGCAATGCCGATCCGGCCTTCGTTCAATGTTTCGATAGCAATCTTATAACCTTTGCCAAGCTCGCCGATGACGTTTTCTTTCGGGACTTTGACGTTATCTAAGATGACTTCGCAAGTACTCGAAGCGCGGATACCGAGTTTGACTTCTTTCTTGCCTAGGGAAAAGCCGGGCATGTCTTTGTCGACGATGAATGCCGTGATGCCTTTATAGCCTAGCTCGGGATTGATATTTGCAAACACGATGAAAACGCCGGCTTCTTTGGCGTTGGTGATAAAGATTTTTTTGCCGGTCAAGCGCCAATGAGAGCCTTCGTCAAAAGCTCTCGCCTTCATTGCGAAGGCATCGGATCCAGAGTTCGCCTCGGTAAGGCAGTACGCGCCGACCAGATTGGTACAAAGACGAGGGAAATATTTTTTCTTCTGCTCAGGCGTACCCCAGCGATTGAAGATATTATTCACGAGAGTATTTTGAACATCGCAGACAACAGAAACAGAGGGGTCGACGCGACTGATGGCCTGGATCGCCAAAATCGCCATCATAAACGAGCCTTCAGCACCGCCGTATTCGGCGGGAACTTCGATTCCCATAAGACCAAGTTCGAACATTTGCGCTAGAATTTCCGGCGCTAATTTTTCGGCTTCGTCCATCTCTAGAACTTTTGGACCAATATGAGTGCGAGCGAATTTTTCGACTTCGTCAAAGAAAAGTTGTTCATCATTGGAAAGCGCAGACAGGGGGGCAAAATTCATGGGACTAACTCCGTAGATGCCGTAATGGGCCCAGTTTTTTAGACTAATCTATAGAGATAGTTTTAGCTTCTTTTAAGGGATTATGCACGAATTTTGGGTGAGCATTTGGAATATTTCTGGAAATTCCAGTATTAAGGGAATTCTGCGAGGTTTCTTCAAGTGAATTAAGCTTTGCAATAACTTTTTCTACCCGGCCCATGGCCTTGGCTGAGGGCGTCCAAGATGGGTCTGTTTTGCCTGCAAGCACATACTTTCGGCATACAGCCAGGACGGAATCGCTTTTCTTTTGAAACTGATTATTGAGGCTGTGGCGTTCCGATAGATGTTCGCTATTATGCAGCGTGGACGCCATGTGAGTAATTGCGCGGCCGATTGTCTTCAACATTGGGTTTTTAAGCGCATGGATCAGATCTGTACCAAGCCGGCCTTGCAAGGTATTTGCGGAACCTCTGTTTGCTAGGGCAACTGTTAGTTCTTGATACTTTTGAACAGCTGCCCGCTTTTGTTCTCTCTTCTTTATGAGTAGCTCACCAAGATACTTTTCGGTTTTCGCGAAATTGGCGTGCCTGACTGATAGGGAAACGAGATCATCTTGATCAAAGTTTGAGAACGGAGATTGCTCAGAGCCGTTTACCCGTGTCCGAATTAATTTTAGCCAGAGATTTTTTGTGAGATTATCTTGTTTGAGGGTGTAGTAGGCCTCAACTTTTTCGGTGAAAATTCCGCTCCAATGCAAAAGCGCTTTCTCTCGTGGTAAAAGAAGGAATTCTCGTTCACAAAATGACTTAAGGCGCTTTATTGTACGGTCGATCTTGAGTTGAGACTGAATCGTAGCGATTTTCCGTGCGATTAAACCCCGATTTTGCTTGATGCCTTCTTTCACGTGCTTGGTCGTCAGGATGTTGATTTCCTCTGCCAACGATGCTAGTTCGTCATCCCAGTCGCGTAGGTCAGTCATGGTTGCGCTCCATGTTAGCTTTTTTCCTTCGAACTTTTCTTGAAGGATGCGGCAGCTTTGAAGTAACAGGCAAGGTTGGTGACAACTCTGCAATATCTTCTAGCGAAGATAAGTATATAGAAAGATCTGATTGTTCAATTTGGACATTTTTCTGCTGAACGATAACTTCGGACCAAAACTGCTCAATTAGCTTTCTTTTCTTTATAGATTTCGGGTCTAACGTTTGACCTTGGCCTAGGGCGAATATATAGCTAGACGCTAAGTTCATCGGTGTAGGTGGGCGCCCGGTTTCGAGGCCGCATTCGAACTTCGCTTCTTCGTTCTTTAGCCATGTCGTCATCTCTCGGACCTTTGCTGCTTCCTGTTTGAGAGTGACTCTAAGGTTGGCAACCCGCGAGATTGTGCTCTCGAGATCTCTGAAAAGACCCATAAGAGCGTGCAGTGTCGTTTTAGACCTAGTTTCTGACTTCCCTTTTGAGAGACATTTAATTAACTCTTCGCTTGAGGCCTCAAGTTGATCTCTTTCGGTTTCCGCGCGTGTCAAAAGTTTAGTGTAAAGGTGTATGTAGCGTCGCAAACTGGATAGCCGTAGCGTCAACAGAAAGCTTCCAGTTTTTCCTTCAATAGCATCACGTAACCATGCGTGGGCTTTGGTCGCATGCTGTTCTAAACGGAGGAGTTCGATCTCTTTTTCCATTAGATTATGATTACAGGTTTCTTGCTCTGCTGGTGTGCAGTTCTCAATGATGGGCAGGCCAATGTCTTTATTAGTAGTATGAGTAGATTGATCTGCTGAAGCAATTTTTTTTAGCGTTTCGATCTCGCGTTCAACAGAACGAAGTTTTTTTGCTCTTTTGATGTAATCACGTTTGTGCAAGGTGCCGAGGCGGTTCCGGTCTTTAAGGTCAGCTTCAAGGCAGATAAGCAAATGTTGATACTGCGCGATCATCTCGTTCAGCTCTAAAGCTCCGATGACAGGTGAACTTTGTTTTTCGTTTGCCGGATCGCGCATGTATTGCTTTCAGCTATCGAGATTGATCTAAATTTCTGAGGAAAGAGAAAATTGCACTAGATGCAGTGCTTGTATAGTGATTTTCTCACGTTATAGCTTTGCTTGTCTATTTTTAAGCCAAAGGATTTTTTCGTTTTTGTACCGAAGTAAGAGGTTGGTTTTAAGAGTATGGAAATACCTAAATACAAAGTGGTTTCACCTACAAAAGATGAAACCACTGTTATTCAGGTAGATACTTATTTCCTAGTTAGTCGCACGGATGAAAACTTTACCTAGTGATTGTGGTCATAAAGCGGCGAGCTTACATAAGTGTTTCCGATGACGCAGTCCTCACTTTTGCCAGGCGGGATGTCGTTGCCGTGCGGGCACGGTGCGCCGTTGGTATGAAACCTATGTTTTACGGTGTCATCATTTATGAAGCGAACAGTTTGACCAACTTTTGTGTTAATCTGGGTCTCAGCGGTGTTCCACGCGCTATTATCTGTGCCTGCTTTTATTCTAAATTCGATAACATTAGGATTTGAATTTTCTGGAGTAGTCGCGGTCCCTTTCTCAGGAAACCCGTTGTCACGCCAAGCACGGAATATTTCAATCTTGGCAGCATCAAGTGCGTCTGATGGGGGCATGGTTTCAGATATTATTCTTGTTACTGCTGACGCACCAAATTTTTTAAATGACTCATAGGACGTCAGATCAGAACTTGACCTTGAGCCACCTGGACGATGGCAGCTTGTGCAAGATGCATCGATGATCGACTTCACATTTTTGGTCTCACTTTCGACTCCTGAGAACGTTGTTCAGGGGCTACTCGAGAAGTCTAAAATTGACAACGTCATTTTCCAAGTTGAAGATCTGAGGATGCCGCTCAATGGTGATGAAATGCGTAAAGAGCAAATCGCTTTGATTAAAAAATGGCGCGATCAGAAGTTTCCTAAACATGAAATCGTAGACCCAAAGCCTGTCAATTGGGACGAAAATCCCGCAAAAAAACGAGAAAATCAGCCATCTCCCGGTTGCTAGCCTCTTGCAGTTTGACCCCTGATCTTCCATACGGTAGTCTGCCTTTGATGGTAGAAAACTCGTTCTGGAAAGGATTCTGGTGAGTAAAGCACTGAACCGCGTACTAGTGGTAGTTATGGATGGCGTGGGGTTGCGTAAGTCCCGTTTTGGTAATGCTGTAGCTCTTGCTCAAACGCCGAATTTAGACAGCCTCATTGCTAGTCGTTTATCTACCACTCTAAAAGCTCACGGCACCTATGTGGGCCTGCCTTCTGATGATGATATTGGCAACAGTGAAGTCGGTCATAATGCCCTTGGTGCTGGTCGGATTTTCGCACAAGGCGCCAAGCTCGTTAATATAGCCATCGACGACGGCGCGATGTTCAAAGGGCCTGCTTGGGTGCAAATGATCCAATCGGTAATCACCAAGAAAAGCACATTGCATTTTTTAGGTCTACTTTCGGACGGAAACGTCCACGCGCACGAGCGTCATCTCTACGCCATGCTACGCCAAGCCAAACGCGATGGCGTAACGAAGGTGCGCGTGCATGCACTTCTTGATGGCCGCGACGTCGGAGAAAAATCGGCTGAGCTTTATGTTGGTCGCTTAAACACCGTGATGACGGAGTTGAGAGCCTCGAGTTTTGATATTCAAGTGGCGTCCGGCGGCGGTCGCATGCATATCACGATGGACCGCTACAGCGCTGATTGGCAGATGGTCAAAAGAGGATGGGATACCCATGTGCTTGGACGAGGAAGACAGTTTAATTCTTTAGATGATGCTTTGATCGAATTCAGAAAAGATCCCACAATCACCGATCAGCATATCCCTGCATTCGTCATTGCAAAAGACGGCCAGCCGGTTGGCAAAATTACTGACGGCGATGGCGTTATTCTGTTTAATTTTCGCGGTGACAGAGCAATCGAAATTTCACGAGCGTTTACCGAGCAAATATTCACTGAGTTTGAGCGCGAATATTTCCCCAAAGTTCGGTTTGCCGGCATGATGCAGTATGACGGTGATTTGAAAATCCCAGAACACTATTTGGTTACTCCTCCGGCTATTTCAGGAACGCTTTCGGCTGTCTTGGCGGAACAAAATGTCCGGCAATATGCTTGTAGTGAAACGCAGAAATTTGGCCATGTGACATATTTTTGGAATGGCAACCGCAGCGGTTATTTCGACCAAGCGACCGAAGAGTATCTAGAGATTCCTTCTGATGCGGCGGAGTTTTTCGAACATCGACCTGAAATGAAGGCTGTTGAAATTGCAAACGCAACCATTGACCGTATGGAGCGAGGTACATTCGAATTCGGACGGATTAATTTTGCAAACGGAGACATGGTTGGTCATACAGGTGCATTGTCGGCAGCGATTGCTGCTGTCGAGGCAGTCGATCTCCAACTTGGTAGGTTGATGGCTGCTGCTGACAGAACGCAGACAACTCTGCTGATCACTGCTGATCATGGAAACGCGGATGAGATGTTTGATGGAAAAGAAAAAGACTTTCCAGATTGGGAAACGGCGGGTTTTTTAAAACAGCCGACGCCGAAGACGGCGCATACCTTAGCTCCGGTACCTTTTTTGATTTATGGTTTCCGTGTCAGCATGTTAAAAATGAAAGATTTTGAGCCGCGCTCTCTAGGAAATGTTGCGAATACCGCCCTTGTGACGATGGGGCTTGCGCCTCGTCCGGAATTTTTGCCGAGCTTGGTTGAGGAAATTTAGCATGAGTAAAAACCATCTGACAGGGAAGCCCTCGGGGGTTCCTGATCTTCAAGCTGCGGCGGCAATTTTCTCAGAGTTTGTGACGACAATTGCTTGGTTGCGAGACAAAAAGCAAGGCTGTCCCTGGGATTTGGAACAGGACTACAAATCTCTTCGCCGTTATATGGTTGAAGAAGCCTATGAAGCCGCTGAAGCTATGAGCGGAGTGGATAACGCTGAGATACGAGATGAACTCGGTGATGTTTTATTGCAGGTGATTCTCAATGCTCAGATAGCTCAAGACGAAGGACACTTCACACTTATCGATGTAATCGATGCGATTAATAAAAAAATGCTTCGCCGTCACCCGCATGTGTTTGCCCCAAAACAGGCTGACATCACCTCGGACGAAGTTCGAACCAATTGGGAAAAAATTAAAACAAGAGAAAAAGCCTCGTTTCCACCAAAAAAGGATTCTTCGGGGGTTTTTTCTGGGGCTGCCAAAAAACAACCGTCAACTATCCAGGCGCTACATATTGGCAAGACAGCAGCGAAGATCAATTTTGACTGGGATACGCCGTTACAAGTTTTTGACCAGCTGATTTCAGAGGTCAAAGAGCTTGAGATTGAAGTGCGGCAAGAACCTTCAGATATCGATAGAATCACCCAAGAAATTGGTGACGTCTATTTTTCATTGGCGCAGTTTTGTCGGCATCTTAAGCTGGATCCAGAAACTGTCGCTATGGACGGAAACAGAAAGTTTCTTAAGCGCTTTACGAGCCTCGAAGCGATAGCGAATATTGAGGGTAAAGACGTCAACTGTATTAGTCGTGAAGAGCTAGAACAACTTTGGTTGAAAGCTAAAGCAGCTGAAAAAAGCTGAAGTAATTTAAAACTTTTTTAAGGGGCAAAGATGAAATTTTTTCTAGCGGGATTCCTGGGATTTATGCTTCTGCAAACTTCCGGTGCTCAAGCGCAGACTCCAACACCGTCTCCAGCACCAATAGCTACTCAGGAGCCTGCACCAAAGCTTAGTAGAGCCGAGCGCTGGGACGGATCTTTTGTTGGTTGTCAGGCAAATGCTACACCAGTAGAGCGAGCAAAGTGGGGGAAAAGAGTCCCTGTCGTTTGCGGATGCCTGGCCACCTATCTCGTCAATCTCTGTCAAAAAACCGAAGGCGACAACCCAGATACGGTAAAAGCATGCCTTCTGAATTTTAATCATGCTGAAGCGACAAAAGTCATCGATGAGTGCTTTGTGAAGGCGAAAGTCGAAGCGGTCCTGAACCCTTTCATAAAGTAGTTCACGACGAAGGTAATAGAGAGCAAAAAAAACCCGGGGTGACCCGGGTTTTTGTATCGAATTACTTTTTGCTAACGGTCTTCTTTTGGGCTGCTTTTTTCTTCTTGATAGCAGCTGTTCCAGCACTTGCTTTTTTAGCAGGTGCTTTTTTAGCAGTAGTAGCTTCTACTGGTTTTGAACCAGCATTTTTTAACAGCTTAGCAAGTCTTGCAACTGTGCGAGCAGCGTTGTTTTTATGGATGATGCCTTTTTGAGCGGCTTTAGAGACGATCTTTTGGGCAGAAACGAATAGTGGGTTTAGAACACCGGCGTCGGCTCCACCTTGTTTAACTGCTGCTCTAAATTTTTTAACAGCTGTTCTTACGCTAGCCATGTAGGAGCTATTTCGCAAGTTTGCACTGTTGTTTCTTCTGATGCGCTTGATGGCTGACTTATGATGTGCCACTGAACTTCCTCGTTATTCTAATCTCGATTGATATTACCTAGGCCGCCTGGCCCAAGGATTTCCGGAGAAAGGAAGCTTCTACCAAGGTTGGTTGCCTTTGTCAAGACGTCGCGCTAAAGCCAAATACTCATAAAGCTCTTTAAATATAGTAGGTTGCAATACGACACGAGAACGCAGCGCATCTGATCGAGGTATAAGCTGTATGATATCGACCTGTTAGATTTTGCGCCTATATGGGAAGATGCACTAAACACCATCTCTCAGGATCAACTTATGCTCAAAAGCCAACGCATGCCCTTTCTGTTGATTGTTTTGCTCACGATGACACTTTTGTCATCTGTCGGTTGTAAGACCCGAGAAGAATCAGAATCAAGTGTCAAAAATGATGAGCAGCTCGTTGATAAGGTCATACCCATGCGCGGGCCGAAGCAGCTAAAGACTCTCGACTATGTTTTCTACCGTGGCAACAAAACTCCCATATTGCCCCTTGATAAAGAAATTGATGCTTTCAAGGACAAGTTTTTGAAACTAGATGCTGCGTCTTTAGAGCGTCGTCTTCTTCGCAAAGTTTATCACGACCGCTATGACCTCATGACTCTTGCGACCCGTGATACTGACGGCGACGGCATCCGCGACTACCGCGCATGCCAGTACTTTGGGAAATTTTCTGAGGGCGACCTCGACCTTGACGGCGACGGTGTCCGCAATATTTTGGATGCAGATCCCTACGATTCTAAAGTTGGTGGAAAAGATGCGGACGGTGACGGTCATCCAGACTCTGATTATGTAGATGCCAACAAAAATACTGTGCCAGATCACCTCGACTTTGCACTTATTTACCCGGATGCTAAATTTTCATTTTCAAAACGGCTGTCAGAAATTCAGGTGGAACTCTATAAATCTCATAAGATTATCTTGGTGGAAAGAAACCAGGATTTCACACTAGAAGCCGCTGAAGTCATCTATGATTCGGTGAAACGCATCTTCGCTTCGACTTTCGGAAAAAGAAAGGTTCTAGCAACTTTGCGCTCAATCGCAACTGAGGACATGGCTCTATTAATTCCTGAAGAGGGCAGTGAAACCAATGCCCTTGTTTCGACTCCCCTACAGACCATGATCATTTATCGCTCTGGACTTGTGGTACCTCCGCTCGTGCTTTTGGGGCTTCTGACTCATGAGATAGGCCATAGCATTCAATTTGATCTGGACTACAACCCGAAAGACTTCGTCGTCGAGAACAATAGAATCTACTTTCCGAACCCAAAGTATTTTAAGTCGATGGGTGACTATGAGTGGTCCGCTGATGACAGTCCAATCAAGAATTTAGAAAATTTCAGCCTATGGACTCCGACCTATGAGTACATTCGCCCGACTTTTTCTTGGAAGAATAAAACTCCCGAGTTCTGGTCAAAACTCATCGATGACATCTATGCAAAAGATGGCGATGACTACATGTTTAATAAAACTCTTGTCGACGATCACATTGTCAGTCAGTACTCGACTATGGATCCCTTTGAATGGTTAAGCGACAATCAAATCGCATATATTTTTACCTTGATTGAGAAGGAAGTCTTGGCCGATCTCGGTCGTGACGAGAAGAAAAAAAAGGCTTTTCAGAAAAACTATCTAGCAACCATTGAGGGTGCTTGGCGGGGTTTCGCACACACGAATCTAGCTGGTTCAAAGATACTGAAACACCTTGAAGCAAATGTACCTATTGAAAAAAGTGATTTAAAGATTTTAGCGGAGCGTTACGGAAAACCGATTATTGCTAAGCCGCAATTGGTTCAAGATAATAGCTTGATGCTTAGTGGGTCTGGCGGAAGTCACAATGGGATCCGGTGCCGTCCAGCATTTCAGGTTTTCCAGTAAGGCTTCGTGAAGCCACGACATTTAGAGTTTAAAACGTAGAGAGACTTCGACTCCTCTGGTCGTGCCCTTATTGGTTGAGATATTTGAAAATCTTGTCGATGCTGTGTTGGGAGAGGCCATGCCATCGGAAAGACTGACATTGCCCTGATGTACCATATAGAATCCGCCCCAAGCTAGGTCGACGTTCTTGATGAGCTCGCGACTTCTCTCCCAGCCAAACTGGTAGGTTCGGCCTTTAGATTTATACGCCCGCTCTTTAGTTTCATCATTTGCGGTCTCATTGAAGAAGCTAAGAGAGAACTGAGCACGCCAGTTTTTGTAGAAGTTGTAAGAAATCAAAGGACCTGCGCCCATACGGTAGTATTCATTGTTATTTTCCTGACCGCCTTGCGCAATCGTGCGTAATCCCATCTCAAGACCATCGTCGAGAGTTCGTAACACATCTAGGAACATCAATGATCCTGCGACATTTTTAAATCCAGTCGTCGATTGTTGGTTAACGCCATAACCTAAATGTGCGCCGGTCGCCCAAGTTTGATGTGTTTCGGCAAATGCTGGTTTCGCGGCTATTGCAAGGAATACGACTAAAAAAAACAAGATGACTTTTACTTGCAATGAAACATTTGATCGACGGATAGCTATAGATGTATGCTTCATGAGATCCTGCCGTTGATGTTGAACTTAACTACTTCATCGACCTCAGGTGAAAAAACTTTAGACAGATTGTCTTTATTTTGGTGGGCAAATGTTGCCTAGCAGATTTGATAGCAAGACGGATTTTATTAAATGAATAGTCCATTCGAAAATTTTTCCCAAAACGAATTGCATGCTGCCGCGATGAAATTAGAAAAGGTCGTGAAAAGTGTAAATTCAACTTTGTTAAAGGTTGGGTATGTGGATCAGGAGAAGTTGATGCCGGCGGTGGTTGACGTCTTCTGTGAGATTTTGCGTTTTGATTCGTTCACGAAAAAGAAGTTTGAGCAGAGTCTTGAAGACAAGAAGGTGCGCACTTTATCGCAGGGTGGTGTGATCATGACTTGTGTCATGACTGCAGCGGTCGCTTTGTCGGAACTTAAACATGTGCCGAAGCCAATTCAGCAAAACCTCCTGCAAAAAGGTCTGACCAAGTTAAAAGGAGCGAGTTCGCATCCAGTGACTTTAGCCGGTCTTTCTCTTGCTGGATTTTACGGATTGATGGGCCGAGGGCTATTTCTTCGCGCAAAAAGCGCCAGCGGACGAAAGGTGCTTTCGGACGGGATGTGGGGTCAGATTCGGAAGTTGAAAGAAAAGATCAGGTAGCAGCAGGTGGCTTCTTTCATTTACATGTTTTTCGCAACTATGTCTTTGTGAAGGCTCGTTAGAGCAGCGAGTTATTTGAATAAACTCCTTCGGCCCGCCGAAGGGCTTTTCGATAAACCCACATGCCCCAGAAGCAATCGATAGCTGAAGCAGGTTGTCGCCAATATCCCCGGCGGTGAGTAGGATGACAGGATGCCGCTGCACTTTTAGCTTACTTGCGTTAACGATGTCTAGACCACTGATATCACCCAAATAGGTCTGAAACGATCAAAACGAAGTCTTCTTGTTCTATAAGACTGATAGCATCTTCGGGCCCGCAGATGGTCAAATCAAACGTGTTTGCCATGAGGGGCGAGCAAGTTCCCGCAGTAGTTGGTCTTCATCCATGAAAAGCAGGCGCATTATCGTGCTTCTTTCATTCGGGCTTTTCGATCGTAGGGTGCCATGAGCCGCATATAGGAAAAATGCAACATCTATACTTTTGCAGGTTCTTATATTGTAACCGCTCTGAATCAATCATCTGAGTTGGAACGGCGCGGAAGCTCCGTGGGTGTCTCGAAAGGGATACAGATTGTTAGTTTTAGGGAACTACGTTATCGATAGCTGTCTTTTAATAATAAGAAAGTAATTGATTTGAACTCATATCTTGGCCGCATTCTTTTAGTAGATGACGACGAAAAAGTGCGGAATTTTTATACCGCTACCTTCACGCGAGCGGGCTACACGACCATTGCGGTCAGTGACTTGGCGAGCATGCGCGAGGCCCTGTCGAAGTATTCTTTCGATGCTGTGTTCCTCGATTTGAAGTTGGGACGAGAGAACGGGATTGACGGTCTTCCATACGTTTTGAAAACAGCACCTTTTACTATGGTGTTTATTCTTAGTTCTCAGAATTCAATTGATAAGGCTATCGAGTGCATAGACCGAGGGGCAAACTGGTATTTTACAAAAGGCACTGAACCAGATGATATCCTGACAAAGCTGGCGAGTTATCTCGAGGGTAAATCTGAAGTGGGAGAGAAGAGTAGCGTTGAACCCTGGCGAGAAAATCTCGTCGGCACCAGTAAAGCCATCAACGAGACTGCTGAAACGATTTTGAAACTGAGAGATGTCGATTCTACGGTCTTGATTCTTGGAGAATCAGGGACCGGCAAGGAAGTTGTCGCTCGTGCGCTCCACAAGGCGTCAACCAGAGCCAATGCGCGATTTGAAGCAATCAACTGCGGGGCGATTCCGGAAAATCTTTTGGAGTCCGAACTTTTCGGCCATAAGAAAGGGTCATTCACCGATGCAAAAGCTGACCGGAAGGGCATCTTTGAGATCTGTGACAAGGGCACTTTATTGCTAGATGAAATCGGTGACATGCCGTTAGCCTTGCAAACCAAGTTGTTGCGGGTTCTCCAAGAGAAACAAGTTCAGCCAGTTGGTGCGTCAACAGCTGTGAAGATCGAAACCAGAGTTATCGCAGCGACTCACCGAGATATTCTAGATGAAGTCAAAAGCGGACGTTTCCGCGAAGACTTGTATTACCGCCTCTCGGTAGTCATGGTGCAAATCCCAGCGTTAAGACATCGAAAAGAAGATATTCCACTTCTTGTTGATCATTTTCTTAGTAAATTTAATAAGCGCTTCAAGAAAACGATCAACCGTCCAAGTCAATCGACGATGTCCCGTTTGATGAACTACGATTGGCCAGGGAATATTAGAGAGCTACAAAATGCTATTGAGCGCGGGATTGTCCTGTCGGGAGATGGCAATCTTAGTGTTGATGACATGTTCTCTCATCTTAAATTTGGTGAGGCAGCAGTCCCGACGAAGGTCGTGTCTGAAGAAGGTTTCTTAGATCATCCATTTTTCGACTTACCGCTAACAGATGCCAAGCAAGCATTTGAGAAGACTTATATTGAAAGACTTTTGAAGCTGAATAGAGGAAATGTAGCAGAGCTCGCTCGGCGGTCCGGAAGGTACCGCGCAGATCTTTACCGCGTCATCGAGCGCTACGGCATTGACGTAGATTCTTATAGGCAGGAATCTTGATGGAATTTTCGGCAGATTCCTTCGTTTCGAAGTATCGAGATGATCAGTTTTATAGCTCTCTGTTAGTTTCTTTCAACAGGGACTTGGAAAATGTTTTAACTAGTCTTCATCATCAAATGGAAGAAAACAAAGTGCAAGACGCCATTGAGCTTTGCCACAAAATGGCTGGTGCATCTGCGACATATGGGTACCCAGTCTTGGGCAAACTATTTGAGCGTTTAGAGAAAGACTTAGAAAAGAGCGGAACAGTCGACGGACATATATCGTTGCATCTGAAGACATTAGATGACGTTTGTAATAAAATAACTGAAGCAAACAAAGAATTGGTTGTTGATTGAATAATAATATGAACAGCGGTGAATCTCGTGCCACGACCATTTGTCCACCGACGAAGGAATTGTCGACAGCAAATATTCTCGTTATCGATGATAGCAAGCACATCCGAGATTTCGTCTCTGCGGTGTTACAGCGGGAAGGCGCGGCCGTCGTTGGCAGTGCTACTGCTCTAGAAGCTCTTGAGATCTGCAAGCTCCGCCCGTTTGACCTAATTATGGTCGATCTTCGGATGCCGGATATGGATGGATTCGAGACCCTAAAACTACTGCGGTCCCAGCAGGTAGCTGCACCGATGATCGCTTTTTCTGCTGGCAATGAGCAGCAGAAGCACGTGGACGAAGCTGGATTTGCCTTCTTCATGTCAAAGCCTGTCGAGCGAGCCACTTTGGTCGATAAGATTCGTGAACTATTGAATTTGTCCACTGAGGGTTAGGTTGGCGCGGACGCTTCGCTAAGGCTACGCGGGAAAAATAAAGAAGGAGTCTTCGCTTTGGGCATAGACTCCTACTGAATTAATGAGATGCTGACACACTTGTGGCTCTTTTAACAATCACTACTACCGAGGAAGGTCCACCTTCACTTTGGAGTGTTTGCGCTACAATTTCCGCTTTGCGGTCTTCGACGTGCTTGCCGTTGAGTGAAAGTTTGACTTTTGCTTCGTCGGTGCGAAAAGTTTTTGCAATCCATCCTGGATGCTCCGCCATGCTGTAAACTTGCACGTTGGCCACACCAAGATCAGTGAGTACAGTTTTGACATTTGCTGCTCGCTGGTCCGCGAGTTTCTTTTCGGCGTCGCCAAGTTTAGCACCTTCTTTTGCCGGGTATTGACTGTCAGACCATGCAGCAACGATGATGGTTTCAACTTTTGTGTCGTCGCGAACTGCAGTGACCATTGCACGTAAAGTGCGGCGCTCGGTGTCTGTTAGTGTTGCACTGCCTTTTTCGAATTTGACTGTCGTCAAATCTTTGTCGAGGATGTCGTAGATTTCAGTTTGAATTTTCTCCACAACTTTCGATCCTTCTTGTGCGAAGCTGAGGCTGCCGAGAGCTGAAACTGCTACTACTACGAAAGTTGACTTAAGACATTTCATGGTCTTTCCTCCAGATAAATTAATCAAAAATGGTGTGTTTGTTTGAAGCATTAAATACAAACGCATTTTTTTTGCTTCTCATTTAGTAGTGCAAGCGAGATGCCATAGTTCAAGTAACGGGTATTACGCTGGTTTTTATGCTGCTGCAGTTAGTAACACATATTTGTGTAGGACTATAAGAGCATGAGTGTAGGGGCCACCATTCATGAAAAATACGAAATTTCGCCGAGCTTGAATCGAGATCCTTTCCTTTGAATGTAAACCCAATGAATTTCACGCTTCGATCTAACTTAAACGACATAAGGTCATTTTCGCGGAAAAAATTAGTTGGCACGTAATATGCTTAATCTAAGAACGCTACCACGATCGTGTTTGTGGTAGCCGCGAAACTTTTTTATGCGCGGTACTTGAAGCAAAAACTTCTAGTCTAACTACCCGGGTAAAATTGTTCGTAAACATCGAATAAGGAGTATGGAATGAATAATTTTGCAAAGCTTGCTTTAGTTTTTAGCGCGGGGCTACTGTCAGCATCATGTCAAACCGTGTCCGATCAGGCACCAGGTGAAATCCAAGAAGCAAAAAAAGCAGTTGATACTGCGAAATCTGAAAACATCAATAATTTCATGCCGAGGGCTACAGAACTAGCTGATCGCAAGCTAGAGCGTTCTCTTGAATTGCTAGAAGATGCTTCGGATTACCGTGAAGAAGGTCAAACAGCACAAGCAGATGCTACCCAACAACAAGCAATTGCCCTAGCAAACGAAGCTCGTGCGATCGCTGAAATGGGCCTTGGCCTCCAACGCGATGCAGAAAAGTTTGACGAAAATCTAACTGAATACGTTCCCCTTATTCAGCGCTCAGAACTCACCGCAGGC
>CAMAXT010000013.1 GCA_945862295.1 Pseudobacteriovorax antillogorgiicola
ATCTCAATTTGGATGGCCCGCTGAAAAATCTGATTTTACTTCAAAATAGCCGGATTTTAATTCGGATGTAATTCGGGGCAGATCCTTCGCCTGCGGCTCAGGACACGATTTTGCTGAAAAAGGCTTTAGCCTTTTTCAGCAAAATCTAGGTAATCATAGATTTTGCATTCATAGACTAGTGGCATCGACAATGCGTTGGACGATGCAGCCAAGGTTGCGATTGCGAATAAAACGAGTGGAAACTTCATTATGTGCTCCTGTTGTTGATGGATTGGTCCCCTTTTGCGAGGCCGATCCTAAGAGCAAGGGGCATATTAAAAAAGACATGAGTTTTCACCGGTTGTTTCGATTTAGGAAACAATCGTAAGCAGCGATTACACTTGGAAATTAGGGGGCTACCTTCTTGAATGCATTGACCAAGGCTTCGTGAGCCGGGTGCTTGGTGAGGTCGGTAGTCTTTATATGGGTGTTTTGTTCGAGTTTTAGATCGGCACCAGCTTTTTTGAGGACTGTGTATTCGTAAATCAGACCGTCAAACATGTCTTCTGCTATAGGTTTTAGGTCAGAGCCTGCGACTGCTGCTTTCTTAAAGTTTTTGACGGAGTCTGTATTCGCTTTGATCTCTGCAGGCTTATCGCGGTTAGCTTCGATACGAATGACTTTAATCTTGGACATGTCGCCATTTGCCAAAACCCAAGTTTGGCCGTCGTCACTCCAGCCGCCTTCGCTGAAAAGACCATATGCTTCAGTGAATACTTTGTCGTTTGCGAGTTGGTCGAGCATCATCTTTTGGAAGTTAGCGCCGACTTTAACTGTTAAGAGGATGTCTTTGGAGGGCTTTATTGCGGCCTCGGGTGCTGCGGCACCTTTGGCCAGATCAGACGCTTCCGTGATACAGCCACAGGCAGTACCAAACATGAAAATCGAGAGAAAAAACAATTTTGTTTTATTAGACATATAAATACTCATTCGTTGCCATCGCAAAACTTGATGGATTTAACTGTTCTCGGTAGCCCAGAGCTTTCAACACGTAGGTCGACATAACGAAATTTCCGTTCGTAAGCTTTTTCCGCGTACTCCAGTGAGGTCTGAAGACGGCAGTCTTCTTTCATAGAGGAGCGGTTTCTGGCACATACCGGGATGTAACCTTCATCGGAGCTGCCTTTTAGTTTTGGCTCGGGCTCTAGGACCCAATCACAACTTTTCTTACCATCAGGGTCACAGGCCAGATTAAGAAAACAGGATCCAGCAAAGATGAGAAGGAACATTGGCTTTTTTAATTGGAGGGTCATGGTTTGCCTGTATTAAAGTCCGAGTACCGCTCTATATAAATTCCTGCCAATATACTATGATGCCTGACATATTGAAGAATCGGAACAAAAAAAGGTAGACCATGTCCTGGATCATTGCAGACGAGATTGACCGTTTCAATAGCTTTCCCAAAAAGGTTGCATCACATCTAGCGGTTGAGGCTGTTTGCGAGCATGGCTTTGTCGTCAAGCCGCGCACGTCTGGGACGAGACTAGCAACAAACAAAAAGTTTGGTCTGACAATTTTGGGTTTAACGCACGGTAATGAATACGCCGGAGTGGCGGTCCTCAATAACGTTTTAGCGCTGATAAATAGCGGTGTCGTAAAACTGGAGATCCCAGTTGTTTTTGTTCTGGGAAATCCTTGGGCTGCACTTGAGAACAAACGCTTTCTTGATCGCGACCTCAACCGAAGTTTTTGCCGCGTGGAAAACGCTCTGCGTGAAGAAAAGCGTGCGGATGTTTTAGAGGGTGTTTTAAAAGACACTTCGTTTCTGGTCGATTTTCACCAGGTTTCTCGACCGTCGGATCGCCCATTTTTTATCTTTCCTTACACGAAGGCGTCCTACGGGTTCGCACGTGAGATTTTCCCAGCAATGACCATGGTTACGCACTGGGGCGATTCATTTTCATCGGAAGGCATGTGTACCGATGAATTTGTAAACCTTGAAGGCGGCACCGGAATCTCGATCGAGCTAGGCCAGAATGGTTTTGATGTCTATCAGGTTGCTGCCGGAACTGAATCGGCTGTTAAAGCAATTTATACAGCGAACCGTGCCCTGAAAGGGGAGGTTTTGGACGCCTTTAGTCTTGGGTCCTCTGCTAATAGGGGCGAGCTCTATTCCTGGGCTGAGATTATTAAATGGCCTGACGCTGGCATTGTCGACTTGAAAGAGGGCTGGATAAACTTCGGTGCAGTTAAGGCTGGAGAAGCCCTAGGTACGATTGATGGTCGTCTTATCAATGTACGTGCGGGTGGTCGCATTCTTTTCCCTAAATACTTGACCCACGAGCAACAATTGCAGCTAACCACCCGTCCGACCGAGCTATGCCGAATTATGAAGCCGATCGCCGTTTCTGATCTTCCATCTTAAATTTTGGTCATAAAAAATCACCCAAAGAAAACTAATGTTCTATGGGTGTATTTTTTTATTTAGTTTTAAAAACCGAAGTCTTAGATGTCGGCTCGGCGTTCACAACCGAATGGCTTGTCGCCATCTGGCTTCTTAGCACGTGCCGGGCTGTTCACAACTTTAGCCTTGAGTTTGTTTGACTTCTTAGCAACTGGTTTCATAAGTAAACCTCCTACCCGCAAAGCGGTATCATTTTGATACCATATTTATTGAAGCAGATCAATAAAAATCAGCCTATTATTTAATCAGTACTAGTAATTTCATGGTGTTAAGGATCTCTGGACTCACACCCTGCAATATAACTTTGCAAATGCCTTGCCACTTCTATGCACTCGGACTGTAGATAGTAATGGTTAGTGTCTGGCGTTCATCATCCTCGGTGATAGCAACCTGGCCGCGGTAATGATTGACTAGCAAAGTTCCGAGTCCAGCAAGAATCTCGTCGATGAATTTATCTCCTTGGAGCTTTTTCAGCGGTAAGCGCTTTTCTGGGTCGCTTAGAATCGCGGCTGCTTGGAGGCTGATGCGGCTATCCGCGCATTTGAATTCAAAGACCAACCCGTGCTCGGATTTATTGGTTTCAACGTAACGCATAGTGGCATGGACGTGTGCAGAGTGATCGCTAGAGCGAAACAGAGCTGCCATCGAAGACATCGTCGCGGACAACGCTCTAACGTCAAAGAGCATCGGTTGAAACAAAACTTCATCGTCGGCTTCATGAAGTAGTTTCGCAGTTACATTAACGCCGAGGCGTCTGAGTGAAGAGGTGTTCGATTCTAAAACATCGATAAACAAATTTCGAAGCGGTCGCGACGTGTCGTTGATAGATTTCTCTTCAATCGCAGAACCAACTAAAACGCCTCTGATAGCGTATTCTAAAAGCCCCACCTGAGTATCTGCCGTGAAAGCTAACTTCCTGGCAGCCTCTGGTTGATCATTCATACTGGTCTTCAAGATCCCCAGCATCCCCTGCATCTTTGCGACGGGTGTGTTGAGATTGTGACTGAAGAGCGAGATGAAATTGCTTTTTAGATCGGCAATTTTTGAATGATAGTGACTCTGTGTTTCCAGACGCCATCTCTGGTATGAAGTGAATGAGAGACGAAGCATCCCGGCTGTAATCAGGATGGTCACACCGAAATAATAAGCGTCAAAAAGTGGAACATATATTTGTAAATTGCGTAACGCCCAGGCGTTTACTGAGGGCCCAGCGATTCCAAAGACGATAAACATACCGAGAGCGTGGATGCCGCCAAAGTAGAGCATCACTAGTAAAACCAAAATGCTGTAAGCGATCGTCGTAGCCCAAATAATCTTATTTGATGGAACGGAAATCATTCCCTGGTCGAGATACATTTGAGCAATCTGTGCCCAAAAGACATGCATTGGCGTCCCGCTAAACCTAGGATCAGATGTCACAGGATCATGAATAGTGCTGACCATAAGGGGAAACGTGTGTTGTGACGATGGCGATAAAACGTTGCGGTAATCAACCCCGATAAACACGGCTTCATAACCGCTTAGCGTTGCGGGATCGCGGGCAAGTAGTTCGGTGAAGCTCACCGACTCGATATCTTTCCGTGGGCTGATATTTAAAATATAACGCGGCGAATTGCTAGAAAGTTCCATGCTAACCCAGGATGGAGTAACATCTTCTTTTTGCTCATTTTCACCAAGTACATTGATCACGGATTGAACAATCCAGTCGCCCCATTTTTTATTGTAGACACATTCGATCTGTATTTCAGAGACTTCATCGCATGGACCAGAGTCGAGCATGGTTGCGATCTTGCTAAAATCCGCAGGCATGGACCCAATGTGATCTGGGTGCATTCCAAAGAAAATGTTGGTGTTGCGGGATTTCTGTTTCAAAGTCTCAGTCAGAGGCAGCATATAGACTTCGTCAAAAAGATGAGCTTCGGTATCCCAATTGACGAAGACATTACGCACGTCGGAGTCTGCAAGCCGACGGATTATTTTAGCGTAGGCACCAGCGTTGACGTCCGGCACCATCCCGCCAGGAGCCCTACCAAACATGTTGATTTCAAATGGACTGACATTAATCACTAAAACTTTGCCTGTCGTTTCAGTGTTGCGAGGGCCGGAAAGGCGCATGCTGTGAATCAAAAGTTGCTTCTCAGCGATACGTGAAATACGTGACTGCGGCTCACCCGCATAGATGATGTAGGTGAGTGAACCGAAAAGAAACAAGATCAAAGTGATGGGATAAACAACGTCAAACCACCAGAGCTTTTCCCTAAAGTGCAATATTTTGTTTTTTAAATCCCTGTGTTTCACTTTTAGGAGAACTCTTTTTACTGCGCGCGTTTCATAATGAGACTAAATTCCGCACCCGATCCGTGCTCAGATGCCACTTTCAGCTCTGCTCCGACAATGCCGGAAAAATATCTAGAAAGATAAAGCCCGAGTCCGTGACCCTTTACTTTATAGACCCTGTCGTCCTTAATCCTATAGAACTTCTCAAAAATTTTTTCCTGAAATTCAGGGGCGATTCCTGGTCCGTTATCTTTAACAACAAATATAGTCGTGTTCTTATTGTTGACGACTGAGAGGTTGACGGTGCTGAGTTCAGGGGAATATTTCACAGCATTTGAAATTAGATTGTAAATAATCTGACGGAGTAGGGTTTGGTCTGAAAGGACCATCTCCGACTTGTTTGCTTTGATTTCAATTGCGACCTTTTGTTCGAAACACCTAGTATCGAACTGCTTCACAACCTTATCGATCTCGTCTCGTAGGTTGACAGCCTGGAGGTTAGGTGTTTTTAGATGATGCTCCTGCAAGGCAGCAAACTGACGGATGCCCACTAAGTAATCGCTGAGTTCGTTGTTGCTCTCAACGGCTCTTAGGTATGCAGTTTGCGGCGTTCCAGTTGTACTTGTCATAAAACTTAGTCCATCAAGGGCTTCTTTGGTCTTTGTATTTAGCGAGCCGAGTTCATCTGTAAATCGGTTAAGAAACCGGTCTTCGATTTTTGCTAGTTCGGCGTCGGTTACAATTTTTGCTTCCTGTTCGAGGCGCAGGAGTGCTTCTAGACGTAGCCGCCACATGGCACCAGCAATGGTTGCCATAGAGGAAAGAAGCAAACAATCCGCGAGAGGCACGCTGATCGCAAACGTCTTAAATATAAATGCATGAGCTAAGAGTAGGAGGGACCAGGTGCCGATGAACAGAATGCTGGCGAAACCAATACTCAAACGCCAAATGATAAAACCAAATACGACAAGAATGGCGCTTTGAAGGATATTTACGAAGCCAGGTGGGCTGGAAAGCCAGTTGCCGTTTATTAGGTTTGAAGTGACGATCGCGGTTATCTCGGTAACTGGCATTGATTTCTCAACGTCACTGCCGTCTTCTTGCCAGGGAGAGTTTGCGTGTGATGATTCGCGGTCGAGTGAATTCCACTGGTGATAGGTCGAATATCCGACGAACACAATTTTATTGTTAAAGAAGTCGCCTGCGCGTCCCTCGATAACGTCTTGAGCTTCGATATCGCGGATAGTGTCGCGGTGATAGTTGATCTGAATCTTCTTCTCGTTTTTTTCGGGATCAGTTGGAATTGCGAGAACTTTTTCTGGCGCAATCTTGACTGCTAGAGACCAGGGTAGAAAAGGTAATTCATTTTTTTGCCATATTGTATAACTACGAACGACTTCGCGGCGATAGTCTCTTAGAATATCGGCTTTGAACACGGGTACTGATTCAGGTTTGAATGCGTCTGGAAATACAGAGCGGCCTTTGCCCTGAAGAGTCAATCCGAATGTACCAAAAACTATTCTTGGGTCTGATTCGGAAAGCTCTACAAGAGAGGCCAACTCTTCGTCGGTATAGGGATTGGCCTGAGGCAAAAGCAAAACAGCGATTTTTTTGGCGCTGGTCGCTTGTAATTTTTGAATGAGGTTTTTCAGAGTTCCGTAGGACACTCGGCCCTTTTCTTGACCGGGACCGGGACTTTCAGCAATGGTTCGCGGCCCGATGGACACGGTAACAATCCTTGGTTCTGCAGAAAACCCCAGGGCTAAGCGTGTCCGTATATCATAGAGCTTATTTTCGACGCGTTCCCGCATTGGTGAAGCGTAGAACGTATAGATAAACATAGCCCCAATGAGGCTCGCGAAGAATGCGAAAACTATATTGGAAATTCTATTTGTCAACCGAGCGCCTCAATAAGATGAGGGGCTTTTTGTTGAAGTAGAGTATAGATCCGCATGGCTTGTTTTATCTCGATCGACTGCAAGCGGCAGTACATCGGATCGATGTCGTAGATACTATTATTTTTCGCTTTGTGCTCATGCATGCAGCCTCCAGCACACCATTCACGCATCCAGCAGCTGCGGCACGGGTCCTTCTTTGCTTGGCGAAACTCAATCATGTCGGTAACACGCTGCTCATCAAGGCCAGCTTTAATGTTCCCGAAAGATTCATCTTCGTCTTCGTTCAGGCGGTGGCAGAGATAGAAATTGCCGGTCGCGCTGACGGTAAGATAATTAATTCCTGCTCCGCATGCGTAGACGCCTGTTTTTCCAGAGTGGATCAGCTTCATCATTTTTACTGTATTTTCAAAGCGGAAGATATCTTCCCACTTTTCTGAAGCGATGAAACGGTTGATGACTCGGTCATAGACTGCTCCCAGAGCATCGATGTCTTCTTTTTCGAAACACATGGGCTTGGCCGGAGTCGCGTGATGGGAAACGTACATTTTGAAATTGTATGCATTTAGCGTAGCAACCATTGCTTCTTCTAGAACGACAAGATTCTCTCTTGAGATCGTTGTGCGAAGGCGAAAATCCTTGAGGGTGCCAAGTTGCTCGCTGAACTTATTTAACTTCTTCTCGACCATGGTTTCAGAGTTGCTAACTAGGTCTTTATTCAGGCGTTGACGAGCATGGAGTCCTTTGCCGTCATACGAAACGGTGATACCGAATCTTTTGCTTTTAAGCCAAGCCATCCGCTCGTCGGTTAACAGCGTCGCGTTTGTTGTCATCGAGTAGGAAAACTTGCATGTTTGGTGCGGTTCCTCGCACCAATCGACAAGTTGTTTCATAACAGAGAAATTTAACATCGGCTCACCGCCGAAGAAGATTATATGAAACCATTTGCGGCCTTTAGAGAACATTTCGACAGAGGCCTTCGCGGTTTCAATCGACATCATGGCTTTGTTGCCGTAGTCACCTTCGCCGGCAAAGCAGTAGGTGCAACGTAGATTGCATCCTTGCGCCATATTCAATGAGATCGCACCGATGTCTTTTTTGATCTCTTTCTTTACTGGAATCGGAAAGTCTGTGGCAAGTTCGGCCAAAAAATTTTCGACTTCACTATCTAACTCTTGCTCTGAGATATGTTCATGAATCTCTTTGGTGACTTCCAAAAGATGAGAACTTAAGACGTGTAAAGCAAAATACCCGTGCTCAAAAGCGAAGGATTTCCATCCTTTGGGTATTTTGGCCATTGTTTGTTCAACTGTCATAAGTATACCAGCCCATCATTTAGGGTGATCTCTTTAGATCCGCATCATATTACCTCTAACCTACGGAAACCTAGAATAAAAGTATTCTGAGTGGCGAATAGAGTTAAAGGGGAGCATTGGGCTCCTGCGCGTAACACTAAGCAAGTTTGAGTCCATACTTCAAGATTGAGATCAGAATCGGAAGGGTTGCAGGCGGTGCGTGATAACTGTTGATAAGTATTGGCATTTTGAAATACTATGATCATCATAATCTTCGACTCCAAAACTGTGGCAGGAGCAGCGTCAATGGCGATGCGCATTTTGTTTGTATGGCTCACCGCAATTCTTTCATTGCCTGCCTTTCAAGCGGCAGGGCAAGGGGGCGGCGCACTACCAAAGGGCAATTCTAAGGGCGGTGGTGTTAAGCCTCCAACCAAGCCAGTTGGAAAATCCCCTGCAAAGCAGGCTGCCGCGAAGTGTTCAGACAGCGTTTATTTAGTTGGTGAAGGGGTAGGGTCTTTTTCCAAAGAAGGAAATCTGCTCTATCTCCTCGCTCGCAATAAGGACGCAGGTAAACTTCAGCGCTACACCATTTTTAAAATCGATGCCGAAGCCGGCAAAGCCGACCCAATTTATAGCCTTGAACAAAAAGGCGAAGTCGCTTTGATGACTTTGAACAATCCCGTGCAGGCTGTATCAACAGTGTCATTTTTAGGTCCTTGCGCCAGTTCCTATGAGGGAGCTGCAGGCTCAGTCACCATCTCGTTAGCAAACAAAGTCGACAAGGCGGTTCAGCTCTCTGGAAATTTTGCGTTGATAGAGACGCTAACGGGCCGCGTCTTTTCTGATATGAAAAAAAATGCGGTCTTAGAAATGGATGCGGTTTCCTTTCAGACCAGAAGCAGCGCTAAGCACCGGCCAGGCGAACGGCCGCTTTTTTTTGATCCATTGAAACGCCTACTTGTTACGTGGCATCATGATAAAAAACAGCGGGGTTTAGTTGCTTATTTTTCCGACCAGTTGATACCAGATGCGGCCTTATCGATTCCGGAGTGGGATAGACTTTTACGTGATAAAGATCTCTTTGGTGCTTACTCGGTCCAAGAAAAAGCCAACGTTGTTGTCATCCATGAAATCCCCGAATGGTCTGGTGTCACTGAAAAAAAAGATCACACGCTTAAAGTATTGCCGGAAGTTCCAGTCATGAATTCGTCTTTGATCGCCGATTTCAAGTTCAAATTTGTTGGATTCGTTGCACCGACTTGGAAAGAACGGACAAAGAGAAACAAGGTGTATTTATATAATTATTCTACAGGAGCGTTGCTTGGGAAAATCAGTCCTGCTGCCGGTGATATTCCTGGTTACGTCGCGATCTCGCCAAATGGACGACTACTTATCGTTGAAACCCGAGATGAAGCATCGAGAAATACAACTGGTTTAAAAGCGATGCGCACCGATACTGGCTTTATCAGTACGATCAAATTGGTGTTCCCGAAGTAATCTTTTTGATAAAGGTTATTTTCTATTCCCGAGATAGTAAGTCGTATTGGCGCAGATTTCTTTTGATGTTGCGGCACTCTCACTTGGATGACTCGCCGATATACCTAAAAACCCGCCTTTTGATGCAACTGTTGCTGGGACAAAAAGTAGTGTTTGGACGAATTGGGTGCCAATCGAGTTGCGTCCGCAAAGACCTACAGAAAGTTGATCTGACGAGAGCTCTTGGGAAAATACATTGAGGAGTTCTTCCTGCTTCTTTAGAGATGTGAACGTAAAATTTACATCACAAAAAATCTTCCGGCCGCCGAGTGTCAGATTGTCCTCGACCCACCAACAGGTGCCAAGCTCGCAGCTTTGATTGGAGCAGACATCTTCTATCGTCGATAAGATCGGCTCTCGCAACGTGCTCTCCACGGAACCTTTGCGACTACATGCAGCAAGCACAACCACAAAACAGATAGACGAACATCGCGAAGCAGTCATGAGAACCTCCAGGTTAGATATGTCTAAGCAATTATCTGACCAATGTGGCGAGAAACCTGTGAGGTTACT
Organism: Pseudobacteriovorax antillogorgiicola; assembly: GCA_945862295.1. Lineage (GTDB taxonomy): Bacteria > Bdellovibrionota_B > Oligoflexia > Oligoflexales > CAIYRB01 > CAMAXT01. Next base: position 9,963 of record CAMAXT010000013.1, read on the forward strand.
CCTCCAAGAGTTACAAGCTTCGATGTAAGAAATTATGGGTTGTCCAGAACGGGTGTAAGACACCACAAGAGTCTACAATTCGACACAGGAGCCTTGGGTGAGTCACGTATTGTGGTTTGCCCATACATCCTGCAGGCAGACATGGCAGTCGGGTCCCAGAGTGCAGATAACAATTGTATTTACAATATGTTACTTGTTTAAAATGGATAGCTGACCTAAACATGATAGTAACTGTTCTGTAGATTATAGTCCACAGTTGACCCTTTAGGACATCCATCGTTGATGGCAACTAGACGAGACAATCCGTTTTGGCGAACCAAACACGAGCGAATTTCAGAAGCTGCTTTCGAAGAGTTTTCAAAATGCGGATTTGAACTAGCAAGTATGGAAAAGATTGCGGAAGCGTCCGGAGTTTCCAAGGTAACGGTTTACAATCACTTTGCGACTAAAGATCAATTGTTTGTGGATTGTTGTGAGTACTTTTTCGAGTTCATATTTCACCCTTTTGATTTTGATCCAGAACAACACACGACTGACGGCAGCTTTTCTCTCGATTTGTTTGTTGCGTCGGTGATAAAATTTTCTTTGAAGCCAAGTCTTTTAGCGATGCGAAACATCATACGTTCTGAGCACGCCAGGATGCCAGCGCTGGGGCTGAAGAAGAAAGAATCGCTGCTCAACCCAACCCAGCTGATTTATATTTTGTCGCAAGTTCTACCAGTGGCAGAAGATCGCAAAAGAGAGACTGCGGAGTTAATTTTGTGTCTTGTTCAAGTGAAGTGCCAGCGTTACGCTGATGAGCAAAAAGACCTAAATTTGCAGATAAATATCGATGTTGCGGTTGCGGACCTAACTACTGAAATTGTTCTAATAGTCAAAAGATCTAGGCTTCTCGACTAGTCGGCTAATCGACTAATCGACTAATCGACTATTTTCCTTTTTTAACTTCTTCAGTACTTCCTTCGAGTAGCCAAGTTTTCTGAAGAGCTTTTAACGTAATTGTTAGCTCAGTTACGGCTTCTATCACTTTAGATGCGTAGTCAGGATTTTTCTTTAGTTGCTCAGCAAGGTCATTCAGTGAAACTAGCATATTTGTCATCAGTTCTTGTTTTTGTGCAAAAGGCGTCATCGTTTGATTGACGGTACTCAGAGTGTCTCTTATTAGATTATCTTTAAAAAAGTCGTTCTGTATTGATTTGAAGACTTCGTTACCCGATGCAACGAATTCAGGAAGAACTTTGTTTTGCTTTTTAAGTTCCTTACTGATCACAATTAAATCATCACTGAGTTTTATGAAGTTCTCGAGTGAGGGTTCTACTAGGCTGATTGTTTTGTTGAAGTCGCCGCCGTGATATTTGCCGAAGATTTGATCGACATTTTTCGTGATACCGTTGAGTCCCGCAAGGAGCGATTCGATGTTGGTCATAAGTTCCGTGAGCTTTTTACCAGAAATGAAATCTGTTAGTTCGGTAGTGGTTCTGCTGGGGATTAGGGCGAAAGCCTTAAGTTCGGGGCTATCGGGTTCTCCAGGTACTAGTTCAATTCTTTTCTCACCGATGACAAAAGCTCTGAATATTGTGACATATGATCCCTCGGTCACACGTTTTGCTATGGAGCTTTTTACATCTAAGGTGACAGCAATTAGATTCTCTTCATCGACTTCAAGATCGGAAATTTCTCCGACTCTTAATCCTGAAACTGTGACATAGCCACCGATGCGAAGTCCATCGGCGTCTGTAACTTTAGTTAGGTACTTTGTCTTGGGCTCGAACCAGAGGTTTCTTTTGCCGATCTCGTAGACTGCGGCAAGAAATAGCAGACAAGCTAAGCCGATACCAATCAAAGATCTCTTTTCGAAAATTCCTAGCTGCATGTCGCAACAATCCTATTTTTAAGAATGGATGCACTCTCAATCCAACATGGTTCCATAAAATCTGAAAACTCGGACACTTTTTTTCCACTGGTTGGATGCAAAACCCAGTCAGCTATCGACAACCCGAATGGATAGTCGTCAGTTCCAATAAGTACTGCAGTTCCCTTTTTTTTCTGCTTGAGAACCCATTTAAGGAGCGTGCCAACAAAGGGAGACGCTACCATTGCTGTCGGGTCATCGAGAAGCAAGACCGAGGGACTTAAAACGACGGAGCGTGCTAACAGCACTTTTTTCCGGACTTCGTTTGAAATCCGGTTAGGACGAACGTTCCACATATCTGGATCGATATCTAAATCTTGAAGTGCTCTAATCGCCAGTGAACCTTTTTCGATGTTGGCTCCGTTGCGATAATAGCCGTGATATTTGGCGGGGAGGTCGACGTTGTCGATAATCGATAGGTTCGAAATTAGTCCCTTATCACGGAAGGAAAAGCCGATTTTATGCCGAAGGCTGAGCATTTCATTTGTTCGCAGATTCGCACCAAAGATCGAGTCGCCATCGATGCGAACATCACCAGAGTTGACGCTGCCAAGTCCTAACAGAAGACGCAAGAGACTACTGGAATCTTTACCACCGAGGATCACCAAAATTTCACCTCGGCCGACGGTGAAATTATATGGATTCTGCGATCCTGTTTGTCCTATCGCTGAAGTGCCAGAGAAGTTTGTGATCTCAAAATGTTTTGAGGGATCTTTGGTCATAAGGTGATTCCATGCACAAGGTAGAAAAGTATAGAGAAAGCGAGATTGATACTGATAGCGGCTGTTAGTGCATCCACAACGGCTTTATTGGTAACTATGGGAACCTCGAAAGGAGCATTTTTTAAGGATAATCCGCGGCTGCAAGCGATATAGGCTACTGCGCCACCCAAAGTCAGCGCTTTAAGCGCAAAAAAGAGTAGATCGCCCGGTCGAATCGAAAGGGCGATAGAATTCAGAAACTGATCTATTGGCATGTGGCCGTCGTAGTTGACGCCGAGCCATCCCCCGGCGATAGAGAACATCCAAAAAATGACAGCCATACAAAAAAGCGAAATCATCGAAGCAACAATGCGAGGCGCAAGCAGGTAGTGATAGACACTGATTCCCATGACATGCAACGCCTCGATTTCTTGCTGAACTTTAATGGTAGCGAGTTCAGCAGCCATGGCTGTCGCACTGCGTGCAATTAGAATGATGCTGCAAGCGATAGGTGTTAGTTCGCGAAAGAGAACAAACACCAGGATTCTTCCTACCTGGCTATCGCCGCCAAGAAGACTAAGTCCCATGTTTGATTGAAACGAAACAATCACACCCGAGCAGAATCCTAAAAACATCAACATGTAAATTGACTGCACAAAAGTGAAATAGACTTGCAAAAGAAAATTTCGGAAAAATTCCGACCGATGGCCGACGCGCCATGGCAGGTAAAAAAGAATTGATTGTAAAAACCTTGATTGCAGAGGTTAGTCCCGTCCTAATACTTCGATTTCTTTAATTTTATTAAACGTTTAGGTGCTAAACAATCCTTGGGCAGATATTGCCCAATCCTAGAGCCAGCCTAGGCGATTTGCTCTGTTTCCCTTCCTTTCGGGGTACCTATATAATGTCTTAGTCGGCAATTTCTGCTTGCTATGTTTTTTTTCCTCATTGGAGCCTCGATGTTCAGATCGCTGTTTTTCGCAACCTTTGTTTCGTTGGTTGTTGTTCTAGCTGGGCTTGGATTTGGCGCGGGGAATCCTGCTGATGTCGAGGTCGAGCCAGAAAATATCGAGCCGTCAAACGCAGACGCCGCTGACGAAGATGCACCAGTCGTTGACGGTGTCTTTGCTGAAGAGATGCCAGTAGAAGAAACCGATTCGAAATCGATGAAAGTAGATAAGTTCTATAACGGTTTGACCTCTGAAAATATTGCGGCACGGATGGAAGCGATGTATGCAACCAACGTTCAGTTCAATAGCCCCTATGCTAATTTAGTCGGTCGCGAAGCTCTTTTAGAGCATTACAAGGAACTTTTTGTTAATTTGAAGAGTTTCAGCCTTGAGATAACCGAAGAATTTGTCAGCGGACAAGAAACGGTATTGCTTTGGGATATTACGTACGCGCATCCTAAGTTGAATGGCGGTGAGCCGCTTAAGTCTTCAGGGGTCTCGCATTTAACATTTGCCAGCGATCAAGTACTTTCACAGAAAGACTATTTTGATGCCGGCGCGATGGTCTATGAACATGTGACTTTGATCGGACGCATGGTTAAATGGGTGAAGAACAAGGTTGTAGGTGCATAGTTACGGCTGTGAAATGCACCAAAATCCAGTCGTAGTGTTGCATGCGACCGGCGACGCTAAGCTAAAGGCAGATCCGGTCGAGTAGCTGGTGAGACCTATCGCATTAGTTGAAAAGTCGGCGCAGTTGTTACCTGAATGTACACCTTGGGCTGTCGATCCGGTAAAAATAGAGCCGCTAAAGACGGTACCATTTAGTCTGTAATTGGCATTGGTGTCCCAAGTCCCACTCCAAAAATTAGTTGAATTCGCAGCAACAACAACTCCTAGTGCGTTGTGGACTGGGCCGGAAATTGTGACGCGAGATTTTGCATCAACAGTCGAAGTCGAAAGTAGGGCTTTAAATCCTTTTTTACCAACAGCGCCCGCGAGAGATTCGCATGCTGCATCAAAATTCGCTAAGCTTCCGATAGTTTCCGGGGCCGTTCGTGTACCGACAAAAATTTCGTGGTGGGTGAACCAGTTTGATTTTCCCGAATTAGATTCGATAGCGCTACTGTCTGCTAATTCAATTTCATTGATGCCGTTTCCAGAATCAATGACTTCATCAACCCAGCTTGCGCCTGAAAAATGTCTGTGCACAAGTGCATAGTTGGCTGAGACCATTTCACTAAAAAAGAAGTGGACATTATTGGTTGAGTCGACTTGCATATTAAGAACAGACTTGCTATTTCCGCTGTCGATACCTGCTTTAGTAGCTGCAGGAATCCGTGTTCCGTTTAACCAATAGGAAACGGTCATTGCGTCGTCATTTTGCCCTCCCCAAGAGCTAAGATGAACCGAATCCGCGCTGTCACGATGTATCACAACGTGTCGCAGGTATCCGCCGTCATTCACATTCGGAGTGACTGAGGTAGGAGGATCACCTTGTAACCAACCCTGAGATGTATTGGCAACGTAGGCAACGGTGTCTGCAGGGCTGTTGTGACAGCGAAATGCAATGGTTACTTTTCCATTATTACAGTCGATATCTTCAGCATAGATGACAGTGCCAGTGAGGCATTCACCGGCGCCAATACTCTGCATGGCCATCGCCGCAGATATAGTCCAAAACGAAGAATCTTTTTGTCTGCTTTTTAGGTAGAGGTTGGTAGACGACGAATAAGCAGTCCACAGTGTATCATAGCGATCAACACATGAGCTGAACAAGTTCGAAGAGAATCCTGTTGCAGCTTGCGTCGTTGATGTCGATTTTTTTGTCGTATACATCGCCTGAGGAGTAACCAAATCGGCAACCATCTGAATCTTGCTAGTAGAGTCAAACATTGCGTTTAGGTTAACGTTAACACTGGTGAGGCCGAGGCCAGATAAAAGGACCTTTTCGCTGTCTGGATCGGACCAAGAATTATTAACTTTAGTGTAGTGCTTGAGTAAGCTGGGCCCATTGGTGTTATATAATAAAGCGATGTACGGTTCTCGATTTACATCTAGTAAGAGATCGAAGCTCTTGTAATTCATGTATATGGTACCGGCAGCGGATTTTACTAATGTTGGCGCCTGCCAGCTGCCTGTTTCACCAGTGAGGTGATAGAGGTTTCCTTGTCTCATGAATGCTAGATGAAAGACGTCATTCGCCTGAGCAAGCGTGGTCGCTGTTTTAGTCGATCCGCTGCTGAGTGCAGGAGTCGGATTGCTGTTCATTGCGCAGATACGAAATGAATATTCTGTGTTCTCTGTTAAAGGGCTTACTATATGGCTTGTTCCTGATACGTCGCTTTCGGAAATCACGGTGCCGACATTGCATGTTGCTGGAGGCGTACTACCTGTCTGGTAGGAAATTCTATAGCCGACTGTCGAGCCACCAGCGTTAATCCAATTGAGAGTTACTTGATTGGTTTGATAGGATACAGCCGTTAGTCCAGTTGGATTTGGCGGCATTGGCTGCAAGGTTGACTTAGTGATAACGACACCACTGGAAGCGCTGCCAGAAGGGTCTGCGTTGACAGCGCATAGACGAAAAGAATAGCTCGTGTTTGCGCTTAAGGTGTCAACACTAGCGCTTGTGTCAACTATCTTGGTTGAGGGAAGGAAAAAACCGTCGCTACATGTTGCGGGAGCTGTGATGCCAACAACATATGATATGCGGTATCCGGTTGTTGAAGCCCCACCTTTTACCCACGTTAAATCTATGCGTGCTTCGCTTACAGCATTGGCTGAAAAGTTCGTTGGATTGGTGGCTGGTTCATAAGCAGTACCAGGTCCACCGCCTGAGTTTTCAACCTGTGCAGCTGCTGCATCTTTCAGAATCTTTTTTGTTTCTTCTGTTAGGGTGTCTGATTTTGCAGCAACTATAATGATTTGTTGAACGATAGCTGCTATCTCAGCATTTGTTTTGGGGCCATCGCTGATTATATCTTTTTGTTTCGCCAATACGGGAAGCAGTACAGAATCGATTACGGCTTTATAGTCAGTGATACCCGGTGCTGCAATCTTCTTGGCGAGCGATTCAAGAACGGCAGAATTAACTTTTTTTTGATCGACAAGATCTTTTCCGTCCTGCGACTGAACCATCCGAATGAAAAGACTCACCGCGATAGATGATTCGGAATTTAGTACCAATGGTAAGATAGTATCTTTAGCTAGAGCGGGAACAAAACCAGTGAGTTTTTTATATTTGACGACGTAGTAAGTGTAAGCTTGGACTTTAAAAATAAATGTGTTTTCTGCCGAGAGGTCAACGCTCTCCTCGGGTACAAAATTATGAACACCATTCGGATCTTTTCCGAGTTTATAGATTGCAACTTTTTCAGAGGTCGGAGATTCTGCATCTTGCGTCAGAAGAAGGTTCGTTCCCGCAGTGTTCTGCGCTTCAAACGTGCTCCAATCATCGATATCGATTTCGTCAACGAAGGCCTCGCTGTCCTCCTGTTCGACTTTACCAGCAACCGTCGCTGTTTCACCTGAGGTCTCACCAGAGTTTTCATTAGTCTCAGTTGGCGAGCGCGAAGAACTTTCTTTTGACTTCGGTGTGCAACCGAAAACAAGGCTCAATAAAATGACGCTAAATGCCAATTTCATACTAAAGTTTCCTCTAGGTATGTTTCGGGGGTCTAGCGCTATTTCTTGAGTGGAGTGGTCATCTAGCTGAAATTATAGCTTATTGTCCGCGGGAGCGCATAGCTCGGGCGATGTCGCGGTTTGCTTCTTTTGATTTGGAGGTTTCCCGTTTGTCGTGCAACTTTTTACCCTTGCCGACACCGATCTCAATTTTGACAAAAGAGTCTTTAAAATACATTTTAAGAGGAAGAACCGTGTAGCCTTTTTCCATTGTGGCCTGCGTAAGCTTAACGATTTCTCTCTTTTTAAGCAGAATTTTGCGCGGGCGGCGCTCTTCATGGTTCATGATGTTGCCGTGGCTGTATTTACCGATATGAGCTTCTCTCAGCCAGGCCTCGCCGGCCTCGTCAAAATCTATCCATCCGTCGGAGAGATTAACTTTGCCGTCCCTAACAGATTTGACTTCTGTTCCCATTAAAACAACGCCAGCTTCCATCCTCTCAGTCACGATATACTCGTGAAAAGCCTTGCGGTTATCAGTAATGATCTTGATTCCCATAACATCTCTGGTATGAAGGGACTACAAAAGCCAAGGGTGGCACTCCCCTCACATTACAGAATACCTATGGAATTTTCCAGTTTTACAGATGAAAATGACGAAGCTGTCGAGGGCGGTAGCGACGCGGAACATATCAGCTGGCGACGCATTGGCGGGCCGGTCTCCGATTTGGAAGAAGGCGCCCGTTTTGACGGCTATCTAGCTAAACATTTTCAGTTTTTCTCTCGGAGTTGCTGGCAAAAGCGCATCGAAGATGGCCGTGTGCTAGTCAATAGTCGGCCGCTGAAGTGCTCTTCGAAATTGAAAGCCGGCGATTTGATCGCGATGTATTCGCCACCGGTTGCGGAGCCAGAGGTCGACCGTGGGATTAGAGTTCTTTGGCAAGAAGGCCCAGTCATGGGCGTTTATAAACCTGGCAACCTCCCTATGCATGAAAACGGTCCGTACCGAAAAAATACGTTCACAGAAATTGTTTGGCAAACTCTCGGAAGAGAATGGTCTGCTGTCCACCGTCTAGACCGAGAAACCAGCGGCATTGTTTTATGCGGAGCAACCCCAGAGGCTAGGTCATCTCTGGCAAGGGCGTTAGCAAGGCGTGATGTCCAAAAACAATACCTAGCAATCTGCCGCGGCATACCTGAAGAAGAACATTGGATTTCCGATGGTCCGATCGGCGATCTTAGGGACAGTGAAATCCGAATTAAAAAATGGGTCGTGCCAGACGGTCTGCCCTCTCAGACTGCTTTTTCTGTTGTCGAGACTGCAGAGGATGCGGTGCTGCTGCGAGCAAGGCCGATGACGGGACGGACCAATCAGATTCGGATCCATGCAGCGTTTAGCGGTCACGTTATTTACGGGGATAAGCTCTATCACCGGGACGAGAGCATCTTCCTCGACTATTTCGCCAATGGACCGACCGCGTCGGTCATTGAGCGAACGGGTTTTCCTCGCCTTTGCCTGCATGCGACCGCCTTGGAATTTGAGCATCCTGAAAACCGCAAGCGCTGTACGATCGAGTGCCCTTTACCAGATGATATGAATAATTTTTGGGCTAAATTGGCTCATAATATTCCGATTGCCTTGAGTTGATCCGATAAATGGACTTTGGGCCCATGAAATCGTTTCCGCATTTGATTTTTGATTGTAAAATGAAGCATAATCTGGGAGATTTTGAAGATCTGCCAGGCAGATGTTACTTTTATTGACCATTTTAGGAGAATCACCATGTCCAAGGGAATGAATCAAAAGAAAAACGACAAGAAGGCTCCACTTAAAACGCCAAAAGAAAAAAAAGCTGAGAAGCAAGCTAAGAAGGGCGAAAAGTAGACCTTACTTATGACTGACCAACAGATGATCGACCTTGAGATAAAGATCTCTCACCAAGAGATGGCAATCGAGGTCTTGCAGCAGACTTCTTACGAGCAGCAAAAAACTATCGATAAACTCACAGAGACCTGTGAAAAACTCGTTAGGCAGTTTGCATCTGCAAGCAACGAACGACTCGATATTGGTCCGGCAAACGAAAAACCGCCCCATTACTAAGGGCGGTTTCTATTTTTATCCCAACGCGAACCGGCTTCTTTTCAATCAAGGTAGAGGTATTTGCCGTTCCCAAAAGCGAGATGCTTCTGCGTGCAATGCGGCAAAACTTAAATTGGTCGGCTTTAAGATGCCATCAGCACCGGTGTCACTATTGGTAGTGATCTGCGAAACAATCGTGCGGATGACTTCATTCCCTTGCAGCCGCTGCAACGTATAAATTAAATACAAACTTTGTGTGTAAGCTCGACCAGCTTTGGCTGATTCGAGTGAAATGTAAGATGTATTGAAAGAGTTTACCGGTAAGAAGCCACCTGGTGTTGGCGGGAACATAAAGATACCGCATTCCCCGCCTATGCAAGATAGTTTTTGGGCAAGTCCTTCTTCAAGCCAAGGAGGCAGTGTTCTGTTGTCAGAGGCGATAGCTGTCAGCGCATGCGTTAGCTCGTGCCGCAGAATGGTTTTAAGACCAGCGGTTTGTCCGCGTTGCATTTGTTCACGAATGGGAATACGCAATCTTCCGTCAAAAATGCCTTCTGCCCATTCGGGACCGCCAGCGACGACATTGCGAAAATTACTACCGTCGTAAAGAATCACCTCGATTGGATTGATCGGACGAAGAAAGCCATAATTTTCTATGTATTCGTCCAATGCTTCTTCTAGGGAGGACAGGACAAAAGCGACTAAATCTTCATGGTCACCGGCTGAGTAGGAGAGGCGGAAATTTTGCGATACCTCGTTGTTTTGATGCTTGCTGACGGCGGCTTTAGTTTTCATACCCTTTAGTCGGTTTTTTAAAGTGTCAACGTCTGGTGTCATGCTGTCAGGGTGACCAGCCAGCGTTTCGATTTCAGCGACAGTTTTTTCGAGCAAACCAACAGCCTGGTCGTAGTGGCCTTCACTTTCCAGAACGTCAGTCAAAAGAATCCGCATCTGTTGGTCATTGGGATTTTTTTCTAAATAGGAATCAAAATGCTCACGAGCATTGGCGAAGTTTTTTTGTTTGTAATGGCAAAGAGCTAGGCCTTTGGTGGCTTCGGGAGATTTTCGGATGACATCTGATCGGCGAAAAAAACCTATCGCTTCTTCGCATTCGCCAAGTCGCAGCTTTGTCCAACCGGCACTGGTCAGCAATGCTGGCATCTGATCCATGATCCATTTGTGAAGCGATTCAGAGGTTTCCCTTGCAGTTAAATGCAGGTCGGCGAGATTAAGAGCACCGACGAAATCGCCAGTTGCAAATCGCGCGTGGATTACTTTCACGATCTCGGCATCGTTTTCTGAAAGTGAGTCGTTAGTCGGCGGCGTTGCAATTGTTACTGGTGCTGACTCTAATTGCAGCGGCACTTCGACCAGCGCTAATTTTGGTTCGTTCGCAAGAGTTTTCGTTTTTTCCGCAACGTCATCATGTGAATGAAGCGCATACCAGGTCGCTAGTGATATGCCAAGGCACGCAGCTAAAACGATTAATTTTCTAAAAGGTGCCTTCAACTTTTCACCTGTTTTTCTAGATCACCTTTTTTGTCGAGAGCCGCTAGCTCTGTAAACCCACCAACAAAATTGGTGCCAATAAAAATCATGGGAACTGTGCGCCAGCCATTTTGTTCAGCAGCAAGCTTCATCCGCAGGTCTGAGTTGTTAGATAGGTCAACGTCTTTAAAAGCATACCCTTTTTGCGTCAGGAGGCGTTTTGCCGCATCGCAATAGGGACAGATTTTCGTGGAGTAGATAGTGATTTCTTGCATGAAACCCCTTTCCTGTGATTCTTATAGGTTCGGCAAAGGCAGATTACATTATATCGGTAGGGTTGACATTGAGCCAGATACTTTCGGAACAAGATTTTCTCATGTTGGAACGGGTGGTTACCAACGCGATTGCTGAACCGAATGGTGATGTCCAGCGACTCGCTGGTATCGTTGTACCAGACGTTGGCCGTATAAAGATTGATATCTGGTCCGATGGACTCGGTCTAAATGAGAAATCTGCTTTGGAAGCGAAAATTACGCGCATCGTCCAAGACACCTTCGCAGGTACTTTTACAATACCCTCGTTCTATGTAAATTTTAAACGTAAAACGCAAAATGCGCCTTCGGCACCACCTGCGCGCAAGCAAGCATTTGGTATCCAGCCAAACCGTCGTCCGATTCCAAACGTTCAGCACATTATTGCAGTGGCGTCGGGAAAAGGTGGTGTTGGAAAGTCTACGACCAGCGTTAATCTCAGTGTCGCGTTAGCGCAACTTGGAAAACGGGTCGCTATCCTTGATGCTGATATTTACGGCCCATCCATTCCGATTATGCTTGGACTTACAGGTCCGATGCAGGTTAGCCCGGGCGCGAAACTTATCCCGCTATCTGCACACGGTATCAAGGCAGCGTCTTTTGGCTTTCTTACAGATGTCAGAGAGCCAGCGATTTGGCGCGGACCGATGATATCAAAAGCGTTCACCCAATTGACCTTTGATGTCGAGTGGGGCGAAACAGATATCCTCATTATTGACCTGCCACCTGGAACAGGTGATATCCAACTAGCCATGCTTGAGCAACTACCCGTGCAAGCAGCAGTCGTGGTGTCGACGCCGCAGTCGGTTGCACTGCACGATGCACATAAAGCATTAACGATGTTTCGAAAGCTCGATCTACCGATCGCAGGTGTCATTGAGAATATGGCTCTTCACACCTGCAGCGCCTGCGGTCATAGCGAAGACATCTTTGGCAGTGGTGGCGGTGACGAACTAGCCGCCGCCTATGATACTCCCATTTTAGCGCGCATACCGATTTTAAAGAGTGTGCGCGAGGGTGGTGACCAGGGAAGACCGGTAGTTATCGATCCGTCAAATCAAGCAGGAGTCGCATTTAAAACTGCTGCCGAGGAATTGATAAAGTTTCTTGAAGGTAGAAAAGGCTAGAAATTAAGAAAAAACGGGCTCTTCAGCCGGGTTAAGCGTCCTGACTTTAAAGTTAAAAAAGGGAAATCGAGTATCGAGCGATTAGCCCAGTTTAGGCTTTAAAACTGTCGATAAAATGGACGGTTGTCCGGTTGATTTCAGCAATTCTAGGCTTTTTGGAAGACTTTTTTAGCCTGTTTGGCCGACATTTTTCTATAACTCCCTGATATGTCGAGTGGTCGATGTCCTGGCACATCAAGTGCACTATGGGATGCATGGCAGCTTCGGCTGCCAACGGGTCGGTTGGCTGACCACATTAGTTTGAATTTCAGACTATCCCGTTGCTTTTCCCTGCTGCTTACCGTTGTACGCTCCTTTTCTCCTATCAAACCAACAGCCAACCGCCCTCCTAACTTTCGCTTCGCGAAAGTTTCCCCAAAAACGAAAACCCAATCTCGAAAAACACTCCCCAACACTCCCTTCAAGATCAAATTCTGCGGCTCCCATCACACTCGATCATTGATTAGTCGCTTGTTGAGCAGCTAACAGTTTCGCTGTTAGATTTTTTAAGATGGCTTCAAACCGCCGCGAACATTTTCGATAGATTTCCCAACCGTTTTCCCTAACCCCTTAATCCCTACAACCAACTATACATTGGCACATCAAGTGCATTATGGGTTGCATAGCAGCTCCCGCTGCTAACGGGTCGGTTGGCTGACCACATTAGTTTGAATTTCAGACTATCTCGTTGCTTTTCCTTGCTGCTTACCGTTGAACGCTCCTTTTCTCCTATCAAACCAACAGCCAACCGACTACCTTCCCCAAAAATGAAACTCCCCAGAAAGTCGAAAGACTAATCTCGAAAAACGAAAATCAAAAATCGAATGTCGAAAAACGAATTTCGATAAGCAAAAAACTATTCCCTATTTTCGAATCTTCCATTCCCTCCCTCGCCTGCGCCAAAACCTTCATCTAGTACCTTTTACTGATACCATCCTGCGCCTTCTTCCGCAGTCCTCGTTCCCTTCCATTCACTTAGCCATCTCTTAAGATCCCCTATCGGCTGTTCTTCGCCTTTTTTTGCAGCTCGAAATTTTTGTCGGCGAAGAATACGAAAAACCGATCGGAACTCGAATTATTGGAGCATGGATTGCAAGATAGGTTTTCTTACTAGATTTGTTAATTTAGGAGCTAAACATGTTAAGGTCAGAGATCTCATCAAACATTGCAAAGACTGAAAGCCCCGACATCCAGACGACTTGCCTAGCTTGTCAGAATAAAAATAATTGCCGAATGATTGCCTCAGCAGTCGCGTCTATAGGTTCCGTACATGCCCTCCGACATTCGTCTCCGCTCATGCGAAAAAAATTCGCATTGATCGTAGATCATCTACGTCGAGAGGGCTTTTCGTATCCAAATGTTAGACATCCATCCTTGTGTTGGATGCATCAGAAATTTGGCGTGGCGACATTTTATGAAAATCAGCTGGTTCAACTTGCAGAAAAAATGAGCCAATCAGCATCGGTATAGGAACGATCAGACGCTTACCAGCCATAGATCAGTTGGAGTAGCCAGAAGCGTCAGTAATCGGCTTACCCTTGCCAAGACGGCTGTCTTGTTCATCGTTCCAGAGTTTCATTGACCGCTGCAGAATTGCATATGGCCCAAATGACTTATGGACGAACTTCTTGATGCAGCTCGGCCATCTACTTGCTGGCGTCGGGTCTAGATTCTCACCACTGATGATAAGAACTGGCAGACTCTTAAAAAAGACATCGACATATTCAGCAATCTCGACACCACAAAAGCGTTCGAGATTGAAATCAATGATAGCGATATCGTAGTCCTTAAGTGCTGCAAACGACGGCATTTCTTCGAGTGATGCCACGGTCGTCACGGGCAGTTTTAGTGCCTGACCTACAGTGCGAATAAGGTCGCGAAACGTGGGATCATCATCTATGACGAGGATTCCTTTTTTTAGAAAGTTGTGGAACAAACGCGTGACTTGTCCAGTGTCACAAAATTCCGACAGTTCTTGAAGCTGTACCATGGTTGACCTCGATATGCCTGTTGATCCGACCTGCGCATCGAGACAATGCAAAACACTGGCCAACCGACCAACGAAACTGATCGGTCAAAAATGTTCGTCAGATTAGCCTGAATGTGTTCGGAGTCACCACGACGCAGATTGTCGTGTTCGCTTTTTGCTACAGGTCGGTGTCCATATGGAACAGTGGTGAGGCAGAAGGGGCATAGTTTACCACTTCTGGAGAATTGCGCGATCTGTTTATGAGAGGACGTGAAGAATTTTTGCTCTGTTGAACAGTCTGAGGGGGCTTTAGGTTGTAAGCCTAAAAATAACGGACATTAAGGGCCAGTCTGGCTGTATTTCTTTCTTTTAAATGGTATCGTGAGGAAAAATATTATCACCCCGAACCGGACAGTAGATGCCCAAATCTAAGTTCCCTATCCTCAAGCAACCCGATGACATCACCTGTGGTCCGACATGTTTACATTCGGTCTACAGCTATTTTGGTGATGACATCTCTCTGTCGCAAGTGATTGAGGAAGTGGACATGTTGCGCGGCGGAGGAACTCTCTCGGCGCTGCTCGGCATACACGCCCTGAAGCGTGGTTACAAAGCCTGGATTTATACGTTTAATTTGAAAGTTTTTGACCCGACTTGGTTTGTGCTTTCGAAAACTGAGATGATTGCTAAACTCGAAGAACAGATGTTGGTCAAAAAGGGAAAAAAGATTGCTGATGATTCTAAGGCCTGTATTGAGTTTCTGAAATTGGGGGGTCAGATAAAATTTCACGATCTAACCCAAGGTTTGATTTCGGATTATTTGCTGCAAGGTATTCCAATGTTAACAGGCTTGAGTTCTACTTACTTGTACAAGTCTGCTCGAGAAATAGGCAAGCATCCCGTTGCGGACGATATTAAAGGAACCCCTCAGGGGCATTTTGTTGTACTTACTAGTTTCAATCCGGCAGAGCAGGCAGTGACCGTCGCAGACCCTTGGCATCCGGAATCGATGGACTATGGCAAGACTTATAGAATGAACATAGAGCACTTAATCTGCGCCATTTTACTTGGCGTTGTGACCTATGACGGCAACTTTTTGATCATTGTCAAAGATAACCAGCTAAAGTGAGATATCTTTCATATGCAGAATTTGATTATCGTTGATAACCCGGCCGACTGGCCTCTAGAAATACCAGACGTTCAAGTAGTTTCAGGTAAGCAGTATCTTGCCTCAGATGATTTGAAAAGAAGCCGCAATGTTCGCGTATTCAACATGTGCCGCTCCTATAAATATCAAACACTTGGTTATTACGTTTCACTTCTCGCGGCTGCCCGCGGACACAAGCCGGTTCCTTCCGTCGCAACGATTCAAGATATGAAAACCCAAGCGATCGTTAAGCTTGCTGGTGATGAATTAGAAGACTTGATTCAAAAAAGTTTTCATGACCTACACTCAGACACGTTCACGCTAAGTATTTATTTTGGCAAAAACTTAGCTAAGAAATATGACCGCATCAGCGCCAACCTTTACAGTATGTTTCATGCTCCGTTCGTCCGGGCGGACTTTGCACGGGAGGAAAATCGCTGGAAGCTGAAAAAAGTCGGCCCAGTGGCATTCAAAGAGATTCCGAAATCCCATCATGAAGACCTCATCAACTTTGCGCGCGAGTACTTTTCAGGTAAGAGAGCCCGTGCAGGTAAGAGGCCAGATGTTCGCTACAGTATGGCGATTCTTTATAACGAGAAAGAAGAGCTACCTCCCTCGGACGGCAAAGCCATTGCGAAGTTTGTCAAAGCAGCTGAAAAATTACACATGGAATGTGAAATTATCACTAAAGATGATTATTCACGACTAGCTGAATTTGACGCGTTGTTTATTCGGGAAACAACCTCGGTGAATCACCACACGTTTCGCTTTGCCAGGCGTGCAGCGGCCGAAGGTCTCGTCGTGATGGACGATCCAGATTCGATCTTAAAATGTACCAATAAAGTTTATCTAAATGAGCTCCTTGAGCGTAACCATATTCCTGCTCCTAAGACCATTATTGTCCATAAAGACAACCAAGATGCTGTTGAGCGTGAGATCGGCTTTCCATGCGTCCTGAAAAGACCCGATAGTTCGTTTTCGCAAGGGGTCATGAAGGTCACCAACACGACCGAACTCAATGCCGCTTTAAATGAACTCTTCGAAGGTTCAGAACTTCTTATTGCGCAAGAGTTTCTGCCAACCGATTTTGACTGGCGGGTAGGGGTTATTGACGGCAAGCCTTTTTATCTTTGCAAGTACTATATGGCCAAAAAAGATTGGAAGATTCTGACCAAAGATGCCGCTGGTAATTTCCACGACGGAAAATCTGAAACCCTTCCGATCGAGCTCGGCCCTAGGAAGCTTATTGCTTTAGCAACAAAGGCTGCAGATTTGATTGGTAAAGGATTTTACGGCCTTGATATAAAGCAACACGGCAATCAATTCTGCGTCATCGAGATCAATGACAATCCAAGTATCGATTCAGGTGTAGAAGATCAGATTCTTAAAGATGACCTCTATAACCGCGTTATGGAAGTTTTCTTGAAGCGGATCGTCGAAGCCAAAGAAGGGAAAAAGTACCAATGAGTGGCAGCGGGCACTATAAGGCTTTTTCTGGATACGGCATTGAGCTGGAATATATGATCGTCGACAAAACGACGCTCGCCGTACGTCCCATTAGTGACTTCGTTCTCCGTGACGAAAGCGGTGCAATTCAAAACGAGCTAGAATTTGAAAAAACATGCTGGTCCAACGAACTCGTAAAACACGTAATCGAACTTAAAACCAACGGTCCAGCAGTTTTGACGCGGGATTTGATTGGTACTTTTCATAGCGATCTGCAAAAAATCAATACAGTGTTGAGTCGAGAAAACTGCTGCATCATGCCGACGGCAATGCATCCTTTTTTTGATCCGCAAAAAGGTGTCAAGCTCTGGGAGCATGATGACGCCTCGATCTATGAAGCCTATAACCGCATCTTTGATTGTCGAGGCCATGGTTGGTCAAATCTGCAGAGCATGCACATCAACCTGCCCTTCTTTGACGACCAAGAGTTTGAATCGCTGCACGCAGCTGTCAGGCTTGTTTTGCCGATTCTTCCAGCCCTTGCAGCATCCTCGCCGATCTTTGAATCAAAGATTTCTGGGTTTGCCGATAGCCGGCTCGAATTTTACCGGCATAATCAGAAAAAGATTCCGGCAATTGCTGGACACGTGATTCCGGAGCAAGCCTGGAGTAAGGCTCAGTATCACGATGTGATCTACAAAAAAATTCTTGAGCAGATTAAGCCGCACGATAATGACGGCATCCTTGATGTACTGTGGCTTAACTCAAGAGGCGCAATAGCTAGGTTTGACCGCAATGCTATTGAGATTAGGGTCCTCGATGTCCAAGAGGCGCCGCGCATGGATATCGCCATCGCTGCGGTGGTCACAACTTTAGTGAAAAGTTTGGTCGATGGTGAGTGGATTCCATTGAGTGAACAAAAAATGCTCAGCGAAGTTCCTATGCATGATATTTTTGTCTCGACGCTCAAATCTGGGAGCGGAACTGTTCTCAAGGACCAGTCCTATTTAAAGGTGTTTGCTGCAACTAGCGGAATAACTGCCCAAGACCTGTGGCGACAGATCATTTCACGCTTAGAAGAGCGATATCCAAGCCTGCTATCGCCTTTTGCTGAAGAAATAAAAGTCCTAGTTTCACTCGGCAATCTCAGTGATCGCATCCTTCGAAGGCTAAATGGTAGTTATAACCAGGAAGCTGTAGCAGCTCTCTACGGTAGCTTCTGCGACTGTGTGCAGCAGAACAGAATTTTTTCCTAAAAACTAATTTTCTCCGAATCCGCCCTTTCGGGATATAACCGTCTTGAAATAAAGAAATTTGTTGTCTTCTGTTGACTCTTTGGCGCAAGCTAATAACATTGAGGAAAATCTGTCGCAGATAAAATTTAAAGGAGTTTATTTATGATTTTTAAAACATTGATCGCTGCTGGAGCTGCGCTTGTTTTGTCCTCTAGTCTTTCGTTTGCAGAGACTACGACTGAAAAAGCGGAGGCAATCGTTTCTCCTGCTGACGAGCTAGAAGTGCTAGATACACTTATTTACTCTGTCCGTTTACGCATGGCGTATGGCCCTTCTGTTTGGACAGCGGATCTAGACCGGACGTTCAATATGAATCCTTTAAAACTACGTTATGTCGTTGAGCCGTCTTGCCGCGCGCCTTTCGTAACGATGTACTTACGCGATAGGGTAACTGGCTTTTGGCAAAAAACTAGACGTGACGTTGATGTTGATAGACATACTCTTTCCAGCTTCGACGGCATCAAGTTTGAAATCGATCAACCATACTTGGTCAGCCAAACATGTGAATTCAATGTTTCTGGCGTCGAAACAGGTCCAGGCCGTCCAGACGACAACGATATTTGGGGTGCTGGCGTTCTTGCTGGCGGGTCTGAGTATACCGGTGGATTTGTTCGAAATCTTGAAGTTGCAATCTCTGCTGAGCACCGCATCCGCGGCTTCCGTCTCTCGATTCCTGAGTTCTGCAAAGACCTCGAAATCCTCGAGGCTGGAACCGTGACCGAAGGCATTTTTGATCCAGCAACTGTTGTTGATGCACGTAAAAACATCTTCAAAGTAGCAGGGGGTTCAGTTCGCTCATCAGTGGTGCGGTTTTCAATCAACGGTCCTTTCGACAGCCGTTGCTTCATTCCTGTTTACACCTACGGCGAAAATTGATGTTGGGGATGGGGTCAGTCACTTGACTGTCCCCGCTGCGGGGACAGTCAAGTGACTGACCCCATCCCCCCAGGCAAAATCTACCCAGTTTTCATCTCCCAAGCCTCTCCATGCTAAAATAAAAGGATGCCCATCCCTACAAAGGACATCTTTATGCAATATCGCGTCTGCGCTTTAATGCTTACGGTCATATCGTTCACGCCACTGTCTGCTAGCCAGGCTAACGTATCTGGCTGTCCGACTGTCCGCGTTGAGACTTCTTACATGGGCGATTATCCTGACTACCATATTTCTCCAAAACAAAGCGTCGATTTCCATGATGCAGCTTTTGTTGGCGAAGTCGTGGTGCCACTGCGTAAATGTAGTCTTGGCTACTGTGCTGGCCTAAGAGTTTTGCGCAACGTTAAAGGCACTATGGACCCGACAGTTTTGATTCAAGTACGAAAACCAGACAATCAAGTGTGCGCGCCGCTTAATTTTACGGAAAAAGGTCAAAAATGGATGGTCTTTGCCAACCTGGGAACAAGCCGTAAGGGCCATAAGTATTTTTATTCGGACGACCTTGGTCCGTCTTTTGTTTCCCGAATCGATCCTGACTTTGAAACTCTGGAAGGCCGATATACTGAGATGCGTGCCCAATTGGACAAGGCTATCAAACTTCGCTTACGCTGAAATTCTTCTAGAAGCTCTTAATGCCTGTAAACGCACGCAGGTAGATCCTAGAGCTTCTAATACTGTCCAGATTTTTGACCGCTCCGACTCCTGCAGCGGCACGCTGTTAAGTGTTTTAGAATATCCAGCGTTACCTGCGCCGCCAGCGGTAGTGTTAGCTGATGTTCAAACCGCGATTGCGCGGCACAAGACCACCTGGGCAACATATAATGCGGACACAGCAGGCGTAGCAGCATGTAAATCTGCTGGCGCATCCGCTGGCTGGACAGCGACGATGCAGGACTACTACTGTACCTTTCCAGGTGTCTCTCCAGAAATCAGATCATGCTTTACATTTAGTGTGAGGGGTACAGCTCCTTATACTCTGCGTAGTTACCCTGATGCCTATAACTACTGTGCAATACAGCACACGAGGACTCCGATGAAGTGGGTAATGGATAATGAGGATGCGGTGTTTAAGGCTGTGATGATCGATAAGAAGTTTTAAACTGGCCCCTCTCACGGTGAATTCTGAAGTCCTAGCTGTTTGAAAAGCTAGGACTTTTTCTTTTAATACCATGGCTGCGGAGTCAGATCTGTGACATCTGACTCTTTGCTCAGAGGTTGATGTTAGCCTTCCGTGAAAAGATCAATCAAACCGCAAGCGACATCAAAAAATCGTTTTGAGACGCTCACAATAAAAGGGGCCAGTTTAAAAGGCTACCATGGGATTTCTTTAGATTGGTAATCGAAGAACCTACCAGAATGTGACTTCTCAATCGCAAGGCTCAATTTAAAAATCCCATCAACGGATTCTTCAACAGTTGTAGGGGCTGAGCTCCCACCCATATCTGTTTGTACCCATCCCGGATGAACCACGACTGACATGATCTTTGGGTAGTCGAGCGCAAACGACTTGTTAAACATGTTTAAAGCCGTCTTAGATATACGGTAGGCGTAATAAGCGCCGGAGGTGTTGTCGGCTAAAGAGCCCATTTTAGAGGTAATGTTAATGACCTTACCCAGCCCTCCTTTCTCTAGATTTTCTTGTAACGCTTGGCAAACCAATGCAGGTCCAACGGTATTAACCCGAAAGGCTTTCATGAGGTTATCAGCATTTAGGTTGACCAGGTCTTTGCTGCCTTCTGGAAATACCCCGGCATTGTTGATTAGCAAGTCGACGGTGATGCCTTTCAGCTTGCTTTTTAATGCTGCGATATTTGAATTGTCGCAGACATCGAGTTCGAGGACTTGGCATTTCGGGCCGTAGTCTTGTTCGAGCTCCCAGAGTTCGCGGGAACCGTGCGGGTTTCGGCATGTCGCCCAGACTGTGTGCCCGGCACTCAAATATTTTTTTGTAAGACCAAATCCGATACCTCGGTTTGCTCCGGTAATGACAACATTCATAGTGCAGCTCCCGTACAAAGGTTTAGAAAAGTGATTGGTGCACGTCCATAGGTGGTTAAGAAACAATACCAGTTACGGCGAAACTATACTGCAAACATGCACGTTTGACTCGATCTTTGTATGAATGACAGGGATTTTCCAAGTTTTTCTCTTAAAATCATCCGGCACAGAACCTGCAATTTGCTAAGAGGGCAGACGTCTCTGCCGCTTTCACAAAATCTATATTGTCCCTGGGAATTGCCATGCGAGAACGTGTCGAGCATATCACCCTGGCTGAACTCAAAGACTTGTTTTACCGCAGTCGGTTTAATGAGGTTCTTAAGACTCTAGGGGACATAGAAGAAGGCGGAGAGATACTTTCTCCAGAGTTCGCTCTTATTAGAGCAAACACCTTATTTGAATTGCATCAGGTCGCCGAATCGAGAACGCAGCTGGAATATATCCAGCAGACTGGTGATGCAAACGACCCCCAATATTTATATGCCTCCGCTAGACTAAGCTATTTTGATGATCAACTCCTCGAAGCCCAAGGGACCTTTAAGAAGGTTACTGACCTAGACTGTAGCCAGTCGCTCCGGTTCAAAGGCTTATTGGGTGTCGCTAATACCATGTGTTCACTCAAAGACTTCGAAGGCATACCGGAAGTGTTGAAAGAGCTATTGGCATTTGAACCGATCGAACAAGAGGACGAGAAGCTCAGCCTTCTTATTTTTTTGGGGAACTATTACCTGTATGAAGGCGAGAATTTAGTTCTGGCAAAGGACTACTTTCGCAAAGGAATGGCAGCGGCGGCGACTAAGTCTTGGACTTACTTTATTGTCAGAAGCTTAATTGGTTTAGCATCTGTTTGCGAAAAAGATGGTCAGCATGCTGAGTTGACTTGGACATTAAGTATGCTGCAGGTGTTTATTGATAGCAGCCAGCAATTTTACTTGATTCATTTAGTTAACAAGCAGTTCAAACAGCATTTCACTGTAAATGCCGCCCTCGAGTTTGATACCGCTAATAACCGCATATTTGTCAACAACCGTTGGATCGCCTTCCATGAAAAGCCTTTGCTGTTCCGTTTCCTGTTGATGCTGCACGGCAACGAAATGTTTGTTGCTAAAAAACAGATTGCGACCAATCTTTGGCCAGAAGAAGGTTATAAGCCGCGGATCCATGATCCTAGGATTTTCGATATTGCGAAAAGGGCGCGAGCGATGATTGAGGCCTATGACAAGCAACCAGTCGTCCTTTTATCGGGACGCTTGGGATATAAACTGGCAAGTATCTAATTTATAACCTGGGGGGGTTAAAAACTATGGGTATCAACATCCATAAATTTCAAGCAGGAGCGATGCTAGTTTTTCTAGCTTCAGCGCTAGTCTTTCTCACCGGTGCTGAAAACGATCAAACGGCTGACAGAGGCACGTTACCTTTGCGCGGCGATGGCACACTGCCGCTGATGTTGCCTGACGGTGGAACATTACCTTTGATGGTCTCAGGCGTTGCAATCAATCCTACTATTGTGGTTCCCCCCAACCGCAAACCGAAGGAAACTGCATTAGCGCTCGATCTACAGATTGCTAGAAAAGCTAAACCTGAAGTAGCGCCACCTCTGGCGGATGCAGATCCAGCTGCACTAGCACCTGCACCTGAGCTTGGTCAGTGCGCAGACATCTTCGGACCTATTTGGGAAACAGGTATTGGAGAAGGCATTCTTTTGGTCGGAAAAGAACAATTAAACATCGAAGCGTCTTGTATCAATACCTTAACCAAAGATGTCGTTTTGATTGCTTCTGTAGAACGAGAAGAAATTAAACTAAGCTGTTTAGTTACGGCACTTAGGACCACTGAAGAACTTTCAGCACTAAGCGGTGAGTTAGCTTGTTCATTGCCAGTTGCTGGTTCAAAGCTGCTTGTCTTTAAAGCTCTGACGCAAGGGTAAAGCTTTATTGCGGCACTTTTGAAGGAAAATGACTCGGGTGGTATGATGGTTGAGTACTTATAAGTCTCTACCTCGTCGCGCATTTTCCCTAAAAGGTTTGTCATGGGTCGAAATTCTGAGCCTAATAGCGCTCCGTTTTGGCAACAAAAGTCTCTCTCTGAAATGAATAAAGAAGAGTGGGAATCTTTGTGTGACGGCTGCGGGCTTTGCTGTCTTTTGAAGTTTGAAAATATTTATAACAAAGAAATCTACTACACCGATGTAGCTTGCCGACTCTTTGATCCGGAAACTTGCCGCTGTAGTCAGTACAGCAACCGTTCCCAGGTCGTGGCTGCTTGTGTACAGCTCACCCCTAAGAATGTGCCTCTAAACCCTGGCCTTCCTGCCACCTGCGCTTACCGACTAATAGCTGAAGGCAAGGATCTGTTCCCTTGGCATCCCCTGGTCTCGGGCAGTAAAAACAGCGTCCATACGGCCAAAATCTCCGCTAAGAATCGCGTGGTTAGCGAGGACTCGTTGGCAGCCGGCGAAGCCGAATACCACGTTGTCCCATGGACCAAGGACATCCGTTCAAATTGTAAAAAAGTTTGACACCTGTGCAGGAATCTTCTGAAGGGGACTATGAGCTTTGCCTAGAATTGCTGAATGCATTGAAGAAATTAAAAATAAATCCTGAATTTTAAATGGCACATAGAGTGCACTAGGGAGAGTGTCAGCAGTACCTAGCGTGTTGCTGATAACAAAGGGCTGGTTGCTTGCACATAACTCCCGTTGTTATTCCCCGTTGTTCCCGTTGTTCCCGTATTCCCGTTCCCCCGAAAAAAGATGCAGGCAGCCAGTTCTCAATCCGTAAGGGAGTCTAAGCGACTCCCTTATTTTTTTGTCTCTATCCTCACGCAGCGCCTTTATTTTTCGCGGCTACTTGTTTGAAAAGATCAGCTGCCATCTGCATCAAACTTTCGTTGTCACTTATCTCAGATGCCATAGCTGTAACGATGACCGTGTCGTTTTTTGATGTGCCGTCGGAAAATTTTATCCCGTATAGTTTTTTGTTAGCGCGTTGAAGTGACGCAAACACTTTTAAATCACCACCGCGGACCGCGTCGTCAAGCGGCGTCCAAGCAGATGGAAGGCGACCAAGTGCTGCTGTGATGCCTTTTTCTTGAAGTGCTACCGCTGTTGTTGCTTGTTGGTTTCCGCCTTGTGAATCTAGCCAACCACATTCAGGTCGAAACTGGCTGGAAGCGCTCCCACCAATCACCATTCCAGTACTAAATCCCGTTGCTTTCAAATCAGAAGCAATCGCACCAATGGCCGATTTGGTTTCGGTAGCCATGGAAACTTGGAAGAACATCTTGTTGATGTTCATTGAAAGACTTTGCGTTGAGGTGTCAACGTCAGTGTTTTCCTCATCCTCGGCACTATTCGCTAGGAGTGCGTGTGTTGCCGCCGAGACGGATTCAAATGATGATTCGGGAGTCTCTTCTAATAGACTCCCAGCGTCATCTTCTGACAGCATGTCAAGATTGGCATCAGTATCTAGGCTTAAGATATCATCGTCAGAACTTGCAATAGCTTTTTCATCTACTGAGTCGAAGGAAAAGTCAGTTTCATCGGCTTCGGTCAGCATCGCAGAGTTGTCTTTCGCATCGCCAAAGCCCTCGATATCGAGATCTTCTGATTCGTCGACAGACATGGCAGAGAAATCTGCAGTAAGCTCACCATCTAAATCCGGTGCCGTAATGCTGTCACTATCAACGGATTCAAATAGGTCAGTGCTTGTGGATGAAAAATCATCGATGGATCCCGTACTCTCATCTAGAAGCAAGCTATCGGATTCAGCAAAAAGGTCATCAGCACTACCTTCGGTGTTGAAAGCTGTACTTGAAAAGTCAGCATTCAAATCAGCAGATAGTTCAGTGTCAATGTCGGATTCGAGAGATTCAGAAAATTCTAATGGTGCGTCGATGTCTACAGCCGGTGCGGTTTGTTTTTTAGCCTTTGGATTCGGGTCAAAATCCAAATCATCATCTGAAATGGTTTTGTCTGGATCAAAGTCGCTTAGATCCATCAAGCTTTCGAAATCGTCGTTTTGTTCGACTTTGGGTTTTCCGGCAGGTGCCGCTTTTAGATCGACATCTGGTTCGAGCAATGGATCGTCAAAAACAATGTCATCGTCGTCATCACTTCCGAACCCATCCATTTCTAAAGCAGCGACTGACGCCGGTTTGTCGCCAGATTCAGAAATAGATTCTTCCTCTATGGAAAATAGATCATCTGCTCCATCACCAGAGTCCTCTGAATCGGAGAAACCAAGACCATCGTCGACGTTGCTAGATTCGCCGAACCCTCCGTCCGAGATTTCTTCGGTTTCCATATCGTCACCTGACGTAAACTCGATCTCTTCGTTGTCTGCTTGATTAGGTGCTGCACGAGTTGACGCTATGTTTTGTCCCGCTTTTTTCACAGAAGGGGCTGCAGCTCTGGGTTCTTCGAATCCTCGGACAGAAAAAGATTCTGGAGGTGGCAAGTCATCGTACAGCGATTCGTCCGCCATGCGGACTCTCTTACTAGCGGTGAAACTATGATTCTTTAGAAAGACTTCGAGCTGAGAGTGTGCGGCTTCGTAATCAGGTAAGAATTTTAAAAGCCCAGTCCTGACTTGGGTCATGGTGGCAATGATCGGCAGGATCTTATAGCCAGAGAAAAACTCGAGCTGACTAATGGTATCAAGATCGAGCGGGTCGATCATCGCCACATGTAAGGTGTCGCCGGCGAGTCTAACGGGTAGAACTTCAAGTTGTTCGACAAGAGGTCGATCAACGCATCCCCAAGCTCCCGCTTGTACAGTGTCGACTAAGTTTTTAGCAGCGACTTTCCATGAGGTGTGTTCGGCAATGTAGGCCGCTAGCTCGTCTTCGTCGAGCAGCCCCATTGCTAAAATTCCCCGCGCAAAAGCAGATCCGCCGGTGCCGCACGTACGTTTTATTGTGCGCCGATCGGATTCTGACAATAATCCGTCCTCGACCAGCATGTTTCCAAGCTTCGAAGTGCCCATAATGATTGCCTTTTTAGATAGATTACAGCAACTACAAGAGTGGTAACGGGAGTGAAAATGTGCTTTCAATTATATTATCACAGCTTTAAGATTGCATGCGAAGGCAACAGGCTTAAATCATTAATCCCAGGACCCTCGGAATACCGTTAATGCGGTGGACCCGGTAACAAGGAATACTCGTTTCATGTCGAATAACTACAAAGAGCAAAAAAAAGCGTTAAAGCAACCCGATCAGTTCCAGGCAAAAGGAATGGCGTTTCTTGACTGGCTTATGAAAAATACCAACAAGGTGATCATGGTCGCCGTGCCTGTTGTTTTAGTCTTTGTAGCGTCAGCTGGTTATAAATATGTACAGGAACAACGCCGCGATAAACGTTTAGAAGAGCTTGGAAAAGTCCAAGTTGTTTACGAAGATGAACAAAGAGTTGCATTGAAACAACGTCAAGACATTGCAAAACAAGTCGAAGAGATTGATAAAAAAATCAATCCTGCAGCGGCAGCAGCGCCAGTAGATCCAACAAAAACAACTGCAGCAACAACACCACCAGCCCCAGCGGTTCCAGCAGCTCCGGATCCAAAGCTTGTGCTTGAAAAGGTGACTCTAGAAAAGAAGATGGAAGATATCAAAGCCGACCATTCAAAATCGATTGGTCTCTTTGCTGAGTTCTTTAAAAAGTACGAAGGTACACCTGAAGGTTGGATGGCAGGTATGACCAACGCTCGTCTTCTTGCTGAGCAAGAAAAAGTATCGGAAGCAAAGCCGGTTCTAGAAGAAGTTATTAAACATTCGAAAGACTCTAACTTTTATCAAACTCAGTCGAGATTAGCTCTTGTCGGAATTTTGGAAGAGCTAGGTGATTTCGATGGTGCGCTAGCACAAGTTGATGCGCTCGATAAAACCGTCGAAGCAGATCTGAAACCAAAGATCCTTTTGGCCAAGGGCCGACTACAGATGTTAAAAAATTCTAACGCTGATGCGAAAGCAACATTCAACACGTTGATTGAAACGCATGGCACCTCTCCAGAAGCTCAGAAAGCTCGCTCAATCCAATCTCTTTTGAATTGATACGTTGGTCAGTAAAATGTGGGATCGAATGAAAAAAAACTATCTTTTACTGCCGGTACTTTTAGTTGGCTTTTCAAGCGCCGTCCAGGCGGTTGAATTGCCCTCGGAAGCGCGCGAGCGCCCCTTCCGGATGGGTTATCTGTCTCTAAACGCAGACTATAACGAGGCGAAGCCGTTGGCCATGTCCGACGCCGGCTTTGTTGTAAATTCCGGGGTTCTGGTAGGTTCCTTCGACGACCGCTGGATTGGTGGCGTCACCATAGAAACCGGCAGGCCGCTTTGGTGGTTTGACGGCAAGGTAACAATGACCGCGCCTCCTGGTTCCTTTGGTAGCTCGGTGATGGTCGGGTTTCGTGACGGAAAGATTGTAAAGCTCGACGCCTTAACAGGGAAAAAACTCTGGACTGCAAGTTTGGATTCTTTCTCTGAGCGACCGTTCATGCTAACCGGAACAACGCTGTACGTTCTCACTGCCGCTCAGGTCTTACACGCTATCGATTTTCAAACTGGAAAAATTCATTGGTTATTCGATGGCGGATTTCCCGATGGTTTATCTGTTCAAGGCGGTGTTAAACCGATTATTCATGACGGCAAGATTTTGTTTGGTGTAGCAAACGGTGAGGTCCTTGCTGTCGACGCCGAAACTGGCAAGCTAGCTTGGCGCTACAACCCTGCATATAATGACCAGAAGTTTCATAGTGTCATTGGCGAGATTGTTGTGCGCAATAATAAGTTGTTGATGACTCGTTATGATGGCTTGGTTGCCAGTATCGATTTGGCATCATCAATCAGAGCGGTAAGCTGGGAAGAAACAGTTTCAGGTCTAACTACCTCGACCTTCCGTAATGGTCGTTACTATGTAGGTACCGTTACCGGCGAAGTGATAGCTCTAGATCCAGATAAACCCGGCAAGAAGCAAGTCTGGCGCACAGTCGCGGGGTCTCCAGTAGTAAGTATTGTCGCCGGTGAAACCACTCTTTATATCGGTGGATCAGAAGGCCGCGTTACGGCTCTCGACGCTGCATCCGGTGAGATTCTCTGGCACGATAAGCTGGGCTCCTCTATTTTCGGCCCCCCCGCACTATTTGAAAGCTCCATCTTCTATAGCACCGGCCTAAAAAGCATCTACGCCTACAAATTAAAATAACCTATATCCATTCCCTGTATCTTGTATCCTATATCCAATAAAAAACCCGCCTTAGCGGGTTTTTTATTTCAGACTAGCGTCTTATGCTTTGCCGATCCCTTCAACCAATCCACAATCAATTTTACATCCTGCGCTTTTTCTTTCGGGCAAACTAATATGGCACCGCCAGCGTGGACAATTACATGATCTTTAACGCCAAGGGCGGCGACAAATGGGCCATCGGTATCAATCGTCGTATTTGAGGAGCCGATCAAGCAACCGTTACCGAATAGCAGGTTGCCATCCCGGTCTGGTTCAAATGTATGCGAGAGAGCATCCCAGCTGCCAATGTCTTGCCAGCCAATGTCAGCCGGAACGACAGCTACTTTCTTACTGACCTCCAGTACAGCATTGTCGATAGAGATTTTCGGGAGAGCACTGTAGACCTCGGCAATCTTTTTAGGATTAACGTCGTTGTAGCCATTGCTACCCGCATCTTTTAGCAGGCCTGCAAGTTTTTCCATCGATGGTTTTAGAAACCTATTTAGTTCCTCAATAATGACATCGATACGCCAGACAAACATGCCGGCATTCCAATAGAAATTTTTAGAAGCAACATACTTGGTCGCAAGTTCGAGTTCAGGTTTTTCTCTAAACGAAGCGACGTTAAATCCACCAGCAAATGCTTTGAGCGCTGAGCCTTGTTCGATGTAGCCGTAACCTGTTTCAGGATACTCGGGCACGATACCGACTAATGTTAAAAGGCCGTCTTGAGAGACTTTGATGGCATTTTCAAGGCTTTTTAGGAACGCCGGCACCTTTTCGATTATATGGTCGGCATGAAGAGACACCATCACTGGCGGGTTTTTGCCTTTGTGAATGTGATTGATATGGAGTGCCGCAAGTGCGAGAGCGTTAGCTGTGTTGCGTGCTTCTGGTTCGGCTAAATAGTGCTTACATAGTCGGCCAGCGATCTCTTTGGTTTTTTCAATTTGGTCTTGGTGGGTGACGATAATTCGGCGTTCCGGTGGAATAAAACCTTCCAAACGGTTTAGCGTGATTTCGAGCATCGTCTGCTCATTGCTGCCAATCTTGCAAAGTTGCTTGGGCAGAAGGTGTCTGGATTTTGGCCAAAAGCGGGTGCCGCTTCCTCCGGCAAGAATAACGGCGTAGATATCTTGATTGGCGTTGATCTGATCAAATCCACTCATGGCGGTGCAACCTCAATGATTGTTCTTGGCGTCTTTTTCTGGAATCTTCTGCGTAGAATCTCCAGGAAGTGTGGAGATAGTAAGATTTGCGACATGAGATGACAACGGATTTCCGTTCATCAGGCTGTCATAGGCCCACGCACCAAAAGATCTTAGGTAGGTAGGGGCGGGGGAGTATTTAAGGAGGAGTCCAGAGAGCTCGGTGCCAAAAGCCCGTATGACCTCGGCATCGGCATTGTTCCTAGAGCTTAGAATCGAATATCCTTCACTATAGAGCCCAGTAAGGTACCAGAGGGTGTAAGGAAAAACCGGCGAGTTAACAGACTTGTCGGAAAAACTTTGCCATTTGCCGACGACTTTTTCCAATTCACCACTGGTCGGTAAGTCAATCCAGAGCTTTTGGATAAGAGACGATGACGTGCCAGCAATATGAAGATTTGGATCGAACGTTCTTTTGTGAAGTGGGACGGACACTACGGTTTCGAATGCTTGACGGCCCATGAGTTTGATTTTAATCGGGTTGAGATCCGTGATCTGAAAGCCAAAGAGATTGGCTTTAGAATAAAATAGATCCGGATCTAATGGACCATCATGCCGACGCATGATGAAGGCGAAGACAGTGCTTTCTTTTTTATGAATACCAACGAGATTGATCCATAACCGCTTATCAGCGCCTGTAACTTCGAGGGAAGAACCCTGCAAAATAAGTTCTGTTAAATTAGCAGTACGGTCAGTTTTTAAGTTCCAAATGTAGATACCGTCTCGGTGTCTAGTGCTGCCGGTTGCGGTATAGATAATATGATGGCCGCTCGGCAGCCATAGAAACTCTTCGACAAATTTATGCTCAGAGACCATGAAGATCCCATTCGGCGTCATTTTCTTCACGACTAAATGACGCGTCATGTTTGAAGGATCGACGAACAGTCTCGCCATATGCGTGCGATCTGGAGATAGTTGGCCTTCTAATAGCGCAACAGGATATGGTTCAGGATCAAGTGCAGAGAGGTATTCGTAGTAAAGGCCGTCTTTCGGACTTCCGCCCCAGCTCGCGACGCCGATATCGGTCTGGCGATCTTCTGTATTTTGCACGCCGTCAGCACCAAACGAACGTAGCATGTAATGCTTTTGATCTAGCCTTAAGTATTCAACCTTCTGTCCGTAGTTGTCGTAGGGATTGAAGCTTTTTCCTGCGCTTTCGGCGAAGGCTCGAAGTTCGTTTAAGTCTAAGGGAATGTCACTATGGGTTTCTTTAAAAGACATAAGCACTTTGTTCAGCTTGTCGATCGTGACTTTTGAACGAGCCTTAGCTTTCCACGGTGATGTGTAGGCAGGGCCGGCTGCAACCCAAATAGCTGATAGGCCCCAAAAAAAGCCAACAAGAAGAATAACCATGGCTGTTCCCTGGTAATTTTTTCTTTTTTTGTGCTTTTTCTGACTCAAATTATCTCGTTTCTTGAAGGCAAACCTTTGGAGGCTGAGTTCGTTCGGCTATAATATCCCCATACCCCTTGCAAACTGAATCAGCTGTTTTTCACTGTACTATCCCGCGTCACGATGAAATCTATCTCTGGAGGAGCAACAGTGTTGCGTCATTTTTGTGCAGTCCGACTGTTTATGAGTCTGATGATCATACTAGCTTTTCCATTAACGCAGCAAGGAATTGCGCAGGAATTCAGCGATGGGACGCCACCCATCGCACAGTGGCAAGCCCCAAAAGCTGAGAATGCAAAAGTAGTGAAAAAGGATTCCGACCAGCCCCCGCGCGTCCGCATTGGTTTGCGTCTAACACCTTTCAAAAAGGTTACAACTCGAAATAAAGATGGCACCGCTAGCAACCGCTTCGTTCCTGTAGAGCCGATCAGGCATACCTTAAGGGCGCGCCTCAATAAGCCAAATCATTTTTTTATCGGTGAATGGCATATTGAAACTAAGCCAATCACGTGGATCAAGAAGACAAGAAAATATCAGGTTCAACTTTCCGTCCACAAGCGGTTCGGGGCCTTCGGCCAGCTTGAAGACTTCGTTGGTAATGTCACGCTTGACGGTGTCTTAGATGAGGGCGATGACAACGTGCATGTACTTCTCGGTGTTGCCCGTCAACGGCTCAGAGATAAATTCGGTCACCCTGTGCTTGATGTTGTTGCCGGGTTTGCGCCTGGAGCTAAAACCAATGGTTCCATTTCGGCAAACGATCATTTAAGTGGTCGCGCACCGGCTCAGCCACCAACTAACTACAGTGGCTCTTTGATTCGCGGCCGCTT
>CAMAXT010000014.1 GCA_945862295.1 Pseudobacteriovorax antillogorgiicola
ATCGACCCATCGACCTGGATCTGCAAAGCACCGTAATAATTCTGGATATGCCCATGAAATTACGGTGTTTTTCTTTTTTAATCTAATCCCAAAGTAATTTATCACCGAACCCTAAAAGTCTGAGCTATAGCCATTCTTATAAGGGGTTATGTTAGTTTCATGGCAGATGAAGCAATCAAATTTAGCCGCACTCCGTACAATGTCACCTACGTCGACTTAAAAGGTGAGAAGCAAACGATTCGCCGTGTGCCGCCGCCAAAACTCCACGATGCACTCCCCACTGATGTTGTAAAACTTACGCGCAAAAAAAATGACGACTTCCAGGAAGGTGATGAACTCGAGGTTGTTTCAATTACAGAACGCCAACCAAACGTTCTTCAACTTCAGAAAAGTGACGGTACGAAAACGTTTATCGACTACTACGATATGCAACTCGAGAAGAAAGTTGCACTAAGAGACGGTGTCGATCCACTAGACGAACCGATCAACAATAAGTATCTACTCTGGCCGTAAGGCAAAAATAAAAGAGCCATCAAAATCTAAAGTTTGATGGCTCTTTGTTTTAACGCACAAAACTTTATCTAGCGCACTGATCTTCTGACGCGTAAAGCGACTTGTTTTTGTACCCAACAAGATGGATTTTATCGACAGCCCAACCAGTCAATAAGCCATCCCGACCAAAAACCTTCATCCGGAAAAAATGCTCGCCATTATCGTTTGGCCCTGCATCATGCAGAATTTCGTCTAAAACGATTTTTGTCTCACCGAAAACTTGACGATTACGCACTGTGATCCAAACAACTTTGCCATTATGGCAACGCGCAAGACGCTCAACAGTAAGATCATTGGCATCAGGACCAACGTGCATCAAAAGTGGAATTGACTGACCTGCTGCAAAGATATGGTTCTTGTTTGGAAATTCAAAAGCAACCGACTGCTTCGGCGTCGCGCGGAAGTATGCTTGGAAGATCGAACGATCATAGTCTGCAATGTCACCCCAGCGGTATTCTTCACTTGGACCTTGCGAGCGGAAGAATAGTCCGTTGTCGCCGTCAAAGGCCATACACTGGTCACGGTTAACTTCAACACCTTCAGTTGGCGTTTTTGCTAAGTAAGTACAGATGCTATCGACCGCATAACGCATACGTTCAAGTTGGTAGTAGGTAAACCAAGTCGGATTCGCCGGAACTCTTTTTCCAGAAATATTCCGGCCAGAACTACCTACAAGCATAACAACTATAGAGTCCGTGACAGGTACATCCTGACCAGCGCTATTGGTAACAATCACCGCTTCCTGGTGATCGGCAACTTGGATAATGTCAGGAAACACTGAAGCGTCCTGAGGGATGATGTAGTGAGCAGCCAGATTGACGTCGCTCTCCTCATTTCTCGTCTGAAGCTCAAGGCAAGCCGAAAGTGTAAGTGGGCAATGGATGATCGAAACTCGTTTTGGCTTATTGATAATGTCACTAGGGGTTACTGTTGCTAGCGGTAAATACTTTGCACCATAAAAACGGCCGTTAAGTTCTGTAAGGTTGAAAAAGTTCTGACCGTTTAGAGAAAAGTCTTTGTATTCAATCTTTGCCTGTTCTGGTTGGAACGTGATCGTTTCAGACGCATCAGTTTGATTCTGCCAAACAAAACCATTGTTCAAGACTTCGATAAGCTCTTTCGCAAAAAGAATCTGAACATTCTGCCGACCCTCCAAGCCATTTCGTTGCACACGAGACATCAGCTGAATCCAATAAAAGAGGTCGTCTCTAAGTACTGGATTTTCGTTTAAAGATAAGCCGTCGGTATCGATCCGGGTTCGCAGCCACTTAGCGTAGGCTGCAATCTGCACCTCTAAGGTCTGGGAATCAGACTTTTCTTTATCTAGCCCAAGGGTCGTAAACGTCTGAGCGAATGCGGTCTCAGTGACGATAGTACCGCGGGCACTAGGCTCATCGCTGTCGATGGATACGTAATTTGCTAAAGCGATCTGCGGAACAAGTTGAGATTCCAAATAACCTGTTGCCATCAAAATACGCACAGGGATTCTATTTTCTCTCGCCGCAATTAGGAATGCCGATTCAACTTTACCAATGGCCACTCCGCCGCCACTGCTGCCCTTTGGTTTACTTCCACATCCTGAGAACACAGATAATTGTGCTAAGACGATGACAAAAAGACCGAGCCGACGTGCACGCATATTAGTCATACTGACTCCCATGAAATGAAACGAAAAAAGAAAATTTCAAGCTGTGGTGGAAACCTTCATACATTGTATAACGATCGCCCCTCAGTCTCCATCTCTAGAATCTATGACTTTCAGACTAATGCGCTTACTGGCCATCCGTCCAATATACCGTAATTACACAATATTTACCCATTCTTTATAGAATCTTTACAATCGATCTGTATGACAGGACATGAATTTATACATGAAATGCCCAGGATGGGCGTAACGTCAAGTTGGAGAACTTATGACTTATACCGCAAAAAATGTTCTTTTTTTAATCATCACTCTTTTTGCAAGTGTCAGCGCCAAAGCGGACACCATTAAAATTGACGGCTCAAGTACAGTCTTTCCAGTTACCGAAGCCATTGCCGAAGAATTCCGCAGCGCAAATCCAAAAATCAAAATTACAATCGGTGTTTCTGGTACAGGCGGCGGCTTCAAAAAATTCGCTAATGGCGAAGTCGATATCAATAATGCCTCGCGCCCATTCAAAGACAAAGAGATTGCTGCTGCAGCAACTAAAGGCATCAACTTCTACGAGCTTCCGATCGCCTATGACGGCTTGTCGATCATTGTGAACAAAAAGAACACCTTCGTAGATTCTTTAACAATCGATCAACTAAAAAAGATCTGGGAACCAAACTCCAAAGTTAAGACCTGGAAAGACGTCAACTCTGCTTGGCCCGACAAGAAAATCGTTTTGTACGGTCCAGGTCCTGATTCCGGCACATTTGATTACTTTACCGAAGAAGTCGTAGGAACTCCACGGGCGATGAGAAGCGACTTTACATCGACAGAAGATGACAATGTCATTGTTAACGGTGTCTCTGGCGACGAATTCGCACTTGGTTATTTTGGTTTCGCATACTTCCAAGAAAATGCTTCTAAACTGAGAGCCCTATCGATTGACAAAGGCAAAGGCCCCGTACATGGTGAAGATAAGACGATCAGCAACGGTAGCTATCCCCTTGCAAGACCACTTTTCATTGTTATCAGTACCAAAGCAGCTGAGAGACAAGAAGTTAAAGACTTTGTAAACTTTTACCTTAAAAATGCGGCGAAACTCGCAAAAGAAGTTGGATACACGGCTTTACCTTCAGATATGTACACCGAAGCAACAAAAAGATTTCAGACTGGCAAAACAGGCAACTGGATGACGACTTCGCACTAATTTGTGACTTAGCAGACACTGCTTGCTTAGGCGGACATGTGACAGCTCATAACCTAGCCGTAAAAGCACAAGAACAGGCAGCCAAAATCATTTTGGCTGCATTCGCCCTCATCTCGGTCCTTACGACTATCGGCATTATCTTCACTCTCTCTTCTGAAACTTTGGCATTTTTTTCAGAAGTCAGTCTTAGAGAGTTTTTTCTCACTTCAGAATGGTCGCCTCTCCTCGATCCCAGGCACTTTGGTACATGGCCACTAATTTCCGGAACATTCCTAATTACTTTTGGAGCTGGAATCATCGGTCTGCCTCTCGGTATCTTGATTGCAATTTACTTAAACGAATTTGCTCCGAAATCAGTAGCAAAAGCTGTCAAGCCAATAATGGAAATACTTGCTGGCGTACCAACTATTGTCTACGGATTTTTCGCAATTACAGTCGTTACTCCCTTTCTGCGAACGCTTGTTCCTGACATAGAAGTGTTCAACGCTTTAAGCGGCGCGATCGTAGTCGGTATCATGATTGTTCCGATGGTATCTTCTTTATGCGACGATGCAATAAAAGGCGTACCGAACGCGATTAAAGATGGTGGCTACGCCCTCGGAGCAACTAAATTTGAAATCATTACCCACATTACGATACCTGCTGCTTCTTCCGGTATTTTAGCTGCCTTTATCCTAGCGCTTTCGCGAGCTCTTGGAGAAACCATGGCGGTGACTCTCGCTGCGGGATCTACGCCTAAATTAACTCTAAGTTTCTTCGAAAGCATTCAAACAATGACTGCTTACATTGTCCAGGTGAGCATGGGAGATATTCCACACACTAGCATCGAATATAAGTCTATCTTCGCGGTGGGATCTGTTTTGTTTGTATTTACCTTTGGATTCAACATCGTCGCGAACCTTGTTATTAAAAGAATGCGGAGGATGTGGACATCCGAAATCAATTAAAACGCCAACCAAAAGACTCCGTTGAATTGAAAAACGAAAAACCCGACATTGGCACCGGCGTGTGGTCGCACAATAGAGGGATGAGAAATTTTAAAAGCCACGCACTACATTTCGTGGCCTTCGGCAGTACGGTTGCAATTTGCTTTGTTTTGCTCTATCTCGGCTGGTCAATGTTCGAAAAGGGTTATGATAATCTTTCCTTTGAATTCCTAAACAACTTTTCCTCTCGCTCGGCAGCCCGAAGTGGCATTAAAGCAGGCATTTACGGGTCCTTCTATCTCGCAGGACTCACTGCACTCTTTGCCATTCCGTTAGGGATCGGCACAGCTGTTTTCTTAGAGGAATACATGCCTGAGAATCGCATTAAGAAGATCATTGATATCAACATCGCAAACCTGGCCGGCATCCCTTCAATTATCTACGGCATGCTCGGCTTGGCGCTTTTCGTTCGAATCCTTGGATTTGGTGGTAGCATTCTATCAGGGGCATTGACGATGAGCCTGCTGATTCTTCCGGTCATTGTCGTTGCCTCAAGAGAAGCATTGAAGAATGTGCCAGCATCAATTCGTCATGCCGCATATGCGTTAGGCGCAGAGCGGTGGCAAACTATCCGCGCTCATGTTCTGCCAGCAGCATCGCCGGGAATCATGACCGGCATTATCTTAGCTATGGCCCGTGCATTAGGTGAAACAGCCCCCTTAATTCTTGTGGGCGCTGTTACATATATTGCTTTTGTTCCTGAGGGTCCGATGGATTCGTTTACCGTCATGCCACTCCAAATCTATAACTGGACCTCTAGACCTCAGGAAGCTTTTCAAAGTATTGCTGCCACAGGAATCATAGTACTTATGGGACTAATTCTTGTTTCAAATGCGCTCGCTGTTTTTATCAGATATCGAGGGGAGAAACTCAAAAAATGGTAGTTTTGAAACTTTCAACAACAACGGAAAGGACAAATACGGTGATAGAAGCCGAAAACATTTGTCTATGGTACGGCAATTTCAAAGCACTGAAAAATATTAATATGACCGTTGAGAGAAACTCGATTGTTTCTCTGATTGGACCATCAGGCTGCGGAAAAAGTACACTGCTTCGCTGCTTTAATAGAATGAACGACTTCGTCGACAACGCAAAAATAACGGGAACCATCAATCTCAACGGTGAAAACCTCTACCGTAAAAATGTCAATGTTGCCGAAATTCGCCGCAAGACCGGCATGGTTTTCCAAAAGCCGAATCCTTTCCCTGCAAGCATCAGAAAAAATGTTTCCTGGGGTCCATCGATCAACGGCTACCGGGGTAATTTAAATAAACTTGTCGAAAAGTCTTTACGATCAGCGGCCCTTTGGGACGAGGTAAAAGACAAACTCGATGAAAGCGGCTATTCACTCTCTGGCGGCCAACAGCAAAGACTTTGCATTGCGCGTGCTATCGCTATGCAACCCGAAGTCATTTTGATGGACGAACCCTGTTCGGCACTCGACCCAATTTCGACCAAAAAAATCGAAGATTTAATTGTTTCGCTCAAAGCTAACTACACGATCATGATCGTCACCCACAACATGCAGCAGGCCCACCGCATTTCAGACGTTACCGCCTTTATGTACCAGGGAGAACTGATTGAATCTGGCCCGACTAAGAAGATGTTTGAATCACCCGATAACCCTCTCACTTTTGACTATGTCAACGGTCGTTTTGGCTAGACCCCTAATAACATTAACCGATTTATTGAGAGAAGATCACATTGAAAACTGATACAAATGTCCCTACAAAAGCTGGTCCGGAGGTTCTGTTTCCTATGCCGAAAGAAACAATTCTATTGGTAGAAGACGATCCAGATATTGCTGAACTCGTTCAATACAATCTTGAACGAGAAGGATATAGAGTTATCACCTGCGCCGAAGGTGATGTCGGGCTTGCTGAAATCATGCGTGTAAAACCAAACCTTATCATTCTTGATCTTATGCTGCCAAAAATCGATGGCCTCACAATCTGTAAGTCTGTGCGTGCGCAAAGCGAGTTGGCCGGCATTCCGATTATTATGCTCACCGCAAAAAGCGAAGAAAGTGATGTTATCATCGGACTAGAACTAGGCGCAGATGACTACCTGACTAAACCGTTCAGCCCCAGAGAACTGCTAGCTAGGATGAAGGCGGTTCTTAGAAGACAGAAAGTCGGAAAAGTTGAAGTCAAAGCCGAACGAGACCGTATAGCAGTCGGCCCAGTAGCTTTAGACATTGAAAGGCACGAAGCTTTTCTAAACAATGAATCTCTAATCCTCACTCTCGCTGAGTTCAAGATTCTTGCAACCCTGATGTCAAAACCTGGTCGAGTTTTTAGCAGAGAACAACTATTAGAGAAGGTTACCGGTGGAGACGTCTATGTTATCGACCGAAACATTGATGTTCATATTCGGTCCATCCGTAAGAAACTAGGCGAAGAAGCTGAGTTCATTTTCACCGTTCGAGGAGTTGGATACAAATGTCGCGAATGAGCGCTTTGCGCTCTAAATTTTTCTGGAAGATCTACCTGACGTTTTCAGCGCTCATCCTTGTGAGCGCTTTATTGATTTCTTGGTTTGTGGCCAACAAAGTCGAAACAATCGCTTTCAAAAATCTTGATCACTCTAGTTCAAATCAAATCGCCTTTCTCGAAGTCGTAGCCGAAGATGCATTAAATAACAAAGAGAGTATTGGCTTATTGAGTCAAAAACTCACGGTAGCGGCGCGAAAAAATGAAAACCGTATCAACATTATCGATAAAAACGGCGTTGTATTGGTCGATACCGAAAGAAACCCGGAAACATTAGAAAACCACGCCACTCGCCCAGAAATCGTCGCTGCCGCAAATCAAGAATATGGCAAAGAGTTTCGGTTCAGCTCAACAATGAACGAAAAGCTAATGTATACAGCGAAAGCAATCAGATCTAACAACGAAATCATCGGATTTATCCGCATCGCAGTGCCCTTAACAAAAGCTAATGCAGAAATCCAGCTAATACAAACAACACTATTCTCCATTGCAGGCGCGGGCATTGTGTTCGCACTTCTAATCGGCGGCTTTTTAACAAGTCGTGTGACTGTTCCTGTTTCTGAAATGGTCCAGGTTGCTGAAGCTCTTCGGCGCGGTGAATACAATGCAAAAGTGAAAACCATCACTCGCGATGAGATCGGACGCTTGGGCGATACCCTCAATCGATTAGGCTCAGAGCTTACAAACAAAATGGCCGATCTACATAGACTTGAAAACGTTCGTCGAGATTTTGTCGCCAATGTTTCCCACGAAATCAAAACGCCGCTGACTTCGATCAAAGGCTACATCGAAACGTTGCTTTCAGGTGCAGATGCTGATCCCGAAGTTCGTCACCGATTTCTGGAAAAAATCGACCGCAATGCCAATCGACTATCGGCCTTGGTCCAAGATATTTTAAGCCTTGCGAAGATTGAGGCTGCAGAAGCAAGTTTCAAAATTCACAATATAGATCTTTTGCCAATTATCACTGGTGTCTTGGCTCGATACGATGATGTTGCAGCTGCAAAAAATATCCGCATGAATTTCAAATCCTATGGGCACCGCCTCAATATTCTTGGTGACAATGAAGCCGTGACGCAGGTCATTGATAATTTGTTGTCAAATGCAATCAAGTACACACCGGACGGTGGACGTATCGGCATTTCGGTAAAACCAGCTGCTGAGTGGCTAAATGTGGAAATTACCGACACGGGCATTGGCATTCCAGAAGAGCATCAAGAGCGAATCTTTGAGCGGTTCTACCGCGTTGATAAGGCTAGATCTCGTGATCTAGGCGGTACTGGTCTTGGACTCTCAATTGTTAAACACCTTGTAAATGCTATGCAAGGTGACATTAGAGTGACCAGCAAGACAGGGGTAGGAAGCACGTTTTTTGTCAAACTAAGGTCATCCTAACCAAGCCTTCCAGCAAAAATCGTTGCAGATAGCCATCGTCCTCTGTAGATTCTCGGTCACGCAGCTGACAAAAACTAATTGCGAGGATCCATGCGTAAGCTACTCAATGGACTTGCCGAGTTTCAAGAACGAATCACTCAAGAAGAACGGATAAAGTTTGCCAACCTGGCGCTCGGTCAAAAACCAGATGCCTTGATGTTCGCGTGTTCTGATAGCCGTGTAGCTCCAAACATCTTCGCATCGACAGACCCAGGCGATTTATTTGTGGTTCGAAATGTCGGAAACATGGTGTCTCCGTGCGATGAATCTGGCTTTTCCGTAGGCGATGTATCCGAGGCCGCTGCCCTTGAATTTGCTGTGAATAACCTACAAGTCAAGGACATCATTATCTGTGGCCATTCTGAGTGTGGAGCTATGGCTGCCATTTATGAGGGACTCAAAGATATGCTTCATCCGAATCTACGGGACTGGCTTAAGAATGGCGCAGAAGCTCTCGATAAATTCAAAACTGGAATTACATTCAACGCGAGTCTGTCGCCTTCCAATCAAATCTCGCAGCTCAATGTTCTGACCCAGGTCGACCATATTCGTTCGTATCCGTATATCGAGAGAAAAATCCAATCTGGAAAATTACAAGTAAGTGCTTGGTGGTTTGATATCGCCAAGGCAAAAGTCTCAATTTATTCCGAAGAACACGGCCGCTACCTCGAAATTGACCGCGATGTGATCAATTATTTCATAGAAAAACTCACCTAGATCACAAATCTTAATGTGTAACATTATGACATTCCTCGTTGTGCTTAAAATCATAGCAGCCGAGTTCAGCCGGCACTCACGTATAAGTAATCGTTTTCATTACTATAAAATTATTTTAATATAATCGGGTGCTTAAAAACTAATCTATCGGCCACGCGGGTTTATTGTGGTAGAAAGTCTGCCAAACGGAAATAAAATCGCTTAGCCAAATAGACGGAGCGTAATTTTGCAAAAGCTGATTGTGTCTATAATCATTGTGGTTTGCGGTGTTGTAATTTTCTTTCGTACACCTTCTTCAGATTTCATCTGGAATGACAAAGCTGAGCTTGCTGACATTGGTTCAAGTTCTTTCAGCAAAGAAATAGCGTCGCATTGGCAACCCAAACAAACCGAAGTTTATAAGCCACTACCTAAAACCATTTGGTCACTAACGAGTTTATTTGGAACAACTACCGGCGAAGTATCACCGAAGGTATTACACCGTCTAAATGTCGTGTTTCATATTGGCACAGCTATATTTGTTTTTCTAATTCTCGCGTTAGTGCTTGAGAACGTAGGTGCTGGCCTTATTGGTGGATTACTTTTCCTAGCGCATCCGCTGCAAACAGAAGTGGTTTCCTACGTCACTGCGTTCAACTACGTGTTAGCCGGTTTCTTCTCATTTCTAGCAATTTTCTTATATCTTAGCCAATCTTCCAGCCGCGAAAACTGGTCGAGTCGCCCATCGAACAAAAGACTTTATTTTGCGTCTCTAGCCTACCTTTTAGCAATTTTTTCATCACCTCTAGCGATCGTTACGCCGGTGTTCGCATACCTTTTGGAAAAGAGCTTACCGAAAAAATCTTCATTGATGTCGTCCAAGTCATCCGGCGCGCTTTTGATGACCTGGTCATTCTGTGCTCTTCCAATTATCTATTTTGCCATTAGAAGCCAAGACACCCATGCTCTAGCCAACGAGCTACCATTTTGGTCCAAACCAGTCGTTGCCCTAGATTCTGTGAGTTTCTATCTTTCAAAAATATTCGTTCCGATTCTTATTGGTCCAGACTACGGTCGCTCACCATCCCTCGTGATTAGCAAGTGGTGGGGTTTTGTTACTTGGACGTTTCCTGTGCTCCTTCTTATGGCAATCTCCTATTGGAAGGGTAAAGCTAAGAATTGGTATGGAACAGCGTTTGTTTTGTTTGTAATCGGCCTGATTCCGACTCTCGGTCTGCTATTTTTCGAAGACCAAGCAGTCTCTACTGTCGCAAATAGATATTCATACTTGGCATTATTCGGCGCCGCATTCGCTGCAGCCTACACTGTCTCATCACCGGGGCGTGCTTGGCTTCCTGTCCTAGTTGTCGGCTTTGTTATCGGCTGTGGATGGGTAACATTTAACAACACTATACATTGGAAAGATAATGGCAGCCTGTGGAGTCACGGCCTTAGCGTCAATCCCCTAAGCCCCATTGCACACCGAAATATTGGCAATGACTTCAAAGAAAAAGGTGACTGGCAAAAAGCAGCTCAACATTTCAATAAGGTGCTAGAGGTTAACACTCTCGACGCTGACATCTATTATTACTTGGGAGAAGTCGAGCGCGAGCACGGCGACGTAGTGAAAGCTGTTGAACATCTAGAGAAAGCACTAAAACTCCAACCAGAATTCGCTGATGCTCATCTAGGCTTAGGGCGTGCGTATTTAGCTCAGAAAAATTACGATGGTGCACTCAATCATTTCCTGAAAGCGGTTGAAATAAAGCCGGTAAATCCACTCGCGCAAACCAATCTCGGTATGCTTTATGTGCGGAAAAAAGCCTATAAAGAAGCCATTCCTTACCTAGAGAAATCGATCGCACTCGCAGCAGCGGATGCCAATGGCGCTGAAACACTCACTCATACCCACGCTCTGTTGGGCCTAGCACTTTATCACACTGGTGACAAAGAGAACGCCCAGTCACATCTTGAAGCAGCTATAAAAGATGAAAGACAAAACGATGACGCCAGTCTCATCTTGGCCGAAATCTACTTCTCGCAAAATAAATTTGCAGAAGCACGCAAACAGTACGAAAAAGTTGTTAAAGACACTGGCAGTGATATTACGGTCTACACAAACCTTGGCATCATCGTCAACGAAGTCAAAGAGTATGACAAAGCGGCTGATTATCTTGGAAAAGCACTGGTTATAAATGACAAGGATGCCAATCTTCACAACCTCTACGGAATCGCAATGTTTAGGCTGCGAAGATTCTCAGAAGCAACGGCGAGTTTTGAAACAGCACTGAAGCTAAACCCTGACCTTGCTGATCCGCAATACTTTATGGGCGATATGGCGCGCTGGCAGGGTAAAGAGCCAGAAGCGATTGCTTTCTACTACAAAGCATTGAAACTCGATCCCAACCATCAAGATGCTCATTATCGACTCGGTAACCACTTTATGAAGAAAGAAAGGTTCTCTGAAGCGATCTTTCACTTTCAGACAGCTTTGAAAGCAAATCCTGAAGATCCGAGAATGCAATATAATTTGCGCCAAGCAAAAAAAGCCGCAGAAAGCGGCTCGGCATCGATGTAAGGCGAAGAGTAGAAGGCTTAGGCGTCTACTCGACCGATCCATTTTTGTGTCGGTGGCGGCTGCCAATCTTTTATTTTTTGCAACAAGCGTACAGGATCGCTGTCAGAGAGAACTAACTGGCTTGATTCTCTGCTGACAAACTCTTCTTTTACCATGTGATCAATAAATCGTAGGAAAGGATCGAAGAATCCTGAAACATTAAGCAGCGCGCATGGTTTTTGATGTAGGCCAAGTTGGGACCAAGTCAGAACTTCAACAAATTCTTCAATTGTCCCAAAGCCACCAGGCATTGCAATAAACGCATCAGATAGTTCAGCCATCACAGCTTTACGTTCGTGCATGGAACCAACGACTCGTAGGTCTGTCAGCTTGGGATGGGCGATTTCTTTTGCTACGAGAGCTTTGGGAATAACACCGATGACATAGCCATCACGCCTAAGTACTTCATTAGCTATCGTTTCCATTAAGCCGACGTTCGCACCACCGTAAACGAGTCCAAGGCCTTGATCGACTAAAGCAGATCCCAATCGCCGCGACAAAACAGAATACTCAGCTCGGTTACCTTTACCAGACCCGCAAAATACACAGATTCTATGCACAGAATCGCTCCTCTGCTTTCTTTACCTTTTGTTTCATTCTTTATTTTACATCGTCTGCTACAGTTTTTGGTACCAGGATTCGAAGAGTAACACCGTTTTTTAAACTCGCGAGCAGATACTCTTGGTCGATAAGAAAATGACCATCGCTTGGAATCGGCCAAGCACTGCCAGCAAGATCATCAATACCAAATTGGTTTCGTATTTTAATATATTCAAGCTCTGATCCAGCTTTGCTAACTTCCCGCGCAAGTTGAGCTTCACTTTCAAACGAGCCTTCTTTGCTTCCTTTATTGACAAAATCAACAATGAGTGACGAATGATATGCTTGGGGAAAACTGGCCTGGTTAATACTGCAAGAATCTACTGATTTGAATTTCTTGACAGCCGGGATATTAGTAACAAATGTTTTACCGGTAAAAATGGAATGCCCCGTTATATCACTAACCAAACGACGGTCAACTCCGAGATCAAACGGAACCGCGTAGCCACTTGCCAATGTTTTTTTAACCAGCGAAATCATTTTTCCGAACTCACCTGGGCTACTAAAATTCATAAGTTTATACGGGTTTGTCACATCGGTAAGGTGTTTAGAAAAAAATTCCTTAGCTTCCCATTTTTTTCCAAGAAAATCGAACGAGGAAGGTGGGACACTGTTAAAAGCTGAACGTGATGATTTAGTAGCATCTGGTCTTAATATAATTTTTTGCTGGATATCTTCGACTGAAATTAGCGCAGGCTTCTTTTCGCTTAACAACAGTTTCACTCGTTCGAGAATGCCCTGAAAGGTCTCTGTCTGTTGCGTCATGGAAATAAATTTAATGGGATAAGCTTCTTCGGTAACCACACCGTACTTTGCACCAAGCTCGAACCCATTGAGACTTTCACTCGAACCAAATGTTTGAGACTGGAGCCCGTAAAAACCCAAACAGGTTACTGCATCGATTGCATCAACAGATGC
Source organism: Pseudobacteriovorax antillogorgiicola (assembly GCA_945862295.1). Taxonomy (GTDB): domain Bacteria; phylum Bdellovibrionota_B; class Oligoflexia; order Oligoflexales; family CAIYRB01; genus CAMAXT01. The sequence goes on from CAMAXT010000014.1 coordinate 13,136, forward strand.
GGCATTGGTTTTGAAGATCCGAGATAGATTTTCTCTGATCCGGTAAAATCCTAGAGCTTCTTCGCTCAAATTAACTTGCTCGCCTGTTCTTTTTTTATGTTCAGCCTGTAAAAAATCTGTTGCGCCGTAGGCCCAACGAAACCCTGTTTCCTTCACCTGTTTTTCAGTAGCTACTGGTACGTCGACGCTTTCTATTTTGCTGCGATCATGCTGGGCTTTACAAGCGGCCAAAATACCAATGGTCGCAGATGCGAGTACAAGTGCGTGAAAATAAGGCACCGAATGCATGAGAACTCCTGAAAAATGACTTGTGCAGATTATACCGAAGCTGGAAGACACTCGCTCTGATTTTACTTTTTTTACTCGGCTTTTAGTCGATCAAAAGCAGGATTATAAAAGTGCCAAAATTAAATTTAAAAAAACAAAAGCCGTTGAAAAACGGCATATCTTGCTATTAAAGGATGTTTCTTCAAAACCAGCGGGGGTTTACATTCCAGCTGCTATATAAACACCAACCAACTAATGGTGGTACACGGGATTATCGACATTCTTGCGCTGGCTCTTCGTAAACGAACCGAAGTGACGCTCAACGCGCTATTCACCCGAAAATTCGCCATAACGGCATTCGGCTGCACCGCGATAAACTTTATCATGGGGCCTGCTGTTTAGTGTCAATTCTCACATACGAGTGATTTGAGACATCGCGAGCCTAAGAAATTTCTAATTATTTCAGTTACTTTAGTGAAAGGCCTGCCTGGTCCAGAAATTGAACACCTTACAGTCAGCAAAAGAAATAAATTCGACCGAAGGCCAGCTAATTTTTCATAAAGGGACTCTATATGAGGAGATGGATGACTCAAACAGTTTTACTTGCAGCCGCACTGCTAAATGCGTCCCCGACGTTTGCCGAAACAAAAATACCAAACACAACTCAAATGTTAATGAAGCAAAAGCTAGTTGCAGCGCACGGTCTCCTTGAGGGCATTGTACGCAATGATTTTGACGCACTGAAAGAGAACGCTGACTTGCTAAAAAGCATCAGTAAAGCTTCGACATGGCACAAGTCTGATTCGGAAATTTTTATGAGTTATGCGCGCAGTTTCCAAAATGCTGCCGATTTTCTGGTAACAAATGCACTAGCAAAAAACCAAGAAGGTGTCGCTCTTGGGTATGTTCGAGTCACTCTAGAATGTATGCAGTGCCACAATCATGTTCGCGATCTTTAAAATAGAAAATAAAGAGGCTTTGAAGATTCGCAACAAAGCCTCCGATGGATTTAGTCCTCTATGGCTTTAACTTTTGGTCGATAAGTCTGGTAAACATAGACGCGCATGTCACTATTTTGAAAGTACTTGTCGACCAAAGGTTTTACATCGTCCCAGTCAAGTCCCCCTACGCCGGTTGCTAAGCGAGTCATTGCAAGTGTAGTGAATTTTTCTTTGTCACAAAGTTTTCTAAGTTCCCCTAGTGCTTTGTTTAGCGCTGGTAATGATGCTTTTCCAGGATGTGAGTTATGGCCTTCAGCAGGTTCCTGTACCATAAGACTATAGACCGTTGATGAGCCAGCTCCTTTCCAGCCCCAAACCTCTCCCGCTTTCGGGTGTTCTTGACGGCAAAAGTGGCGGAAATCTTTGTACAGTGCTGGCCAACTTTCTTTTAGAGAATGAGCAAACCCAGTTTTAAACTCGTCGTTTGGTGCAACAACATGTGCAACTGCATTTGCGCCAGATAAAGTTATATCTCCTGCTACTTCAATTATCATGTCTACCCCGTAATAGTGATGATTCTTACCTTCGTCGTTTAGGCTGAATCCCTAAGCGAATGCAGTGCCAACTTTCAATAGTCTGCAAAATTGATGTGTTAAAAGAATCATTGGCAGTAGCTGTGGGAAAAGCCTCGAATATTGCGTGCAACATTTGCGTCTGTTTGACCACAATATGCGCCAATTGTATCGGTCAATGATTGATAACCTATTTGACTGCCAGGGGACAGAGGACGATTACCTTTTGAGATACCATCGGACGACACACATAGAAATCCGTAAATGCCATTACCTCATATACGGTGGCTATAAACTATCTGTTATGGTGTTTTTCGCAATTCCCTTTTTTAGGGTTGTCATGCATTCAATGAACGATGATATGTAATGACGAACCAAGACACTAATGAATCAACAATAACTCTACAAATAGTTAACCGAACGCGCTTGCAACGAAAGTTCCTCTCGAAAAGAAGGGTGCGCGATTTTGATCAGTTCCTTTACACGCTGAGCCACAGAACATCCTTTCAACTCTGCAATACCATACTCGGTTACTACTGTGTCGACATCGTTTCGTGAAATGCTGACTTTCGCGCCGGGCGTAAGTTCGAACACTATCTTAGACTTACCGGTTTTTGTTACCGACTTTATCGCGATGATACCGCGCCCGCCCGCAGATCTTTGAGCACCAATGTGGGTTTCAGACGCACCTCCGACACCGCTAAGCTCTCGGTGCCCCACTGATTCAGAGCAGATTTGGCCGGTAAGATCCAGTTCTACAGCTGTATTGATGCTAGTCATTTTATAGTTGCGACCAATACGGTATGGGTCGTTGACGACGGAAGCGGGCTGAAGTTCGATCAGCGGATTATTATCAATAAAATTATAGAGCTCTTTTGAACCGTATACGAAAGCACCGACGATTTTTCCTGGCCAGATCGTTTTATACCTACCAGAAATCACCCCTCGCCGATAAAGGTCCATCATTGCGTCATTGATCATTTCGGTGTGAATGCCGAGGTCCTTCATACCAGAAAGCGCATCGGCAAGCGCGTTTGGAATACCGCCAATGCCAAATTGAACAGTGGCGTGGAGAGGAACTAGGCTGGCAACTAATCTAGCTATTGTTCTGTCGTCTGGGTCAGCTTCAGATACTTCAAGCGTAGGAAGTGGATGATTAGTTTCTATCAAATGATCTACCCAAGAAAGCGGCACGTGTGTTGATCCATAGGTCATGGGCATTTGCGGATTGACTTCTAAAATCACTTTTTTTGCCCGTCGTAAAACTTCTGGCTCATAACATGCGCCTGGTCCTAGACTAACAAATCCGCGAGCATCTGGCGGCGTGCAGCTCCCCCAAAAGATATCGACTTCTCCACGAAGGAAGATATTTTCTGCCCACTGTGACAAATGCTGCGGCACATAATAAACCATATCGTTGCCGTGAAAATTACGCACGGCTGACGTCAAGAACATAACTTCTAATGCTATGCGTCCTTTGAGAGATTGGTCAGTAAAACAGGGATACTGTTTGCTTGGATTGGCGCAATGAACCGTTACATTTGTCAAATCTTGGCAGCGCTCTTGAATGTTTGACAGAAATTCCTGTGGTTCAGCACCCGCCATACTTATGACAATCCGCGAATCTGTGCGGACAAAGTTCAAGGCATCTTGAATAGAAATTAGTTTTTCTCCGCTGGCGTTGCTCATTATCGGTTCCTATGCTTGTTTCTCAATTTTTATTCAATATTCGAATGCAGGAAGACAAGAATACCACTGGTCTCCCTCGTCAAGAAGATAAACGACAACTGGTAAACGAGCGTCAATGTAAACAAGATTTTTCAAATTCGATTTTTTCAGATACCCAGGACCCATTGACGACGTTAACGCACTTTTTTCACAGTTTCTGCGCCATATACCACTGCTTTTGCTTTAAACAGGCGCAAAATGCGCGGCATGGAATCTGCAAAGAGGTGTCTGAAATCGCAACTATTGGAGTTTAAAAAATGCCCAAAGCCTACAAAGGCCCCCACTCATTGGTCCTAGCATCTGTAAAACCTGGTGAGTTCGGCCACCCGTCATTGAATGCGGCAGCATCTCTCTGTAAACGTACCGGCATGCGACTTCGTCTTGTCGCAGCAATCGAGCCAGCCGAGGTAAATAATCTGCATCTCCAGCCAAGCGACATGTATGACTTTACGGCGATGATCCGTTCGGAAAGCGCAGAACTAAAGGCACAAGTTGAAGACGAACTACAGCGTTTCGCAAACACTCTCGAGCTGGATATAAAAGTCGAGACCTCAGTCGTGATTGGAACACCTGCACAGGTGATCTTATCTGAGGCGGTGGTAAGTGGAGCCTCATTGATAGTCACTGGTGCGGCTAAAGGGAGTCTCCGCTTTATTCCCAAGGGTCTCTCAACGGCTTTGACTCTGATGTCAGAATCGCCGATACCCGTACTTGTAATTAATGACAATCGCCAACTTAATTTGAATAGGAAAGCACTTGATATACTAGTAGCTGACGATCTATCGGAAAGTTGCGAGCGCGCTGTATTAGTGGGATTTGATCTTGCGATAGCGCTAGGCGAGACGGATGTTCATCATATCTACGTTAACTCACTTACGATGGAAAACTTTGCGCATAACGTTCAAAAATTGCGCGAGCTTCGCAAAGAGGATGTTGGAGCACACATTAGTCCCACAGAACTTTGGGAAGAGACTCACCGCAGCCTCCATACAAGAATTCGATTGAGGGCTCCAGGTAGAACGCAATTTCTTGAAACTGCAGGCGGACACTATTGGCCGGAAATCCGTGATGGCGGTATTAAACTCGGACTAGAAAAGGCAATAGACATAGCTACGCCCGATGTTATCGTCTTTGGTCGCCATCAAACTATTCATCGCCGGCCGTTTTCCATCGGAAGAGTGCCATTTCATTTCATGCTATCTATGGACTACTCAATCCTCGTCGTCCCACCGACGTAAGAGGTTATGAAAATCAATGCTTATAAGGACGGATTTGTTCTCGCTCGAAACTTTTGAGCCAGTTCCAAAGGTCAGTCACCTCTTGCAGGTCGACCGCCCTGAGGTCACCAAGAATAGCTGATCCCCGGTTGTTTCGTGGGCTCCGAGCACACCTCCAGCATCGACATAGATACACCCGATAAAAACGTTCTCTAAGTCGCGGTGTATCGTAGCAATAGCAACTCGTTGGCTATTGAAATGCAAATGTAGGAAGTCAACTTCCCAAGTTTTGACTCACTTTTGCAATTTGATCTTTTGTTTTTTTCTTTTTGTTTTTGGCTTACTTAAAAAAAGTAGCCTCAAGTAAGAACTTTAAAGTGGTGGAGGTAAGGAGATTCGAACTCCTGACCCCTAGAATGCAAATCTAGTGCTCTACCAACTGAGCTATACCCCCCCAGAGGTCGATAAATATGCCTCAAAATTTTAAAGTGATCAAGCTCTAAGAATCATTTTGCCTACGGTATCTCCGAAATAGTTATTTCTTTAAAAATAGGTGGTTAAGAAAATCGATCGGCCTCTGAGACGAGTTCTGCTTCTTTAATTAGCAGAGGCATTCGCAAGTTATTTTTCTTGGCGATCGATTACACTCTCTTTGCCTACTAGAAACTGAAGAGGAGCATCGTTTGCAGACAAAGTTAACAAAAGTTGTGGTGATCGGTGCTGGTTTCGCTGGTCTTGAAGCAGCAAAAATTCTATCGAACGATGCTCGCATCCACCTAACGATTGTGGATCGCAATAACTACCATCTTTTTCAACCGCTGCTCTATCAGGTCGCAACAGCTGGGCTCTCACCGGCAGAGATAGCGATGCCGATAAGAGCAATACTTAGAAATCGCAAGGATACACTGGTAAAAATGGCCACTGTAACTTCGATCACACAAAAAGAACGATGCATCGCCCTGGATAACAACTCTCAAGTAACATTTGATTATTTAATTTTAGCTGCGGGTTTGACTAGCAGCTATTTTGGCAACGAGCATTGGGCCGCAAACGCTCCTGGATTAAAATCCCTGGAAGACGCGATCGAGATCAGACGAAAAATACTTTCCGCATTTGAAATTGCCGAACAAACCGACGATCCAGTGCTCAGACAATCCTACCTTACCTTCGTCATTGTTGGCGGTGGGCCAACAGGTTTAGAGCTGGCAGGGGCGATCGCCGAAATCGTAAAGTACTCGATTGCCCGTGATTTCGTTAATATCAAACCCGAGATGACCAAGATCTATCTAGTCGAAGCTGGCAATGCAATCCTCTCAACCTTCCATGAAGAGATCTGGGCGAAAGCAAAGAAGTCGGTCGAAAAGCTCGGCGTTAAGGTGCTCCTGCAAACTCGCGTGACCAACGTTGATAAGAATGGGGTTACCCTCGGCGAACAATACATTTCTACTCGAACGGTCCTTTGGGCAGCTGGCGTAAGACCGTCAACACTAACGCTTCAACTCGAATGTGCTCGTGACAAATCAGGCCGCATTGTGCCCAACACAGATCTCAGTATCTCTACTGATAGACATATCTTCGCTATCGGTGACATCGCCTCAGTGCCATGGAAGGACGGCAAAAATGTACCGGGAATGGCCCCAGGTGCCATGCAAGAGGGCAGGCATGTTGCGCGTTGCATTATAGCCGACCTGAATAAAAAAGAACGCGCAGAGTTTAGCTATACAGATAAAGGGTCTCTTGCAACGATCGGTCGGGCGTCTGCGGTCTGCGATTTTGGACCTATTAGAATCGAGGGATTCTTCGCCTGGATCATTTGGATTTTTGTTCACATCTTTTATCTCATCGGATTCCACAACAGAGTGATCGTTCTCATCCGATGGGCTTGGTCCTACGTTACGTTTCAAAAAGGTGCGCGCTTAATTACTAATGTAGAAAAACCCCACTGAATTCACAGAACAATGATTACGCTACTGCGTCAAATTAACTGGTCACAATACTGAACTCAATAATTTTTTTTGGGATCATTATGTGACCAGATTTTAAGCGCGACCATCAGTAAATATTGAACAAAATGCGATTTTAATCCAGGCACGAAAGCTGCAAGTGCATTCATTGCAAACCTAAAAGCATTAAAAACAAGTTAGGGATCACACTGGACTGGAGTCATCACATGTCTGCGACAGAACAGACTCTACCGATGAACGCACTACAAGATTTGTTTTATAGAAGCAAATTCGGAGACCTCTTGAAAGCGCTAGAAGCGCAGGAAAAGGGCGGCATTAGTTTGGATTCTGAGCGTGCTCTTTTGAAAGCCAATACCCTTTTTGAATTGCACCGCGTCGCAGACGCTAAGAAATACCTAAAAAGTGTTAGTCAGCAAAAAGATAGTTTCGACGAAGCTTATTTGTACTCAGCAGCACGTCTTTGCTATTTCGACAGCGCTTCCACGCAGGCCCGAGCCCTTTTTATTGAGATCGCTGAAAACAGCAAAGACCGTAATTATCGGTTCAAAGCCCTGCTTGGAGTCGCCAACACGTACTATACGGAAGGTGACTACGGGAAAATCCCAGCTATTATTTCTGAACTCCATGGGTTTGAGCCACTCACTCGTGAAGATGAGAAAATCAGCTTTCTAATCTTTCTAGGCAACTACTACTTTGTATCCGGTGCCAGCAGCGAACTTGCAAAACAATATTTCAAAAAAGCGCTTTCAACTTCTGCATCTCTTACTTGGACTTACTTCATCACTCGTAGCCTTTACGGCATAGCCTGTGTCTGCGAAAAAGATGGCCAGACACAAGAGTTACTCTGGACGCTCGATATTCTGCAGTCGTTTGTGGATCAAAGCGAACAGCTGTTTTTCAGCTTCGTCGTTAACCACAGATTTAAGCAGCATTTCTCCATCAATACACCGATGGAGTTTGACAATGCTAACAAGAGGATTCTTGTTAAAAATAAATGGCTCGGCTTTCACGACAAGCCGCTACTTTTTCAGTTTCTATTAAAACTTCACGAAAAAGCCGACTTTATTAATAAAGAAACTCTAGCTACTGAGCTATGGCCAGAAGAGGCTTATAAGCCTCGCATTCACGATCCACGCATTTTTGATATCGCAAAACGTGCGAGAAACTTGATTGAAGCGTATGAAAATCAACCCGTAGTCCTATTGTCAGGTCGCATGGGTTACAAATTAGCAAGTACTTAAGAGCATCTAAACTTTGGGGAGTTTTAATAATGTTGAACATCATTTTCGTTATTCTTACAATATTTCTAAGTCACGCATTGCATGCGCAGAATGCGACTGATCCTGTTGGCGGTGGCACGTTACCCCTTGATGACACTGAAGCAGGTGATGGCACGTTGCCCCTTCGTCTACCTGGCGACGGAACGTTGCCTCTAAGGCTTTCGGGAGATGCAACTGCTGCTGGCGCAACGGTCGACACTAGCGTTGCAATCACATCTGCTGATCGGAGAGCATTACCTCTTCAACAAAGAGCGTCACTCGTTTGCCAAATTGCAAATGCAAACGTTTCTAAGCATGCAGCAACCGGTAGCGTCACAGTTTCGGGAGCAACATACACAATCAAAGGCATCTGTTACGATCACAACACCAAGAACATGGAAATCGTCGCCAAGAAAGGCGCATCAGAATCGTCATTCATGATCGGCAAATTAGGTAGCCCGGAGTTGACTGCGTTTAGTGGCAAACTGATAGTAAATGGCAGCGCATCAACCAGCTACCAGTTCGCTGTAAAGACCCAATAAAAATTGTTCTTTTAGAAGCATAAGGGGGGCTCCAGCCCCCCCCCCCTTTTCTATACGTATCTTTCGCCGTTTTTACTCACCAATTTTACCTTCAGCACACACAACACTTGTGCATATCCAATATGTTACCCATACTGAGTACAGAAAAACCACGAATCAAGGTCTAAACATGAAAAAGACGATGTTCATTCCTATCGCTATAGGCATCTTGGCCGGCATTTGGTTTCTGCCTTTTAGCTGCGCCAGAGAGCCCAAATTCTATCTGCCAAAGGTTGGACAAAAATACTCGTTCCTGCCAGTGCAAATGAATAATTCTAATCCTGAAAAATACGTACATGAAGACCTTCCAGCATTGCATCTCACTGTGCGCTGGGGCGGTAGAGCTGTAGATAAAGAGAACGGCAACCCGACATTAAACTTCTATAAAAAAGATCAAACGACACCTTTCTACTCTGTGCCATGGTCGGAGCTTGAAACCGCCTATAAAACCTCCGGATGCAGTAGTGATCAAATTGAAACTTTAGACGGACCGATGCCTGGGGTGACACTTATTTGTGATGGACGGATAAAAATAAGCGAAGTCGCACAAGTCGAAGCAGTCAGCGACAAGGGCGAAAAGAAATATGGGTACGAGTTTTCGACCTATAAGAGATCCGACGACATCTTGGCTGCAATCATCCAACTCTACTAATATTGGAAAGCTCGTATGAACTTAAAAAGCTTTTTATCGATAATTTTCGCCATGGCATGCGTCATCGCTGTCGCGTTCTCCAGCTGTACTTCAACTGAATTTGGCGGCAAAAGCGGTCCGAAAAAAGGTGGTAAAGGCGGTACAAACAAAACAGAAAGTGGCGCAGCCGAAACAGGTGAAGATGACAGTGATGAAGCTGGTGAAGAGGGTACTGAAACACCACCAGGGTTTGAACCAGGCACACTATTTGATACCGGTGACAAAGAACCAGAAGACCCTATTAGAGAATTCGATACCGAGAAATTTGCTGGTGGAATTTTAGTTAAACTTCTCGAACCAGATCAGAAAAACCAAATATGGGGTGTCACTACCAAAGGCGAAGCGACTTACATGCGCCTTGAAGGCGATGAAGTCAAAGAAACGAAAAAATGGACGGGGATCACCGGGGGCGACGGTGGCGCTAGAACCTACGTAACAGAAGGTGGCATCGTCATCTCTAAAACTGGCGGTCACCTTTATTGGATTGATCCAGAGAGTACGCCTCAAGGCGACTTAAAGAAACTAGGTGCGAAGCACTATTTCAAACTCGATGGACCTGCCGGTGACGACCGTGTCTGCGTTGTCTCCTACAAACGCGATAAAAAACGCTTTCTCGGTATGGGCTATGGCAAGGGAAAATTTGTTGAAATTCCAATGGATAACAGCGCTCCGTTTGCACCACAGTTTGGCACGATTAGCCGTGAAGGCTCTGCTGGAACGAAGCAATGGGGCTACAGCTGCTTCGTCGACCAAGACCGATTGATCTATTACTCGCAGTGGGTAAACATGTCGGAAGGTATTCTAGGCATCGACATAGATACGATGAAAGCAAAGTCACCAACAAGTGCGCCGAACGGCAGCTTTAAATCGACAAATTTAGCGAAAGAGACTGTTGGACCTAAAGACGAACCAGGAAAAGGGTCCTACGCTGTTACAGGCGACCGAGATGGCAATATTCTAAACGGCACAGGAATTTACACCTACGGGTTTGAGTCTCGATCAAAAACTATTTGGGCCGCAGGAAAAGGAAATGGATTACTTGCGATCTATCCGGCTAAGTGTCTTTCCAAAGAAGCTAACTGCACCGGCTTTGGCTCGTTTAATATGAACAAGCTGAATATCAACGTCGGTCCAATGAGTGGACTTGGCGACGGTAGGATGATCGGGATGTTTCGCGGAGTAGGAACGGTATTCCTCATGAAGCTGAAAGACGATAAGGATCTTTCAAAAGGAATCGATGCCACTGCGATTCATAACCTCGAAGGCGACCCTTATATGTACACTGACTTCACTGGCGCTACTCTATATATGACAAAAAGTGAAACGACATTCGAACTATCCGATATGGAAGAGTACTCTTCGAAAAGAGAAAACCGCGGCATTGGCTTCACTTGGCTCGATAAAAAAGGAAAAGGTCAGGCGTTTGAGGACATCCAACTAGAAGTCCGCTGCTATAAAAACGGTGAGCGCGAAGGCTCTTATGAAAAATGGACCAAAGTAAAAGATTCTACTGAGCAGACAGTTATCCTGACATCCAGTTGCAAAGACAAGAAGTTCAACCAAGTTGACGTGCGTTTAACTCAGTTAGGTGACAATGACACGCTCATGCAGATTAAAAAAATTCAGGTAACAGCCTACCAATGAGGTTAGCGAGGATGAGTTAGAGCCGGGTCCCTGGCTCTAATGAGTTACCGCGGGTTGAAAAGAAAAATAAGCTATATCGCCACCTTCCGCCATACGCCAAATTCTCCAAGAAATTATCCTAACCGACCAAAAATACCCTTATTTTTTAAGGCTATTGCATTCATCAAGACCCTCTGTTAACTATCCATTTGAAGATTAAAGTAATACCGAGATCTCGGACCCTATAGCTTCCTCGCACTCATGTTGGTGGCGTCTAAAGAACAAAATCTTTCGCCTGTTGAATCTGCTCCTGCTCCAGTTTTTACTTTCGAGACCTTGACCATGTTTTCTCACGATTACGTTGTGTGAGGCAATGATGTCAGAAATACTACTGCGAGGAAAAGCCATTCCTCTCGAAAAGATAGACAACAGAGTCCTTCTTAGTGCCAGACTTTGCGATTTAAAGTTCCTCAAAATGAAATTAGAAAAAGGCCGTTTGCGCGGATTGGTTGATAAGCTTTACAGCGACCTCGATCAAGCTGGTCTATCTCAGCTGCGCCCGACTGTTTATTTTGGTGATGAGTGGTTTAGTCCTGAAGGTATTCCATCCATCGCTGTTCCATTCTACTTAGCGCATCCTCGGCTCATGGCACTTGAAAGTGCGATGATGAATCACGTCGAAGGCCGCACCCCTGGTTGGTTTATGAAACTTATCCGGCATGAGTCTGGTCATTGCTTTGACCACGCTTACCGGGTTTCACAGACCAAGAAATGGAGTCAAATTTTTGGCAATCCTGAGCTGAAATACCGCCCGGACATTTATCTTCCAAACCGTCATTCGAAGGATTTCGTCCGCAACTTACCTGGCTTTTACGCGCAAGCGCATCCAGATGAAGATTTCGCTGAAACTTTCGCAGTGATCGTAAATCCAAAATCGAACTGGGAAAAAAAGTACCGTAACTGGCCGGCAGCATTTGAAAAACTATCTTATGTTGCAGATTTGATCAGAAAATATGGCGATAGAAAACCACACCTAGAAGACAAGCCCGATTTCTACAACGCAATTCGCATGCGTACAACTTTAAGTAGCCTCTACCAAAAACGCATTAAAGCAAAAAAATACGCTACAAAAGCTGTCAGCAATTTGACAGAAAACCCGCACCTATCAATCGTTTGAAAGACCCCTTACAATAATAGTAAGCCTTCTATTCTAGGATACTTACTATGCCTAAACAGGGCCTAAAAGTTCTATTACTATTCGACATCCCTTACACACCTCCTAAAGAAACCGATTATAAAAAGTTTATGATCGGCGACGAATGGAAGGATGAGAGAGATGTCGCACGCGCTTTGACCAAACTCGGTCACGAAGTCGCTGCCTTTGGCATTCACAACGATATCAAACCGCTGATCGCCTATCTGGAAAAACATCGCCCCGATGTGATTTTCAACCAGTGTGAATCATTCGCAGAAAACCGTGAAAACGAATCAAATCTTGCTGGCTTACTTGAGCTGTTAAATATCCCGTATACCGGTGCCACTCCCGATGCCTTGTCCATTTGCAAAGACAAAGGTCTGAGTAAAAAAATCCTCAGCTTTCATGACATCAAAGTTCCAGAGTTTGTAGTTGTCCCAGTCGATGACATCGCGATGCTGCAACATTCAAAAATAAGCTTCCCAGCGATTTGCAAACCGGTCGGTTTAGATTCCAGCGAGGGCATCTCAGCGGCATCTTTGGTTTCGAATTTAAAAGATTGCATCGGTAGAGTGAAGTTTATTCACAAGCACTTTGAATGCGACGCCATTGTCGAAGAGTACATCGACGGGCGAGAGCTTTATGTTGGGCTTCTGGGCAGCGATAAGATTAAAGTTTTGCCACCGCAGGAGCTATTCTTTAAAAAACTGCCATCAAAAAAACCGAAAATGCTCACCTTCACTGCGAAATGGAACGACACCTACAGGAAAAAATACGGCATTGACAGCGGGTTTGCGAAAAATATCGATGCTAAACTGCAAGCTAGGCTAAAAAAAGATTGCGAAGTCATTTTCAAGAGTCTCAAACTCAAGGGTTATGCCCGTGTGGATCTTCGCCTCAATAAACAAAACGAACCCGTTATTATCGAAGTAAACCCAAACCCATCCATAAAAAAGATCGATGATTTTGCGACAGCTGCCAAGAGAGCGGGGCTTTCATACGGCGAGCTTCTTGAAGAAATCATAGATTTAGCGATGGCTTCATAAAACAGGATTTCATATGCGCGCGTTTGGACTTATCGGCACCTTAATATCGCTCGCCATCGTAGGCTATCTTGTCATGAGCAGAACAAAGTCTAAGCCCAGTACCCAAGCGGTTAAGATCGAGGCATTAAAAAATGAGCATGGTATTGAGTTACCGGCAGAAGCATTAAGCGGTGACTTGACCAAATTGCCTGCAGCTATTAAAAAAGATCTCGAAAAGAAGATGAAAGAGCGCGCTCCGGACTAAAATCTGAATCCTTCCTACTATTCACAACTCACGTCTACGAAACTATTCACATAAGTGTCCCAGCACACTCTGCTCTTCTGTGGATCTGTGTGCTCACCCGACTTATTTGCTTCACTCCAAGTTAAAAAGCGCTTTCCTTGATTTGAACTATCAGAAATCTCGAGAGATAAAGCATCAGCGTTTGCACTATAACGAACCGTCGAATTACGCCCCAACCGTCCTTGGGCTGACTCGCCGCTCATAGTAACTAACAAAACTTTGTTCGTAGGACTTTTGTAATCATAGACTACCGAGAACAGTATTGCTGAGTCTCTCGGTTTTGTAATGTCATAGACCTGCCAGGTACCACTGCCGGAAGCAGATGACTGTCCTTCGAAAAAAACGATATCGGTACAGCATCCGTTAATGTCAGATGGCAAAGATGTGACCCTCATAGTCCAGGAAGTCGCTGTTGCTGACTGGCGGATAGCGGTCAAATTCGCGGTCAAAACTCGATTGTTATCAAGAATATCGAAACTATATATCCACGTATCGGTTCCCGCTTGAGTAGGTTGTTTACTCTCTGCCGCCTTAAGAAGTTTGATCGGCAATTTCAGGACTTGTGCTATATTTGTCTCAACCGTAGAAACATAGATCATCGCCTGGAGATGATTGGCACCGCTTTTGACTGCAGTCAGTCTCATCAGCGCGTCGAGATCTGTGCCACCAGTTGCCACATCGAGATTCATCGACATACTATGGGAGGTAGGTACAGTTAGCGCACCGACTGCCTGGTCGGACTGCGGTTTTTCACGATCGCTGCCAGATTTTCCGCACCCAGCCAGAGAGGTCCCGAGCAGGACCGGAAACATAGCGCGCGCGAATACGGTTCCTATATTCATCGCAAACTCCACTTGCTGCACTTATTTTCGACAGAATTTGTACTTTTATAAGACTTTACCATAGATCGGGCTTTTGTTCTGGTTAGAGACACACAGCAATTTTGTCCCGGTACTTGGATCGGCGGATCGCAAAAGGTAAAATTAAATAGTAATTTCGGGAGTTAATCAAATGGGGTCCAGCCAAAAAAGGGGTCACTACCGACTTGAGTATCCGGTTTCGGATCGTCCAAGCGTTTTGATCAATGGACAACAATACGAAATGATCGATGTGTCAGAGCAAGGTCTGAAATTTAAATGCAACAACTCCATCACTCCCGATAGAAATTCTCCATTCAAAGGCAAAGTCTTTTTCAAAGACGGCAAAAGTTTTGATGTCTCCGGAACTGTTTTGCGATATAACCCTGAACAAGACCAGTGTGTCGTTTTGCTCACCAAAGGCATTCCTTTAGCAAAGATGATCGAAGAACAACTCCTTCTGATTCGAAAATACAAAGGGCAGCAGTGACCTCTAAAAAAGACGCACATGCTCCGACAAAAAAGAAAAAGTTCTCCTCCAAGCAAAATTACTATGCCTTCCGCAAGTCTATAGAAAATAAAAAATCTGAGGACTCCGAAAGTGAAGACGAAAAATCCGCTACCAACCCGGATCGTAACTACTATTGGAAAAAATACCGCGAGTGGCTTTGGCCCTACAAAATCCCACTCGGATTGATTTTCCTCATGGCACTTCTCGGCATGCTGCTCGAGATGATTTTGCCTTGGGCGACCAAATATATAATCGACAGTATTCTACTTGCAGAAGCGGTGCCGCCAGACACAAAATTTGAGCAGCTGCATTGGATCGGTGGGGCTGTCTTAGGAACACTCTTACTCGGAGAATTTCTAGGGGCCCTACGCACCAACCGGATGACTGTGTTAAATTCACAGGTTGTTTTCTCTTTGCGCAAGCGGCTGTTCGACCGGTTGATTCAAATGCCACTCTCCTACATCAATGACACGAAATCGGGAGGAATTGTTTCTCGGCTATCTTCGGACGTTGAGAATGTCACCGGCCTTGTTCAGATGGCATTTATTTCTCCCGGTGTAGCAATCATCAAAGTCTTTGTGACACTCGGCATCTTGTTTTCCATCCGCTGGGAACTCGCTATCGCAGCGGCGGCGTTGCTGCCACTATTGACGTACCTAAGCATTCTTTGGGTGAAAAAAGCACGCCCAGTCTACAAATCTATGGCCGACGACCGCTCACAGATTGATGCAAGAGTTGCTGAAACATTCTCCGGGATCAGAGTGGTTCGTTCCTTCCGTGGCGAAAGAAAAGAGAAACTTGACTACGCAGTCGGACACCACGGCATTATCCGGAAAAAGATTTTTGCCGATATGATCGAGATTATCGTAGGCACCGGATGGAGTTTTATTATTCCCTTCGTCGGTCTCATCATCATTTGGCTTGGTGGGTCTTTGTATATCAAGGGCTCCGCAAGTATCGGTGATATAGTAGCATTCCAAATGTACACAACCATGCTGCTCTATCCGGTCTGGCGCATTATCTTATCGCTCAGTCAAACTCAAAGAGCTCTGGCATCTATGGAAAAAGTTTTTGAAATCATGGACAAATCGCTTGACCTACCGGATGCTCTGGACGCTGCTTCTGCGCCCGCAACTGTTCGGTCTGTAGAAATTCGGAATCTTGGATTTGCTTATAAAAAAGATCTGCCGGTTCTAAAAGACATCTCTTTTCAAGTCAAAGGCGGATCTGTCGTTGCTTTCGTCGGACCAAGTGGCGCTGGCAAGACCACACTGACAGACCTAATCGCTCGATTTTTCGATCCAGACCAAGGCAGTATTCTCATCAACGATACTGACATCAGAGGCTTCACGCGAGATTCGTACCGAAAGCTTTTCGGTATCGTCCAGCAAGATGTTTTTCTATTTGATGGCACTGTCGAAGAGAATATTTCGTACGGTTATAGACGCGCTCGCAAAGACGTAGTCGTCAGCGCAGCAAAGCGGGCGAATGCCGACGAGTTTATCTCTGACCTGCCAAACAAATATGACACTCTCATTGGTGAACGGGGAGTGAAGCTATCGGGAGGCCAGCGTCAACGAATCAGTATAGCAAGAGCGCTTCTGGCAAACCCCGAAATTCTAATCCTTGACGAAGCTACAAGTAACCTCGACACAGAGAGTGAGCAGAAGATTCAATCTGCAATCAAAGAACTCTTCAAAGGTCGGACGACTTTTGTCATCGCTCACCGTTTAAGTACCATTACGAATGCTGATTTGATCATTGTCTTAGACAAAGGCGCTATCCTTGAATACGGAACGCACGAGCATCTTCTTAGTCTGCGCGGGTTTTACTTCGATATGGTTGAGCGCCAGCGCGCCTCTCTCAAGTTATAGAAAAAAATACGAGTCCAGGCTTTATGGACCTGAACTCGGGCTGAATGATCAAGACTTCTGCGGCCTATCATCCACGGAAAAAGAAGAACCAAAGTAGGATAACCAAAAATCCTGGTACACCCATCATCCACATTATAATTGGAACGGCCACGCGGCCTTCGTTAGTTTTAAGTGTCGGTTTCATAAACTATCCTCCTAAAAAAGACCCGGTTCATTCGATTCGTCTTCTGACATTCTGCAAGATCGTCACCAGCGCTGAATCAAGCGCGACTTTTTTTGCCAATCTAGGCGTAAACCCGTAAAATATAAAGATAACTGCGTTTCACGAGGGAGATTTATGAGGATCTGGGTATGTGCTGTCACTACGCTACTGTTTGTTGCTGCCTCCACCCCAAGTTTGGCCGGCCCTAGCAGCGATGAGACGTCTCAGCAGCTCTTGGCACAAGCAACAAAAAAGAAAAAAAAGAAGGCCAAAAAATCAGACGTTCAATTGCAAGATGAAGCATTCGGACCGGACGGTATTGACGCAATAACCAGCGATGGCGATAGCGGTACCGGGGTACACAGTGAGCAGGAAGGCATCGATGCGCCTTATAAAGCTGAGATCAACGTCCGTATGGACTTATCTTATCTATCAGTCGAGATGGGAGAGACAGATCCATACAACAACACTATTATCGATATCGGAACGGAATGGCTTTTCCTCTTTGGCTCGTTCGAACTCGGTCCAGATATCGCGTACAAGTCCTTCACGACTGCCACATCAACAACTGTAGTTGACCCGACCACGAATAAGTCGACGACCACCGTGACCGAAGTATCAAATAGCGCTGCCTCCGTTGGTGGTCTATTTAAATGGAACTTTGGCAACCTCGACAAGCAGAGCCTAGTACCATTCGCTTACGGGGGCGTTGCCTATCAATTGTCTTCGGCCGAAGCCGACGGTGCGAAAGCAGTGAAAAGATCTGGCAGTGTCATTAAAGTTGGTGGTGGGATGAATCTTTTTCTAGACAGTAATGTTGCATTCAACCCGCGCGCTGAGTTTCGTATGGAAAGTGACAAAGACGACGCTGACGAGAATGCGATCACAACCACGACCACCGGCTTCAAAGTGCTGGTCGGAATTGCCGTATTTATCTGAATTTATAGATACTTTTAGTGATTGCTGCGGCGAGCAGGCGGTGTTTAAATGCTGAGTCTTAGCAAACACTGGACCGGAGCCCACGTTGGCAAAACTATATTTTAGATACGGCGCCGTTGGCAGCGCGAAAACACTGAATCTTCTCGCAGTCGCCTACTCTTACAATCAGCAAGATAAAAAAGTTTTGGTCATCAAACCAGAACTTGATACCCGCTTCGGCCGTGAGACTGTCAAGTCACGCGCAGGACTTGAACGTGAAGCGGATCTTCTCGTCACTCCCAATTCGATCTTGCCTCTCGAAACATTTAAGGACAGTCACTGCATACTCGTCGACGAGGCACAGTTTTTAAGTGCGAGCTTGATTGAACAACTGCGTGTTGTGACAATCACTTTAAACATCCCGGTTATTTGCTACGGCCTACGAACAGACTTTCGTAATGAGCTATTTTCTGGCTCTAAGCGTTTGATGGAACTCGCAGATGACATTTCTGAAATTAAAACGACCTGCTCATACTGCAACCGCAAAGGCGTATTTAATCTCAAACTTCTTGGCAATGTTCCGACCTTAGATGGACCAGTTGTTGATTTGGGATCCGAAGAAAAATACCTTCCTACGTGTGCTAGCTGCTACAATCACCGCCTGCCGACCTCGTGGGCAGAGCAACCTGGAGTTCAATAATGTTCGCATTTGGCATTGGCGTTGGCACTAAAAACATGCAAGGAAGTTGGCTAGAAGTCTTCTTCCCCACTCCTTTTTTCAGACCAACTGAAAACGATTGGAAAATCTGGGGTTCGGCTGTTGGATACAATGGCGGCAACCAAACCATTGAAATTGGACCAGAAGTTCTCGAAAAATTGATTGAAAAAAACCCCTTAGCTAAAGCTCTTTATCATTCAAAAAAGCCCGCAGTTGCGGTATTTCTCGAATCTGATGAAGATCCAGTCGGGGTACCGGATACTTATCTTAAGCTCCATCTGTTGTCACACCGACTTATTAAACCGCATGGAACAAAACTCGCTGGCATTTTTAAAGTCATGCCCAATGTTGTGTGGACCGATAGAGGCGCGGTCGACCCAACAGAGGTTCCAGTATTGCAACTTGAGCTGCGCCTCAAAGGCGAAACACTTTCGATACATTCGGTCGATAAATTTCCGAGATTAACCGACTACGTCATCCCCAGCGGCGTTCGTATTGCCGATGCTTCACGCATCAGGCTGGGTGCTTATCTCGGAAATGGCTCGACCATCATGCATGAAGGCTTTGTTAACTTTAATGCTGGATGCGAAGGTCCCAATATGATTGAAGGGCGCATTTCTGCTGGAGTCTTCGTCGGCACAGGATCTGACCTTGGCGGCGGCTGCAGCACCATGGGCACTCTTTCAGGTGGCAATAATACTGTCATCTCGATCGGGAAGAACTGCCTAATCGGAGCAAATGCAGGGATAAATATTGGCCTTGGCGACAATTGCACAGTTGAAGCTGGTCTCTACGTTACTGCCGGATCAAAACTCAGATTTTACGAATCTGTTGGCGCTGCTCCTAAGTCTATCAAAGCGAGCGTTCTCCATGGACATTCTAATCTTTTGTTTCGCCGTAACTCTCTCGACGGTGGAATTGAGTGTTTGCCAAATAAAAACGTGATTAAACTCAATATCGATCTTCATAAAAATAACTAAACGCATTCCGCAATGGGTCTTTCTTTCCGAATTATGTAGAATGAACGCACATTCATCTACACGGGAGGGGGGCTCAATGCTTTTCAGAAGATTTCTGACGGTGGTACTTGTTGCGTCAACTTCGTTCACTATTGCTGGTGGGGCACAGTCCGAACCTGTTTCAAATCCTACAAAAGACGACCTAGTTTTTGTAAAAATTGATATCAACGCAATCGGTCCGACAAAACTAGCCAATCTTAAAAGAACCATAATCCACAGACTCTCGATCGAAGCCGACATGGATCTTATTCTTCTCACGACCAAAACAGAAGCAGCAAAACACGCTGAAAAGTTCCTTGTATTGGATATCGAGCCTAAAGAAGACCAACTATTTGTTATCCAAAAAGCTCACGAAGATGTTCTCGAGTCTCTTGAAGGTGAAACCATTGCGAAAGCCGGTCGCTCTGCGGTCGTCCAAGCAAAATCTCCTTACCTAAAGCAGTTGACTTGGCATCCCGCTGTTTCAAAACTTGAAGCAAGCATCGTTCTCGCCAGGCAACTAGCTAATGATGACATTCGAGGGGTTACTAAGTTTTCCCAGGACACCTCAAATATCGTTGAGGCAGTAAACGGTCAACGCTGGCAGGAGACTCTAGGTCACTTGGCAACAATGAACCGCTTCAGCCGCGGCCCTGGTATTCAAAATGCTCAGCGCTACCTTGAGCAAACACTTTCAAGCCTTCCGGCAATGCACGTGTCGACGCAAGCATTTACCATGGGCGCGACCACCGCTTACAACGTCATCGGTAAACTCACAGGTACAACACGCCCTGATGACTGGATCATTATCGGTGCTCACTATGATTCAATTTCGCAATCCACAACGACGTCAGCACCAGGCGCAGAAGACAACGCTAGCGGCACAGCTGGCATGCTAGAACTCGCTCGCATATTTGCCGAAACCAGACCGGAAGCAACGATCTTTTTCATCGGATTTTCCGGAGAAGAGCAGGGGCTGAAGGGTAGCTATGCTCATGTCGCAAAGCTAATCGCCGAAGGCAACAAAGGGAAAGTAAAAGCTGTGTTTACCATGGATATGATAGGTTACACGAGTGACACAGATCTCGATTGCCTTCTTGAATCCGACCGCAGAGGCTCAGCACTATTTCCAATGCTTACTGCCGCAGCTCAGCAATACACCAACCTTCGAATAGTGACCACGCTCAACCCGTTTGGTAGCGATCACGTCCCTTACATTGAAGAAGGCATTCCGTCTCTTCTTGTCATCGAAAATGATTGGAACTCATACCCGCCATACCACAAAACCGGCGACACTCCAGATAACATCACTCTAGCAATGGGAGAGCAGACTCTTAGGATGCAAGCAGCAGCCGTTGCGCAGATATCTGGCGCAAAATTCACCGTTAAATGAGGACGACCATGAAAATCATAAGTGTATCTGTTTTAATGGCATACCTGCTCTCAGCGGCGATCCTTGCTAATGACGGCAACAATGCCGCATTCTGGAATGTTCTTTACGGTTTCGCAGCTATGCTCGCAATTTTTGACGTCTTAAACCTAAAGATTCGTTGGGCTGCCGCTTTTGGCTGCGTCGCTTATAGTGTGATCGCATTTAAAATAAGTACTGCGCCAGTCTCTACTAGCACAGTGAGTACAGGTCCCATGCAGATAGCGGGCTTATTCATTGCTGCAGTTTACTGTCTTTGTTTGGTGGTATTTTCTGCGAAGAAAGAACGGAACACAGAACCGGATGGTCAGAAAGTCTAACACTATATAAAAACCCCAACCTAAGTTGGAGTTTTCAATTTTACTTACTTTAAAGCGACCAGATAAGAAACCCAGCTTTCACAATCATCACCTTTTTCGGTGATGCTGTATTCGCCGTCACCTTCGCCGTCTTCAGTTGTACCCTCCCAGTAGGTATTCACTTTCGTAAATCCGCATTCTAGAAGAAGGTCTCTTAGCTCAGGTACAGACCACATACGCCAGTCGTAGGTGAACACTTTCTCTCTTTTAGGCTCTCCTGCTAGCTGAAAATGAATATGGAAGAGAGCGTGGTTATTCAATGGGTCAAACATATCCTGGTCCCAGAAGTAGCTGTAACCTTCATCTTCGTATTCGGTTTCTTCTTCATTTGGCTCAGTACATGAGCTACCACCAAAACAATCAAGCACAAGAATACCGTTTTTGTTAAGAGTCTTAACGCAGTTTGTGAAGTAGCGCTTTAGCTCTAAGCGTTCTTTGAACAAGAAGTAAGAAAAGTTTAACGCGCAGATCGCATCAGCATAAGGAAGATCTGGACTTAAAACATCACCTTGAATGACTTTCAATCGTTCTTTTTGGACAGAATTAAGCGGCGCGAAATGTTGTTTGTTTCCCCAAGCAAGTGGCTCAGGATCTAAATCGACGCCGTAAGCAACTTTAACATCTGATTGCTTTACCCAAGCGGTGCAGTTAGCGAATGTTCCGCAAAAATCTTCACGTAAAATGTTTGCTACTGCTTTTTCGCCGCGTGCTTCACGGAAAGCTTGATTTACAAATTTCATGTCCTCTTCTGGGGACTGTACGCTAGCCATGTAGTACTTGTACTTGTCGAAATTCCCAGTAGCAGTCATCAGCTTCTCTCCATAAAATTCTTTGTAAACAGATTGTTAAACCGGACACGTGAGGCACTAAAATCTATTGTACCGTTCTTCTATTCTGGTAAGGTCGAGACTACAACCACTTTCGGTACCTAAAAATGTTTAGCCAAATAACCTACAATATTGAAGTTAAAGTTCAACCTTCATTTATTGAGCATCAGTCCGTTCCAGAGGACGAATTATACGTCTGGTCCTACCAGGTCGAAATAGCAAATCGTGGTCATGAATCAATAACACTGCGAAACCGTCATTGGAAAATAGTCAATGCTCGCGGCGAGATGGC
This sequence comes from Pseudobacteriovorax antillogorgiicola, assembly GCA_945862295.1. Classification (GTDB taxonomy): domain Bacteria; phylum Bdellovibrionota_B; class Oligoflexia; order Oligoflexales; family CAIYRB01; genus CAMAXT01. The sequence continues at coordinate 35,488 of CAMAXT010000014.1, forward strand.
GGAAGTTCACGGTGAAGGCGTTGTTGGTAAGCAACCCATAATCCCTCCTGGGGGCTCATGGACCTATGTAAGTTTTACGAACCTATCATCAGCTTCAGGAGTTATGTACGGAGCTTATGATTGCGAAAAAGAATCCGGCGAACTGATCAGCATTGACATCCCAGTTTTCTCTTTAGACAGCCCCTATCAACTCAATTTCCTCAACTAGCCGGAGTATTGATGCAATCTGATTGCTGGCAATCGGTCCCACATACTGTTTTCCTATTCAACTTCGGCGGTCCAGAAAAAGAAGCTGATGTCTATCCGTTTCTCTTAAAGCTTTTCGAAGACCCTTTTATTATCCGTGCCCCGATCGGCAAAACCATGCGAAAATTCTTAGCAAGACGCATCGCGAAGAAACGCGCTCCGAAAGCTGCGCACGAGTATGCAAAGATTGGTTTCTCACCGATCAATTCTTTTACCAATGATCAAGCAGCGCACCTCGAATACGCACTTAAAAAAATTCGCCCGGCAACGCGTGTGGTAATCGTCAATCGCTACACGGCACCCTATGCGTCTGACGTCGTAAAAAATATGAAAGACCCTAAGGGACGATACTTCATGCTGGCTCTATATCCGCACGTCTGTCACAGCACGACAGTAAGCTCATTCCGCGACTTCGACATCGCTCTTAACGAACGCTTTGGTGATAAAAACTTTACTACTACTCGCATCTTTTCATGGTGGAACAATCCTGCGTTCCTCGACTATTCAGCGTCACAAGTCTGGAAAAAGATCAGTGACATTAGCCAAACCAGTTCCGAGAAGATTACTGTTCTGTTCAGCGCTCACGGCATCCCGAAAAAGTACCAGCAACGTGGCGATCCTTATGTTAATGAGATTTACGCTCATTCAGAAGAAATGAAGCAGCGCTGCAACAACTGGCGAATGACCGGCCCCGAAAAGACAAGGGCTACCGTTATTGATTGGAATTTGGCATTTCAAAGTCGCGTTGGCCCTGTTGAATGGACCAAGCCTTACACTGAAGAATCGATTGCAAGTCTAGGTAAAAATAAAGGGACTCTTCTCATCGTCCCGATTAGCTTTGTATCTGATCACATTGAAACGCTTTTTGAGATGGACCATACCTACCGCGATCTCGCACTAAAGAGCGGTTTTACGTCGTATCAAAGAGTGACGCCAGCTAACTCTGATCCGGTCTTAGCAGAATGCTTGGCGCAGACATTGGTTCAGCACGGATTCTGAGAGAACGAGACTTAACGAAGTGAGACTGTTTCAAGTGCGCATCCTTTGAGGCTACTCACTTTTTCTTTACTAGCTACTTTCGCTTCACGCCAGAATTGCCCAAACTCAGCTAACTCTGACACTGCTTGGGCCTTTGGACAAGTCACCGCCAAAATGGTTTCGCCTTCATCCGCACCGGCAAGTTCAATACTACCTTCCGACTGTCCGACTTCGCCATTTGCTAATCTCAACCTTCGTTCCCAGATCATACCAACTGGTAACAGATCAATTTGATCCCTACCGATCACACCTAGATAGGCGACGATGTCTTCAGTTGCTTTAAATTCTACTCTGACGCGAGACCCATTGGCTAACGCGGTTTTCTTATCCCATTCAGTGACTTTACCGGCGTTCTCCGCATAGATACGGACTGAGCCTCGTCCCTTCACTTGAAAGCCGCCTTCTTCTTTCGGTGAGTAAATAACAATCGCAATCATTGCGGCCATAGCAACCGCAGCACTGGTGTACCAAACAGAGGGACGCATTTTGGATGCTTTTTGGGGTTGGGTAAACGCACCGCTATCTAGATTCAACGCTGGCGGCCGCATCGATGCGATTCCGTCTCTTTCCGCTTTTAGTTCACCGTCACTAAATCCACTTTGTTCCAAATCTAAAATCTGCAGGTGTTTTGCTAAACGAGAGTCTTTTTTTGGTTGATCAGTTGTCATGTTGTTTCCTCGCTTGCTTAAAGGTCTCTTCGATCTTCGCGGAAATTCTTTGAATAGTTCGTCTAGATTTTCCCGTTAACTCCGCAATCTCTACCTGTGTCAGCTTGTCCACCTCTGCATAGACAAATATCTCAGCTTCTTCAGCACTTAGATTTTTCGTACAGGCAATGATTGCTTCTCGATCGAGAAGACTATCCTCCTGTGTTTTAGCGCCGTCCTTAGCTTCATCGGCATAGGAATCGACATAGGACTCTCGCCTAAAAGTTGCCGATCTAACATGATCTATCGCTGCCCGGTGACAAGCTTTATAGATCCAGGCATAGATAGCTTTCTCGTTTGGAAAGATGCCTCCCGATTGCCACAGGCGAATAAAAACCTCTTGGACGATTTCGTTCGCGATGTCTTTACGCCTGACGATGGTATACGCCTTCCAAGACGCAGGTGCTGCCATCTTTTCATAAACCTTATGAATGACCTTCTTGTCAGAACAATTAAGTGGCTGATCTGCACTCTGGCTACTCAAAACGGTCTCGCATTTCTATTGCCAGTCCATATCTTAAACGTAACGGGCACTAGGAAAGCGCCAAGGCATGGATCTGGTAATCATGAGACTCTATTCTGAATAGAACTGGGCATTTTTCCAAGCCCTTTTCACACATTCATTTAGGTGACCGCAGGTACCCCGGGACTTTGCGAACATCGTGGATCTCAGTCGTGCTGAATTCACCAAAGAAAAGCGGCTTCACGTCAATAAGCACTTCTACCGTCTGACTTGGCAAGCGGTCACGCACTGCCGCGTCCAAGGTTTGCCAGCTCCCCTTATCAGTATAAAGAAACAAAGAATGATTTTTAACGTCCCAAACCGTTATCTTGCGATAACCTGCAATGTATTCGAAGCTTTGTCTTGGTTGTTCATGAAGAAATGAGAAATGCGGCAGAACAATCTCGAACCATTTGCGTTCTGGTGGTCCGGTGGGAAGACGATAGCCTATAGCAATGAGTATGGCATAACACAGGACCGACCAAATCGTGATTTTGAGCACGAAACGGTTTTTTCTCATCGATCGAAACAGAAAAAATCCAGCAAACAAACTTAACGCGACGACAATAATCAATAGCGGCACTAGAAGCATAGAAGTGATGGCACCAAAATCTCCCCATAGCTGAAGGACAAAGGTCATTGCAGCCATAAGCAGCGGAAGCGCAATCCAAAGCCGCCGGTCACGAAAGCGCAGTGATAGCAGCCACAACAAAAAAATACTGGAAGTAATCGACGCTCCAATCGCGAGCGCTCCCACCATTACCATATATGTAAGCATAGAGGTCAAAAATGGTACCCAAGCAAAAACAGACTTGCACTGAAACTAAGGACATCTCCGGTAGTTTTTTCTGTCCCAAACAACCATTCACGGCGGAAGGAAAACTCAAAAATATGCCCGGACTTCTGCAAGTAATTGAGACCAATACCTACCGCTACCTTTGGCATCGTCGGTTCAAAGCTGCGGTCACCAGGTTGTTCCTGATCCCAATTGAATGTAGTGAAGTCAGAGCCCACACCTGCCAATGACGTTAGGCTTAGTCCGTTTATAGCATCATACATTTCAAAATCACCTGTGCCACCAAGGAGCAAAGATAAGGTTGAACTTTTCCCCCTCTGTGTTCTAGCTCCAGGTCGGTCGTATTCGAGTTTACTAATGTGACCCCCCGTAAAGGCATTGAACCGCCACACACCCATCGGCAACCTAACGGCGTTTGATGACCAAAAGCCTTCGACGTAAGGGGCGGCTAAAGTCATCGATCCAATATGACTTCCAAGCCGCAATCCAAGTACACCAGCTGCTCGCCCACCTTTTGCGACCGTTCGGAGATTAGGAGCGTCCCGAAACATGACGTTTCTTTTCGCCAAAATATATGGGGTATTTGCTTCGATTTCAAATTCCAACTGCCCGATCTGATCACCGTCTCGCACTACTAAATCATACGCACCGGGAGTGAGACGCACAGACTTTTTCTCTGCAGCCGGTTTAAAGATGCGAAACATTTGCACGCCACGTTTTGCAGAAAAAGTAATCTCACCCGTCAGGTCGGGATCAATAACGACTTCAGTGGTTTTCAGTTTTACAAAAGACATCACCAAAGCACCGCGGCCACTTAATCGCGACGAGTATTCCGGCTTTTGCTGCAACGCATCCGGTAGACCGAGGGAGTTGAGGTTAACTTGTTTATAGATATGCTGGTAAAGCTCTTCAACTGTTACTAGACCGTCTTGATTGAAATCGGCAAGTCCGTAGAGTCCAGCGGTTAAGTGGTGGGTGAAGAGGCTTCCTTTAAGTTCGTCGATTTCAAACGCCTGATCAGATGCTGACGTTGCAGCGAGAAATACCGCACCAGTGGGCTCATCGAATTGCGCTTTCGGAATAGCGAATTCTTCCGTTAATTTTATACCTTTTGCTGACAGTGCTCCAGAATAGCAGGAATCTAAAATTGCAACTTTCGTGTCAGCGTTCACTTTGGTGATCAACTCATGAAACTCATCGCGCTCTAGAGATCCATCCGAGAAATGCAGACCCTTGGTATCGGCGTGGCCACTGTAGTAAAAGACGAATTTACTTTTCTCTGCACTCTTTGGCATTGCGGCGAGAAGAGTCTTGGCTTTTAGAAAACCAGCTTTGACTTCCGAAATACTTCCGTCTCTTACTATGACAATCTGCTTTGAACCAACTCCGGCCATACTTGTCATGGCGTCAACGAACCGTCGCAAATCAAGCTCAGGATATCTAAGAACGGGCAGACCGGGAGCATAGGACTCAGAACTCGCAACGGCGAGCACAACAACGTTCGGAGCTGGCACTTCAGAAGCAGAAGCCCTTAGTGAGAACCCGAATAGGGCAATGATTGTGAAGAGCAGGCATCTGCCCATAAAAATCCCCGTCGCGAAGGCGAACATTGCATTTCGCCAATTTAGCAAACGAGGCAGAAGGAAAAAAGGCGCCATTTGGATTTCAATGGCGCCGCGTAGAAGTTAATTAAATAATATTGAACACATGCAATCAACGACGAAGAGTCCCATGCATCAAGCGCGCTTGCCACCATTTTTAGCTTCTTCAGTAATACGGTCTTGCAGCGTCATTAAACCCGCAATCACAGCTTCAGGAGTCGGAGGGCAACCTGCAACGTAAATATCAACCGGAATAATCCGATCGATGCCTTGAAGTACGTGATATGCGCGGTAAAACCCGCCGCTTGATGCACACGCGCCCATAGCCATAACCCATTTGGGTTCGGCCATTTGGTCGTAAACTTTTTTAATAACTGGAGCCATTTTTTCAGTGATCGTACCAGCGACAATCATGAGGTCGCATTGACGAGGAGAAAAGCGCACAACTTCCGCACCGAATCGGCTGATATCATACTTAGGACCAACAACAGCCATGTATTCAATACCGCAGCATGCTGTTCCGAACGGGTACGGCCAGAGAGAATTCTTCCGTGCCCACGCGAAAAACTCATTTGCCTTAGTAGTTAGGTACGAATTTTCTAAAGACTGAATAGGATTTTTCATAGGTCCCTTTGAACTCCACCAGTCCGGCGTTTAGGCGCCCGGCACTCTTGCACAACAGATTCAACCTCAGTTACTCCGGACTTCATATATTGACTCTTTTCAACGATTTCGGCCAGTATAATTCCAGACAGGGTCGCGCTAACCGCACTGGTAATCTCTGACCAAGCGTCCTTAGAGCTGCAATAATGCTCAGCACTGCAGGCGATCCCGCCTTCCATGCATTGGACCGGGTGAAAAGCGTCTTCAACCGAGGTGAAAATCTCGTACATTGATATTTTTTCTGATGATTTCAATAACTTATATCCGCCGCCGCGACCGCGAGTGCTTTCGATCATCCCAGATTCACGCATTCTAATTAAAATCTGGTCCATGTAATCAAGGGGGATGCCTTGGCGCGACGCAATATCTGAGCGATGAACAATCTCATCACGATGCATCGTAAGGTCCATGAGGATCTTTAAGGCATAGCGGCTTTTGGAGGTAATGTTCATCAAGCACCCGCTTAGCTAACTGGAACGATATCCAGAATGTTTTCGTCACCAAATTTTTCTATAAGTTGCTGCTGCACACCGTTGATCAACGTAATGGTCGAGGACGGACACCCTTGGCAACCAC
>CAMAXT010000015.1 GCA_945862295.1 Pseudobacteriovorax antillogorgiicola
AGCTATTTCAGAGTATTGTTTTTCAGTTCTTAGAATGTTGCGATCAGTGGCGGTTTTTTGCCCTCTGGGAAATTTGACTAACCAGAACTTGCGTGTCTTAGCAGCACTCAGAGCATTCGGGGCATGAAACTTCCCGTTTTGATCTTCGCTAAGCATAAATTTTGGTGCGGCTCCAGCTGCACCTGTGGATCCTGACGTGGGCGCGCCGTGGTCTACCATATATTTTAAAAATTCAGTTCCTTTTTGCAGAACCTCGGCTCGCTCAAATCCCGGATGTTGATCTAGGACGATTTTTTCGAATGTCCCGCTTTGAATACGTAGATTGCCAGGAGGTGCAATGGGTGCCTCTTCTAAAATCTTCCAATAATTCTTTTTGTCGTCTCTTATTCCGAGCTTTTCCACTACGTATTTTAGAGCCATACCCTGTGGAAATAGATCGAGAAGAAAGGCTGGTGAATGAGGCAGCTCTTTGATCTCGTAAGTCACCGGAAGGTGGCAACTTACTGCATAGGACCCGGCTTTGTTGACGTAGCGGTCAACGTATTGCGGATCGTATTCAAAGGTGGTTTCTGCAGCCGCCCCATCAATTCGACTACCCTTTAGAGATACATATGCGGCCGTTTGCCAAGCGTTTTGTGTAAAAATTTGTATTTTAATCATGTTCTATAATGGGTAAATAAATGGAGATATTGGAATTAAATACCCATTAAAAAGAGTATTTAATTGGCTTATACCTAGTTTAGACAATTGTTGTAGCGATGTATAGTATCTATCTATACATTTTAGTGAGTAGATATCTGCAGTTCTCAGGTATAATTACCGATTATAATGGGTATTAAGGTAGTGACAAAAAATCTCAGATCAATAAGCCAAAAGGCAAGCGCTGCTATCATGTCGTTGATGCCTTCCATAACTCTATTGGGATCAAAGGCCCGGTCGATTAAACTGACGTATTTGTTATAGAGCTGATCCCAGACAACCGTCAGATCACCAAATGATGTTTCGAAAAGTTCATGGGAGCTTTTCTGCGCCTCAACCGAAATGGCATGACCTGGATTTTTACCTTTCAAATCGGCAGCAAATGCATTCCTCGCGGTTCGCAAATAGGTCCGCAGATCACTACGGGCATTTTTAAAGTTCTGGCTCGACTGAGAAATAAAGGGTGCGAGCAAAGAATTAATCAGGTTGGTACCCGAAAGCCGAATCGGTGAATTATTTGCATTAGATCCAAACTCAAATCCACGGACTCCAAAATAAAGTGCAGCAATAGGTGCAGTAGAAGAGTCCGCTGAAAGCGCAGAAAGGGTTTGCTGCGCACCGAGCGGACGGTAATGCAACTTCATCGCTGCAGTATGGTCAGGATTACCGACAAATACGCCGCGCATCTGCAATAAATTATCCAGCAACGGAGCCATGCTGCGCTCACCGCCGTTAGCGGCAGGGACAGGATACTTCCAGAGCCATGGTACCTTTATTCCGCGCATGGTAACGGTAGCATATTCAACATCGGTGTATCGGCCATTGGCTTCTACGTATCTGGTGCCAACTTGCGGATTGGCTTGAAAAGCTGCGCCACCGGCGTACGGTGTCAGGAATAGATCGTAAACCCATCGAGGGGGCGAAACGTCAAAACGCATATCAATCCATTTCCGCGGGGTAAGACCTCCGGTTTGCGCAATAGCGCGACCGAAAACCCCTCGGGTCATTGCTTCCAGCAACATCCCTGCAGGCGAAGCAATCAAGCCGGTTCCGGCGGTGACGCCACCAAGCATTTTCATGAGTTCACGACGATTGGCGCTAAACTTGCTCATAACTCCCCTTCTTCCGAACCAAAAAACAATCCAAATAATCTGCAAAAACAATTACGGAAGCCTAAAACCAAAATCCGACCGACGATAGCTCGGCAAGCGAAATATCGCTTCTATTAATGCCCGAGTGCTCTGACTGGTTTTCAACCCTGTTCCCAGCTGCAGCACCTTATTGCGGTGAAAGGTATCCTTGTCAGTCAACCAGATTCCTGCTGCCGGATCGTTGATATCACCTATATCGACGTCCACTCCGATAAAATAATTGTAGTAACGTTTTGCGGCACAGGCATAGAAGTCATCCTGATCAACGATCGCTGCACCAAGAGACGCCAGCGAGTTGACATTTTCATTTACCAGCTGGCCTCGGTAGTTTCTAAAGTAAAGTACACCGTTCGAAGGTCTGCGCGAATAGCTACGATCCGGTGCAGTCGGCCAGGTGGCCTCCTCAGGTTTGTTTACCGTTTGAGGTTCAACCAGTTCAAAACCCCGGTTGCCGTCAGCTGCCAAACCTGTTTTCAAATTATAGATAAAATTGCGGGCCACAGCCGATGTACGGTCCATGGAAGCGTGACATCGGACACAACCAGAAGAAACCCTGAAGGCAACCGGACTTTCAGGAACAACAAATGGCACAGCATCTTCGGTCCTGATCACTGGCAGCGTCCGGCACAACATGTCATTATAGATGCCACGGGCCAATTTCCGCGGCATTTTCTCAGCACCATTTGCAACAAAATCTCTTACCTGACCTATGTTCTGCAAAAGATAAATCTGTTCGCCAAGCAAACCACCGCCAAAATGTGTTCCCAAGTTGACAGTTCCCGTGACCGGAGGAAGCGCTGTATTTTGCTGAAAGCTGTATGAACGGATCAATTCACTGGCGCCGACACCCCGGATGCCGCGCAGCTCCCCAACTCCTGTATGGGGCGTTGTTGCCCGAAAAATATTATCCGCTTTCAATCCATTCGAGTTCGCTCCGCGATCTGGGTCCATAAACTCACGCAGAGCTTTCAGAGAAGATCGCCCGGTTAAAATGGTCTTATATTCGGTTCCTGGCTTGAAAAGAGCCCGGGTCAAATGCAGAGCCGGAGCCTCGCCATCAAGCATGTCCTGGGTTCCCTGCGTAGCTGCACCACTGCCAGCACCGGGCGAATCTTTAACATCAAACCACGTCGTGTGAAACTTGTGCATCGTCCGCAAAACCGCAACAGCCTCTTCATCGTTTATATCTTCTATTCGGGTATTATTATTGACAGTAAATAAGGCTCTATCAAATATTTCCATACACGCAGTGACCGGATCCTTGCCGTTGTCACGTACTGCAAGCATTTGCGGATGGTTGGCAGTAACGGTCATCTGGGTCAACTGCGAATAGCATCGAGCGAACAATTGGACATTATTCAGCGTCTGGCAAATAACCTCCGGGGTGAACAAAGTGCTAACCGCGAGAATCAATATATTTCTTAAGTACTTCATAGACTATCTACTCCTACGGAATCGCAGACCGCGGTCAATGAATATCTCCAGGCATCCAAAGTCGAAAAACCGAGAAAAATCGCTCGTTGATGAACGTCAAGAACCGCATCTGACACCGCCGCTACCGGGGTATAATTTAAATAAAATAACTGATAGATGGCACGTATGGTTCCGGCTGTCGCTGCCGATGCGGTCGTCAAGCCGGCGCGCGTCAACGCATTAGTGACGGCTTTATTATTACTTAATACCTCATCACACGCGCGTGTCATATAGCCACGTCGGGCAGCATTAGTCACCGGTAACATTGGTGCAAACAAAGTTACCGCCAGCGCAGCCTCACCAAGACAGTCCCCATCGTAGCGTGAGCAGGGTCCTCCTAACGCTCCCACCTGCGAGGTCAACGTATTTTTGATTCTCAGTTCAATCGCCCGGTCATTGGCGTCATGAGTTGCCGATGACGGTAAGAAGATTTCCCGGAATTTATGCGTAATATAGTGACGCGTACCCACAGGTGGCAAATAGGTAAAGCGTTCGCTCTTTTCTGAATCGGGTGGTTCGACCGGTCGAAGTGCTTTAGCAATCGCTTCTATTTCATAAGTCGACAGTGAAATGCTTTCCATTGCCGGAATGTTAGCCAACGCCATTGTTATCAAAACTTCAGAGGCCCCCATCTTAGCAGAGCTCGATATAACACCATGGCAGGTCTCACAGGTCTTACTTCGGTAGAGTGCCGCGCCGTTAATAACAGGGGTTCGGCCACTCGCACCTATTGACTGGGTCGATTGGTTGCCCGCTACATCGACGGCAGCAACCCGGTAGTTATAGGTTGTGTCAGGAGCAACAGTTACGTCATTCATGTCAACTGCAGGAGCTGACACTGTTCGGAAGTATAAATTGTTACGGAAAACTTTGTACTCTTTAACGCCGGATCCTCCGGCGTTGTCGGTTGCAGCGTCCCAGCTCAGCGTAATCCGGCGATATGAATTAACCACAACGGTAACCCCGGCAGGAACACTTGGCTTGGTATTATCGGGAGGCAACTGGTCGGACGGTGTCGAGATTACCAAAGCCCCTGATTTTTGTGATTCGTTATCTGCAGCATCCAGTGCACTCACCTTATAAGTGTAGGCCGTTGAGGCTGTCAAACCAGTGTCAGTTGTCGCTGTACCAGGAGCGGTAACATCCTTTACTACTACATTGTTGCGGTAGAGGCGGTACTTGACTACGCCGACATTATCGGTGGATGCACCCCAGGTAAGACTTATCGATGTAGCCGATTGCGGAGCACCGGCCAGACTTGTTGGTGTTGAGGGAATAGCCATATCCGGTGGAGACGCAAGAGCAGCCGCTATCGCTGTTTTTTCTGCAACAGTCAACGAACTTAGGTGACTCATTTGCGGCTTTGTTGCAATCGCGTTTGTAATCTGATTGTAGGTCTTGTCTTTCTTTGTCGAAACCGCCAATGGATCATGACAGCCAGCACAATTATTAGAATACAGAGTGGCACCATTTATTGACGATGTCGTTGCGGTTACCACAGGTGATAGAGCTGATATATTCCCGGCTCCATCAACAGCGCGGATCCTATAGTCAACTGTAGTTCCGGCAGTTAGTCCTGTATGTGAAAACGACACTGAGGGGGATGATACAGTAGCAAGTAAAGTACTGCCGTTCATAATTTTGTATGAATCGACTCCTGATCCGCCCGTATCAGTTGACGCATCCCAACTGACGTCAATCCGGTTATAAGCAACCACTACCGCAGTTACCCCGGTTGGTACAGATGGTGGACTGGTATCAGGGACAACCGGATTATCGAGAGTTCTCGCATTCGCCTGGGTGGACTTTCCCGACGCGTTGCCGGCCGCATCAACTGCGCTCACTCTGTAGCTATAGGGGGTATCAGCGGTTAACCCACTATCTCCAACACTACGGGCTGGATGGTTAATGGTGTGAACCAGAACATTATTCCGATAAACCCGGTAACTGGAAACACCGGTACCGCCAACATCGGTAGATACAGTCCAGCTAACGTTAATCCTTGTATTACTGGCCGTAGTTGCATCCAGGTTTGTAGGAACGGTCGGAGCAGTTGTGTCCGGCGGCGGGATCAGGGCAGCCGCAAGAGCGTTCTTCTCACGATTTGTCAAAAACATCAGGGACGCCATCTCGGGCTTTGTGGCAATTGCATTACCGATATCGGCAGCGGTCTTATTCAATTTCGTCGAAATCGCCAGCGGCTGGTGGCAGCCGGCACAGGTAGTCGCGTAAAGTTGGGCGCCATCAATGGCTGTAGTAGTCACCGAAATCTCGGCACTTACCGCGGATTGATTCAAAGCAACATCTATTGCTTTTATCGTATAGTGATACGTCGTCAACGGTTGAAGGCCGACATCCGTAGTCGTAAAATCTGGAGAGTCCACATCTGGGAGTGCCACGCCATCGCGCCAAATCCGGTATGCTTTAACACCCGAACCGCCAGCGTTGTCTGTTGATGCATTCCAGGACAAATTTAGTTTACGATGATCAACGGCGACGCCAGCAAATCCAGTTGGAACTGATGGTGGAGTTGTATCAGGAGTTGCTGGAGCATTAGGTGTCGTTACTGATACAGTGCTTGAAAAACCCGAGACGTTACCGGCGAAGTCTATTGCCGCTATTTTGTAAACATAGGTGGTCATAGCCATTAACCCGTTATCGCCGGTCGTAAGCGACGGTGATAATATCACCTTTACAAAAAGACCATTGCGAAACAAACGGTAGCCTTTCACCCCGGATCCCGCATCGCTGGATGCTGTCCAAGACAGATTTACTGCTGAATAGCTGCTGGCTACAGCCGTCAGCCCCGATGGAACGCCCGGTGCATTGTTATCAGGAACGGTTGCTAAAACAGCGGCAATAGCAGAGAGCTCATCGTCACCTAAAACATCAAACTGATTCATCACCGCATTATCAACGATAGCCTGCTTAATCTGAGCAGCCGTTTTATCTTTCTTGGTCGAGGTTGCGACAGGAGTGTGACAATTTTCACAGGTTCCATGATAGAGCGCCAGTCCGTCGGCGACAGGAGTCGTTGCCGATGCCGCCGAAGAAACTACTGACCAGTTTCCGGAATTATCTACTGCACTCACAATATATTCGTAAGTCTGTTCGGAGGTAAGATTTTTATCTGCGAACGATATAGCCTCAGGTCCTAAATCTCTAATCATCTGGCCGTTGCGAAATAGCGTGCACGCTCGCAGCGCAAGAATCGATACAAATCTTTCTCTACAATGCAATCCTTGCCTGGCATAATAGTGTTGCCAAAAACACTCACCCTACAGATTTTTATTTAAATGCTCTGGCAAAACACGGCAATCCTTCAGGAAGGCGTCTGGTAATAAGCGAACATTCGTGGTGTTATCAATAAAAGGATCTGCAATGGTGCAGTGCGTCAACAAGGCAATGAGTGAATTAAAGCAAAAAATTGATTCCGAATTTCAACTTAGTGTGGAGGACACCCTTATCAAGACGGCAGCAAATGGGCTTAGACTTTTTGCGTCCGTTCTAAAACCACCACTGTCTCTACATGATAAGTGTTCGGAAAAAAATCAAACCCAGTGATTGATTTGATTCTGTAGTCTTGGTTACGACAAAGAAAGCCAATATCTCGAGCGAGGGTAGTTGGGTCGCAGCTGACATAGACGATTTTTTTGGGCGCTAAAGCCATTAATGACGGCATGCCGGCATGGAAACCTTGTCGAGGTGGATCAAGGATTACTAAATCGAATCTGGCGTTGGCGCGCCAGAGTTTCAATAGATGCTTTTCCGCATCACCTGCTATGTAGGTCGCGTCAGATATGTTATTTTCTGCGACGTTTTTCTTAGCGCAATCGATGGCGACACTGTTTGCTTCGATACCTTCGATTAGGCGGCCTTTTTCCGCAACACCGATCGAAAGATTACCGCTTCCGCAAAACACATCAAGTATGCTCTGCGGTCGATACTCTGCCACAATATCAGAGATAAACGTCCGTAAATTTTTATTGTGGGCGACATTCACCTGTTGAAACTGACCTGGAAGAGTTAGAAATGTCCGGCTGAACTGTTGATCGAATGGTATGGTCGGCGCGTCTTTTAGGTCAAAGCTCATGCCAGACCACGAGATATAATCAAGAGTGCGCAGAGTCTCAGTAAAGGCTTTGGTTGCTTTCTTATCGCCATCAGCTGGTGTGATCGTAACGACAAGTTTTCCACTTTCGGATGGCAGTTCCTGAATTTCCATGCGGAATTTTATGTTTTTCAGGCCGTTTAGATTCACTGTCGTTATGTGGCCGATAAGTTTATTGATGGTTTCATTTGCAATGTCGCAGCGATTGATCGGTACTAGTTCCCGGGTGCCGCGTTTAAAGTATCCACAAGTTAAGACACTGCGGTCTGAGATGTGGACCCTGATCATAACCCGGTTTCGGTAGTTATAGATATCTGGGGACGGATTGACGTCGATAGAGAGATGTTCCGGAATCTTACCAATTCTTTTTAAAGAACTGACAATGAAATCCTGCTTCCATGCGAGTTGTTGTGTGTAAGGAACACCCATCCATTGGCAGCCACCGCAATTAGTAGTAAAAGGACAACGAGGTTTTTCTCTGAAGGGGCTGTACGATACAAACTCGCTGACTTCGGCATTGGCGTAGCGCTCTTTGTCTTCCGTGACACGCGCTTTAACAACATCGCCCTCGATGGCATCAGCAACGAAATAGACTTTGCCGTCTAGTCGCGCCACACCGTTTCCACCGTAGGCCATTGAGCTGATTGTTAGGAGGATGTCATTGGGGTGGGATGCCATGCGTCTTGATGCTTCCAGGAGGCGCTAGATGCGATATTTACCGTTTGCTATTTTTTTTTACGCGATTTCGTTTTGCTAGTTTTTTTACTTTTAGACTTCATACTTGTCTTTAAAGAGACGCCTGCTTCGCCATCCTTTTTAGGAACAAACTCGAAGGATATTTGTAATTTTTGATTTTTTGCCAGCTCTGAAAGTGGCTGTTTCAACATACCAGCTACCGCCATGCCAATCTCTCGAGCGAGAATCTGGACAACGTCGTCTTTGCCTTTGCCAGCGCGAGCGAAGATAGTCGACATGATGGCTCGTGCAGCTTTGGAATCAATAAATGATCCTTCGCCCGCACTGCGCTCGTTGTCATCGTCTTTGCCATCGTCGTCAGGCTGATTACGATTGGCGAGAACTTTGAAAAGATTGTCTTTTAGCGATTTTAAATCATCAACCATATTGTCCGCCTGGAATGGTCATAGCAAGATATTTACAGCAACTCAAGAAGTGTTGCGATATCAACTCGTTGATGAGGCGCATTACCGGTGGTAGGCTCCATTAGGATACCGATTCGTATCCTTTTAGCCATTTCCAGCATATCTTCCGCAGATGTGATGCGGCTGCGCGCCGTTTTATAGTTAGCGATTAGATTGGTTTTGGCGTTTGCGTCGCCAACACCTCTGGTATGTACCCAGTGATCGGCTTCTAGCTCTAGAGACGCCAAACGTTCCGTATCGGAAAGCTCTGCTGCTCGCACTTTAAGCCGATCAATAATGCGAAGACCCATAATTACTCCCCCAAGGTTTCGAGAATAAGATCTTTAACCGGGTCATGTAGCGCCATGATTACATCAATGGCTAACTGTCTTTTCTTTGTATCAATAGCGTTGTCTGGTTTTTGCAAAGGCGACATCGGATGGCCGAGGATCTTCTCTGGTGCTGGGTCCTGGGTGATTGTACCAGTCTGCATTCCAGCTGCGTCATCCCAGGTGATGTAGTTGATACCAATAGCTAGTTGCCAGGCCTTGATTTGTCTACTCTCACCTTCGTGCCAGATATAGAGATCGGAATCATCGTCACCATGGAACCAGGCTTTATTTTCGACGTCTTGACGAAGAAAGCTTGGATCAACCAGCTGCATCGATTGTGCGATTTCCATAGGTTTTAATAGGCGCTTTATGAAACTTAGAGTTTCTTTCGGCGTTTCGACAAGTTCAAAACCTACAACACCTTCTGCCTTCCAAGCCACTCGTGCTTTGAGATCGTAGGTCTCCCGGTGATAGCGGACGCGCGCCTCGTAAACGTCACCCATACTTAGGCGTTCATAACCACGAGCCGATACATCCGTGCTAAATCCGTTTGCTGAGATTTCGCGCACGAGGAGGATGTCCTGATCGTTCATCAGCGTTAGGTGCTTATGATCTACGTTGTAGCGACTGAGGACGCGACGATTGTTGCCAACTGTCGATTGAGCATTTGCTCGAATCTGTGCAGCCGCCTGTGCGTTGCTTTTTCCATCGCCATCGATGAGCTTCTTTTTGAGAAACAGACGAAACATAGAATTCCTGGACATGGTTTGACGTGAAAAATCGCGCGTTGATAGCGACCTAAAAAAGATCTAGACCCAAGGCAGATGACATACCTTTATTTTAACACACTATTTGCGCCCTAGCCGGTATGCGGGAGTCATTCTCCATTCTTATATAAGATATTGTTATTATGGAATAAAACCTTCCAAAAGTCATGAAATCAATCATTGTGCCGATCCTGGACTGTAGGACGTAAAGGGGATGCAGTGTTTTTCGTTTTTAAAAACAAGCATGCGATTATCAATCAGGACAGCATCTTGGTGCTTCTAGCCTGCTTCGCGCTCTTTTCGACTTCTGCCTTTGCTAAGAAGACAAATCAGACAGTCTATCAGGATCCTTTTGATTTAGGAGCTGGCGGAGCCTCTCTAACTCGTGCGAGTAAAGATGGTCGAGTGCACGCAAATCCAGCGCTTCTTCCCTACGGCGGAAAATTTCACTACTGGGGAGGGTCGTCGATCTCAGTTCTGACCAACAAAGAATCTGTAGATACTGCAAGGTCGCTCTTCAATCAAGCAAGCGGCTCGGGTGAATCGGCAGAAGAAGATCCAGTTGAAGAGGAACCGACAGAAGAAGGCACTGAAGGTGGCGAAGGTGAAAGTGGTGGCAGTGATCAAGCTGCAGAACTCATGGAAAAAGCACTCGCTGCACCGGTACGCGTCGGTTGGGGTGTATCACTCGCGTGGGTGACGCGACTTTTTGCGTTGTCAGTTTTTAGTAGACTCGAGATGGATTTAAGAGCCAAAGAATTCGGTCAGACTGGTTTTCCTGAAGCCCACTTTCAAAGCGAAAGTTATCATGGCGTTCTTCTCGGCACTGGCGTTAAAACTCCGTTTCGTTGGCTTTCTTTTGGAGTTGCCGGTAAGTATGTTTATGGTTCTGAGCCTGATCTTAGAGTTCAACTTACAGACACAAATTCGATCAGTCAGATGTCTGATCCTAAACTGCTACAAGATTTGAGTGCACACAAGGTTGGCACTGGCGCTGACCTAGGTATGCTGATGTTCTTTCAAGGCTCAGCTGTTGACTTTAGCATTGCTGGTAAAGTTGAGGACATCGGTAACACGAAATTCGTCGCCAGCAGCAGCAAAGCAGGAGCGCAAGCTGCTGAGGATGAAGAAGCTGAAGAGGCAGCAGAGGGGACTGGCGCTGAACCGTCTAAGAACAATACTCTTGAAGAATTCAAACAAGTAGTCAGTTTCGGTACTGGTCTAACATTTCATACCGGCTCCGATGCGTTGCATTTAGCTCTCGACTATAGAGATATCACAAATGCATACGGTGAGAAGCCTTTCAAAAAGGTCTATGCCGGAGCGAAATTACTTCTGCGTACCTATGTTGGTCTCTCAGCAGGCTACTACCAGGGGTATCCCACTTACGGTGCTGAAATTGATCTGATCTTAGTGCGCTTAGCCGGTACTTATTACACAAGAGAGTTAGGCGATAGTCCAGGCGTCGATCCACGACGCATTTATATGTTCACTGTTAGTGCGGGGCTTTGATTATGAGACATAGACTTCTAATATGCCTGTTAGCGGTTGCGACACTTAGCGCTTGCGCCGATGAAAGCAATATCTCTGACTGCGACAGCGGCAAGAAACAAATTCCTTGCACAGAAAAAACTGCCGAAGAAAAAGGCCGTCTCGCTCTTGATGAGAAGAAGTTTGAGCAAGCTGCAGAAAACTTCCTCCTGGCGATTGATTCAAATCCTGAGAACTACAATCTCTATACGCTGCTTGCAACGTCTTACGCTGGAGCCGCTGGTTTTAATCTTCTTGATATTACCAAGGCGCAGATGGGTGGAGACGGCACAATCATCGCTATAATGAGTAGTTTTTTGCCGACGCCGGCTAAACCCTGCACGAACGATGGTGGGGAAGACAAGGTTTTCACTCTTTGTATAAGTAGCATGGAAGAAGCCCGGGTGGCTGCAACTTTACCAGAAGCGGCTTTAGCAGATAGTACTGCAGACTATGTACAAACTGCACAAAAACAGCAGCTTTTTTACGGTAGCGCTTCGACGGTGATGCAGATCAATCGCTTTATCATCTCGGCAGACACTGGATCGTTCGATCCGGCTCAACTCGAGTCAATGACTGAAGATGACGCAATAAACATTTTAAATACGTTGGCTTCTACCGGAGCCCTATCGGGACTTACCGGCGAAGATTCCACGGCTTTACAGGGAAAAATCGCTGACGCACACGCACAGATTCTGTCGGAAGAGGGTGGCTCGACCAAAGAAAAGTTGGCGGCCTTTCTCGCGAAAGATCAGCAAGGGCAAGCGAGTCAGTAAGGCGTTAAAATCTGAGATCATGGATCTATAAAGAAATTTATGACCGCTTCATCCATCCACCAGCGGTCGCCCCACATTGTTGGGACCTCACTAACAAAACCCATGTGCCCACCATGTGGTGTGCTGTAGACGTTGGTACTGCTAGAATATTTCACAGTGTTAAAGCGATGTTTTGGAATAATAGGGTCGTCTTCTGCGAGTATCACTCCTGTTTGCGTTTTAATATTTGCTAATACGTCCTTTGCTGAACTGTAAGCGTAATAGTCATCTCTTGATTTAAAACCACCGATCCTGGCGGTGTAGATCTCATCAAAGGACCTAAGATTTGTCTTTCGTGGGAAGAGCACGCTTGGTGTCTCAGGAAATATTGATTTTTGTTCGTGTGCAGCTTTGATCAGTTTGCGAGTGTAGTACATATCTAGATGCAGATTCATGCGAGATGAAATCGCTAGGGAGCATAGCTCCAGATCGACTGGTGGACAGACAGCAAGGGCTCTGAATAATGCTTTTGATGAGATCGTGTCTGAGAAATCAGCGAGATATTTAAGCAGCATATTTGCCGAGAGTGAAAATGCTGCGACCGAAACTTTGCAACCTGTCCAGGTCTTTTGAATGTGGTTTAAGGCACGATCGATATCTAGGCCGCGACCAGCATGATAGATCGACCTGGCAAGCGATGAGCCACCCACGCCGCAGCCGCGATGATTAAAGCGAATAGCGGGATAGCCAAGACAGTTTAACTTGGCTGAAATACGGAGCATGTAATCAGATTCGGAACTTCCGCCTAACCCATGTAGTAGCACTATGACATGCTTCTTAGCGTTTTTTGGGCGGTCGATATGGAGATTGATTTTATCACCGTCGCTTAAGGTGACAGTATCGACCTCGTACCTGCCAATGACAGGCGGACTGGCAAAACTATGGCCGATGATTGTTTGCAGCTGGCCATTAAAGAGCAGTGAGTGTGGTATGAATGAATGTTTAATCATGACTCGTTTCGCTAGCTGAGCGTCTTTTTTTATTGATGCAATAATGGCGTCTTGCATCACTGCAGTTTACCACCGAATGCGCCTCTGACTTCAACTCTATTGTCAGTATTTTTCGGTATAAACTGCTAAAATCCTAAGCTTCAAGAGCGTTTTTCTGTATTCTGGTGTAAACAATGTTTGAGTTTTAATCCGGAGCAGGTTAAGTGCCAGAAATAGTTTATAAAAATAGCACCATAAACCAGCTCGGGGAAGCCGCTGGACTCTACTTACACATCCCCTGGTGCAGGCAAATTTGCCACTACTGCGATTTTGCTAAGACTGCAAATCACTCGCAAGACCTTCGGTTGAAATTTTTAGCAACCTTAGAAGGACATGTAACATCTTGGTTTTCGTGGCGTGCTCAACGGGGTGACGGCAAGTTTTCTTCAGTCTTTTTTGGTGGTGGAACCCCAAGTGTCTACACGTCTGAGTACATCAATTTGATGGCTCTGATTGTTTCGCAGAGTCAACGCTCAGCTGAAATAACGCTTGAATCGAATCCTGATGATATTACAGCTGAGTCATTGAAAATCTGGCGCGGTCTTGGATTTAACCGTATCTCTCTTGGTGTGCAAACGTTTGATGAAACGGGTCTGAAGGCGATGCATCGGGTGCATTCGAAAGACCAAGCAATCAAAGCTGTTGACCTTGCTTTAAGTCACTTTCCGACAGTAAACATCGACCTCATTTACGGATGGCAAGGCCAGTCGATGTCTTCTTGGGAATCTGATTTGCGCACTGCCTCTATGTTAAAAGTTCCGCATTTAAGCCTCTATAATTTGACTTATGAACCGCGCACGGTCATCGGTCGTATGGCGGCGCGCGGCAAAATCGAACCTGCGGATGATCTGCGTTTAGAGGCTTACTACAAAGTAGCGTGCGAGCAATTAGCAACTGCGGGTTTTGTCCATGAAGAGGTTTCTAATTGGGCGTTGCCAAATCACAGCTGCGCTCATAACTGGCTGTACTGGAGTGATCAACCTTACATCGGTGTTGGTCCTGGTGCCCACGGCTATATTCCAGAATCAACCGGGATTGGACGACGGTATGCCTATGGCCGCAACGAACGTCAGTTCACTGACAGCGTGATTGAGTCTGCGCCATTCGAACCTACAGACTTTCCTGTTCCAGGTGTTGTCTTAGAAGATGACAGAACGATGATGTCTTGGATTATAGAAGCCATTGGCTCCTCACTCCGCACAGAACGCGGGGTTGATTTAGCGAGGATCGCAAAAAAATCTGGCCAATCATTCCGACCAGGACATAAAATTGAATCTGGGTTGAAAAACGGTGCGCTCAAACTGTCTGATGACGGCGAAAGATTGATTGCTACTCCTGCCGAATGGTTTCGCGAGCATTACTGGGCGCTAGCTGTAATTGCCGGATTTGAGTAAGATATTTACTCCGATATTCTATTACTGATCTAAAAAATCCGGCGAGTTTTAAAAGTGATACCAACTTGTTCGAAGTTGATTAATTGTTAAGTCCGGGAGTAGGGGTTAGCTTTCGTCATACCTTGTCTTTTGCTACAATAAACCTAAGCCGGCAACCTTCAAAGACGAGGTTTTTCGCATGATAAAGTATGCACTCTCACTGATTTTGGTCACGTTTGCACCTCTTGGTCAAGCCGCTATCTTTACGTTTCCCCAACCTGGATTTGATCTTCCGCCACAAGGACCTGCAAACCCGTCGATCGTTTACGTCGAAGGTGTGACCGGACCAGTGAAGAATGTTTCCGTTAAATTTACCGGCCTGACACACGGGTATGCGAGCGAAACCATGATCGCAATTTCAAACCCAAATGGTTGGGCGACTCTTATATGGGACGGACCGCAGTGTAAATTTAATAACTCGAATATTCAGTTTACTGATCTTGCAACTTCAATCTTTGAGACAGCCTGTCGAAGTGGCATTGTACTACTTAACGGTGACTATAAATCAGCGAACAACACCGGCCTTAGACGCTTTACGATACCCATCGCGCCGATTATTCCTCTTTACAAGACTATGAATGAATTGATTCTTTCCGATGTTAATGGACGTTGGATTCTTTGGGTTGAGGATTTTGTTTCTGGAGATGGTGGCAGGCTTGTAAGTTGGGACTTGATTATTGAGACTGAAGATCCGACTCCCCTCCCTGATGATGGCGAACCAGACGCTGAAGAAGGTGAAGAAGAGTTTGAGCCGGAGTCCTAAACATCTTGTTACTCGTACAGGCAGTGAGCCGACGTGTTAGCAGGTATGGTTGGATTTAAATTAATCTGCCCTTCGCTAAGCGTGATATTGGTTTTAAATAAAGTCCCATCAATATAGCAATTAATATCTTTTATCTCAGCTAGCGGAAACGCAAAGCTGGTGCGCATCGGCGCGTTCTCGACTAGGTTCGTTTCGATCATGCTGCCTGCTGGTGGATCAAAAAGAAATAAAACTGTGTTTGAGACAGCATCGTAGTTGTAACGACTTGGATCAACAAGAGTGCCGTCGATGCTGACGGAGTCGAGAATGTATTTCGAGATTTCGACGTTTAGACGTAGGAGCCGGAAACTCTCTACTTGGTAGTGGATCCTTAAGGTTGAATTTTCAGGAAGAGAGTTAGCCAAGACAATCCGCTGGCCGATGATTGTCCACTCACCGTTGTATGCAACATTGTCGAGTTCAAGTCTAAGGGTATTCAATACCGGTGCAAATCTAAGTGGAAAATCGACAGTCAGATTCTTCCGCATGTCACGTGAGATTGCCGAGAGTGTTTGGCTATAGTCGGGCGCGCAGATGCTTCCCCAAAGGCCACCACCGCCTTGAATCGCAGCTGCGAGAGTGATTCCAGGTGCCTCAACATTTGGACACGGGACGCTGGGATGACCGATGATGCCGTGGACCTTCGCATCTTTTCCTAAAACATAACCAAGGGCCTCTATCTCATTCAAAAATATATCGTGCTTTAGATAGAAGCGGGAGGATGAATCTTCATCTTCGTCGCTGACGATGACGATCGCTAGGTCTGACTTCTCTCTAAGCCAAGGTGGATTGGAAGTGCACACTCCCTTTAAATGGTCCATGGTGTTGCGCAGCGGACGCTCATAGCCAGAACCGAGGGTGCCGGCTCGGATTGCTTTTTGAAAAAGCGCCATCAGCTCAGGAGTGTCAGGTTTTAGTGGCAGTTCCGGCAAGCGCTTACAGACGTTGTCGGTAGTGATGATATTTATCTGCCAATCGACTTCATTTAGATCAGAGATAAGGTCTTCAAACTTTTCAGCCATGCTGATTTGTTCTTCTTCCATCGATCCTGAGTTATCAATGACGATGAGGATATCGATCTTTGGTGGAATAACGTCTTGCTGACGGTAGGTGTCGGTAAAAATTGAATTGGTCGGCACAGTGATTTCTTGGCGCAGCTCGGAGCGATTGACCTGCTTTATTGTTAAAACGCGCGCATCCTGGTCTTGCAGTGGCAAGGCAACAGTTTCACGAACAACCGGATTAACTTTGTCGGTCGGCGTATTTTTTTGACAAGAAAATGCCAAGCCGCAGATCAGAGGAACAGCAAAGAAAAATAGAAGTGGTCGTCGCATAGTCACCCGCTTTTAGTTGTCGCAGACGATTTCGTCACCATCTTTATGCACTATGAGAATTGCCGGTCGCTGGACGATACCGTCGCTTAACGCACTTTTCATTGTAATACGAATGCGTCTGATCATATATCCACGGATGAATTGCCCGTTTTCGGGCTTCAGATCACATGGTGGTAACCAAGTTATAGCGCCACTTGTAAACGCAGCTGTTTCAGGCAGGCCGTCGATAGTGATTGTAGAATTCGACTCGCCCGTGAAATTACCGCCAATATTGTAAGCCGCTTGGACACCCCGAGTAAATTCCATGACATCATTATATTTAAGTACAAACGCGGCATCGTCTTTATTGCCGTCAGTGGTCTTTTCGGAAACTTTGGCACTGCCGCAACCCCAAAGTGCAGCAGTTGTAACCAGAACCGCGCCGTATGTTTGTGCTGTTTTCATTAAATACCTTCTCCTGACTTTCTGTGGCCGATGATGCGGATGTACCAATTGTTGAGAAATCCGTTTGGTTTCCCGCCTTTGCCGTCAACGACTCGCAGCTGCCAATTCCCGCGCGAGTTCTCCCCGTAAAAAGCATTGGTAAGAAAGACCATCTCTCGCATATTTGCGTATTTTGCACCGTCTTTTACCGATTTTACAATGGAACGAGTTCCGTTTGGGGAGATAATTTCAATTCCTAAATGACTGGTATCTGGATGAGTGATATCGATTTTGATTTGCAGTGCCTCAATAGAAAGGTTCTGAGCACTGGGAAAATTAGAAAATATTCCGGAGATACTCATTGTTGGTATGCGCTGGCGAAAGCTTTCCGCCAAAATCCAGTCAGTATCAATAAGTTCTGGGAACATCGGAAACGTTTTTTGTCTGACAATTTCCAAGGCTTTAGCAACATTTAGTGCACCAAAGCCGTAAGCGCTATGAAACCGGTATCCAGCGGCATTACTTATCCACGGTAAGTTGCGTTCGAAAACACTGGCGCCAATATTAGTAAGCTCAGAGGCGCGGTCACTTTCGATCGGTTGCGCACTCTTTGCAAGGATGTATTTGATCTGACGCCAATTTAGGTTCGGGTTTTCTTCCAGTAAAAGAGCCACCGCGCCTGAAACGATGCCAGTTGCAGCTGGCGTATTGGGAACAGTGGCCGTGTAAGCACAGTCTTTATTCATCTCGTGCCAACCTAGATTGAAGCCGGAACTTCGACCTTTATTAAACATGGCAACGTCTGGGTCGGTGACGGGAACGAAGTATTTAGGAAGCTTGCTGTAGCCGACCGAGCAAGGTAGCTCAGTATTGAAAATGTTTGGTGCAATGATGCCAGAGTAGAACCTTGTAGCCGGTAGGTTCTTACTGAACTGGTTGTAATCGGATTGAAACCCAGCCTCGCCACCCGGTGCTGAAATCCAGATGTTTGATCCGATATTCGAGGCTTCCGACTTCTTACCCATGCTGTTGTATGATCCAACGACTATGTTCCACGCCGTTGTGCTGCGTTGGTCCATGGCAGCATTGCCTTCTAAGGCACCAAGCTCGCCAGCGGCTTTGACATAGATGATGCCTTTGCCATTGCGCCCGAGCATAACTTTTGCCTTCTGGGATGAATCATAGGAGTAGTAGTCGAAGGTTTGTTGAGCTTCTAATACACTGCTGTTTGAAACCGCAGAATGACAGATAACGTCTGGCGTAAACGAAAAGACCCGCAAGAAGTCATTGTCGGAAACTGATGCGAATCTTTTGGCCGATATATTGTAAGCGCTAATTTTTGCTGCTGGGGCGATGCCTCTGCCGCCAATCCCATTCCAACCGGTCGCTGCGATAATGCCGGCGACTGCCGTTCCTTGATCGCCGTGCGTCCCTTCCGTAAGTGGTGGCGTCGTGTCCTTTGGTTCGCAAATCTGACAGCCGACCCCGAGAAAGGGCTCGAGGTTGAAGTTGCTATTTAGATCGATGTTACCCTTTAAGTCCGGATGGGAGACTTGCATGCCGCTATCAATCATCATAATCCGCACACCCTTGCCAGTAAGGCCCGAGGCTGCGGGAAGTGAGAGATTAATATCGACTTTCGTAGGGGATGCGAACCAGGATATGCTCTTATTCGCTGCTGGATTCATATACCAAGCAAAATCGTAGAAAGGATCACCAACGGTTTTGACTGTAAACTCGGTTTCACCGGCGCAGAACGAGCCGTGGTAGAGAACAATGAACTTTTGCAGGTCGGTGTTTTGCACAAAAATCGGCGTCCCGCCAATTGATGTCCCATCAGCTTCGACATGCATCCAGCTCGGATGGTTTTTTAGAGAAAGTTTGCAATCTTCAAGAGACGCTTCGGGTTTAAAGCGCCAGTATTCGCCTTCTCTAGCTACCGGTGGAGTGCCAGAAAAATTCCCAGTCCGTAGATCTTGCGTCGTCGTTACGTTGCTGATCTTTGGTTCAGCGATGATATTGCCGGCGCTATCTCTAACAGTCATGAAGATGCTGTATCTCTGTCCCGGCAAAAGATCAGCAATCGATACCCGCATGGTCTCAAAGGCTTTGGCACTAGCTCGGATGCGGTCTTCAGCGTCTTCGATATCAGAATTGGACAGGCCAAATTGCGCATCTTTACGAATGACTAGCGCGTACTCTGATGTTTCGTTTAAAGCAAAAACAAGGTCGAGGTTATTTGCACCAATGGCATCGATTGTCGGTTCGACGATGAATTTTGGTGGCTCTTTGTCGTCAATTTTTTGGTTTACCGTCTCAACGTCACCACGTTGGCCGCCGCAGGCAGAGGCTAGCAAGACCATGGTTGTGCTTGCTAAAGATATAATCTTTTGTAGCGTCTTTGACATCGGCGTTACCTAACGTTATCTACAGTTACAATTGTCCAGTCGGATGAAGATCTCGGCCACGCCAACCTTGAGGCCACCTACCTCAGCAGAGACGCCAGATAGTTCCTGTTCAGCTTCGATAAGGTTTGCCTTGGTCACTGCAATTTCACTGGTATTGATTTGTACTTTCCCGGTCAAATCTAGGATACGCTCTTCGTGGTTGGTCGTGATGTTGCGCAAAACATTGATGTCGTTGTGCATAACAGCAAGGTCATAGCGACGGAGTAGGGTTTCTATGTTGGTGACCCGTTGTCTGTAACCAACAAATTCTGTCCGAAAACCATCGAGATCGACTTCGACCGTTTTCATTCTGTTTTCAACGCCTGTAATGCGGCCGTCATACTCGGTAAGTAATTTATCTACTGATTTAAACTTTTCGGTAACGGTAGTGTTTAAATCTTTGATGTTGCGGTCAATGGTTGCAAGTCGTTCGAGAATGACTTCGAGCGATTTTGCGTGCGCGGCATCAAGCGCTGCGTGTTCGATGAGCTTGCTATTGATGCTGCCGACCGCGGCGTCAGTAGTGTCGGTTTTTTTCTGCAGCCTTTGAAAGTTGGTTATGTCCTTACGAGGACCAAGGCCGTAGTTTGGATTTTCCATCGCCGTTTTGTCAGTGAGGGCGTTATACATGTCTTGCCACTCAGGTAGATCCTGGGGCCGCGTGTCATTGATGTTTTTATAAAGCTTTGCCAGGTATTCGTTGGTCGCACTGACCGACTGCTGAGTTAGATGTGCACCTTGCTCCTGCTCGTCATCAACGGCAGACCCTGCGGTCGCTTCCTTTTCAAGGTCGCCGACTCTTTTCTCCAAGTCTTGGCTACTTTGATCCGCCGGCATCTTATTGTTTGGTTCTGTTGAGCAGCCAAAGCATGCGATGAAAGAACTCGCGATTATAATGTGAAGATTAAGCTTCATATGGTCTCTCTCCAGCTGATGACAGCGCATTTCGTTTCCCAGTCAAAAGCTTCGTCGTTGATCGCTTCCGCTGGAAGATTTTTTGCTCCCCAGGGCGATGGGCCGCGGTCCACGAAAGCGAAATTAACAGAGCTGATATCCGCAAAGTTAAAATCAGCACCAACGATGTCAGTGCTGTCTAAGCGAGCGCAACTCATTTTGGCGCGCGACAGGTTAGAATCAGCGAGATCACTATTGATCAAAACGGTTCGTTCTAGTGTTGATGCCGTAAAATTACTGCCAGAGAGTGTCGCTTCCGTCAGGTTTGCATCAGTGAAGTCCGCCAATATAAAACTAGATCCTGAAAGATCCGCGCCTACAAGATTTGCCTGGAAGAATCTCGATTGGCGAAAGTCTCCTTTGGGGCCAGTAACACCACTGAGATCAGCGTTGCGAAAGTCTGAGTCGAATGCTGCGATGCCCGACATGTCGGCTTTGAGAAATTTACTAAGCTTTAAGTCGGTCCGGCGCATCTGAGCACCTTTAAGTACCGCCTTGGAGAAGTCAGCGTTGAGAAGAATCGCCTCATCAAAACTCGCAGCAATTAAATTAGTGCCAATAAATGTAGCGGCGTTTTCCGCCCGGCCGGGGTTTTTCGGATCAAACAAAGTATTGTTTGTTTTATGGAGAAACGCACCCTCCATCGCCGCATCAGTGAAATCAGCACCATAGATCTTTGTATTTCTAAATGAGGCTTTGTAAAAATCTGTTGCCTTTACCAATGCACCCTGCAAATCAGCATCATCAAAAATCGCCCGACGGGCACTTGCTTGAGTGATTGTGGTATCTGCAAGTCCGCTACCAGTAAAGTCAGTATTAGTAAGTACCGCCTTTGACATATCGATACCGTTAAAGTCTGCTTGTGTTGCTATCGCGCTTGTCATGTTCGCTAGGATTAACTTCGTTGTGCCGAGAAAATCGGTCGATTTTAGCTTAGCTCCAGACAGGTTCGCATTTGAAAGATCGACATTGGTAAAAATAGCAGCTTCCATTTCCGAGCCAGTCAGGTTGATAAACTGCATATTAGAGTCAAGAAAGTTTGTCGCCTTAAAATTGGCAAAAGACGCATCCGTATTAGCAAATTTTCCGCCTGTGAATTCCGAACTCTCAAAGTTTGCTCTGGAAAGTTTTGCTTCAGAAAAATCTGTGCCGCTAAATTTGCAGAAAGAAAAATTAGCGCTATCGAGCTGACTGGAAGAGAAATTGACCTTTTCTAGCGACAAATTTGCAAAAATAGCCTCACGCCCGCGAGCGCGGTTCATCTCGACACTTTTGAGCTGTGCACCGTCAAAATTTGTTTGTTCGAAGTTCGCGCCGTTGAAATTACTAGTGCTGATTTCGGCACCTGTAAATTTAGCTCCGGTAAGAGTCACGCCTTCAAGGTTACTGTCAGACATCAGTGCGTTGGTAAAGTCTGCTTTTTCAAATTCAGCTTCTGTTGCCGCGATGTTGGCAAACTTAGCGTCGATAAAGGACGAGCCGTCGGCCTTGAGAAAATTCAGCGATGTTCGTTCGAAACTAGCTTGATTAACAATCGCTTGTTCCATTATTGCGTAGTCTAGCTTGGCGTCGTTAAACCTTGCGCCCGTAAGCTTAGCTATTGATAGGTCAGATTCGTAGAGTTCAGCGCCAGCGAAATTCGCGTTTTCCAAATTGGTACCGATAAATTTAACTTGCCGCAATCTAGCGCCAGAAAAATCGACGCCTGAAAGATCGAGTCCAGAAAAGTTGCTACCTGAGTAGTCGAGATTACTAAGGTTTTTTTCTCGTAGATCAAAGCCCTCACTTCCAGGACGCATATCGCAGCTCGCGCAGCTTTTTCCAGCGGCAGCTTTTGCGACTTCGGGCTCTTTTACAGTCGTTGAGCGGTCACTACATCCTAAAAGAGGCAAGATAGCTGCGGCGATTAGATTGGTTAAAGTGGACTGCTTCATCTCTCGCCGCTCCTTTTAGAGTCATGTCTCGTTACAATTTAATGCCGACACCAAGGCCAAGGCTAGAAAGATAATTAGACTTTGAGCCGATGAGCGATAGTTTTAGGTCATTGTTAGAAAGTGAAAGTGTACCTGTCGTTCCCCATTCGATATTGCGTCCGTTGGCTATCAATTGGCCAGCTTCAAGGAGTTGCTCATAATTGACTCTAAGGCCACGGACTTGGAAAAAGTGCCAATCCCGTCCAGCCATCAGACTTGTCGAATTGATATCAATAACGTCATTGGAACTGAGCATGCGGTGGCGAATGCCGGTACTTATGACGCCGGTAAGCTTGGTTCTGAGTGTTTTTTTGACGTTGAACGCCAGGTAATCGTAGACGTCGGAACTAAAATTACTGAGGGCAGCACCCGTGTCGACGTTGACGTCGATGTTTTGCTTTAGCCGGTCTCGGTATTCCATTTGCGTGACGAATTTGGTGGTTGTTCGTTCAATGATTTCAGGCGGACCCGCGCTCGCAACCTGGATCCCTGGAGAGATCTCCTCGCCCTTCTTGCGGTTTTCGACCACGAAGATGCGAGCCATTTTGCCAAACTTGGGGTTGATGCCGCCGCCAAAGGCATGCACCTGAATATTGGGGTAACGGTTATTGAGAAACGCCTCAATAGCTCCAGCCCGTCTTGTTGACAAGTAGAGATTGTGGGTACCAGATCCTGTCGACGTCGCTGTCGCGATGACGTGAATATAACTAACATTGTCGAGATTTGCTGAATTCATACAGGCTGTGACCTGCTGCTCGGAAAATTGGACACTATCGAGTGGAAATTCAACGGCGCAAGACACAACCCGCGCTGCTTCAGCCTTGGTTTCGACTGTTATCAGCTCAGTTGGATTAGCCGGCATATCGATCGGAGTGACAGCCCTCGCGCTACCACTGATGACAAATATTGTTGAGGCGACAAGAGTTTTAGCATTCACTGCAGTGACTCGCGCTTAAAGATTTGAAGTTGGCCGTTCTCAAGTAGAACATAAAGCATCGAACCTACCGATTTGAAGTCTTTGACTTTAGAACCAGTTGGTACCGTGCGGACTAAATGCAATTGGTTGTTATCAACTCGGTAAACGTAGAATCCGTTGTCTGATCTCAGGCCCAAATAGCTGACAAACAATAGCTGCTCGTCTAAAAAAAGGCGTTCGACTGTGTGTTGGGGGCTTTCTTGAGACAACAGCTCTGGCACCGCATTCGCTGCAGTCTTATATAAGTGCAAGCCTTTCGAAAGTCCGGCGGTGTAGCACACTTCATTAGCGCAGATCATATCACTGATAGGGTGATCCGTTTTCAGTGCGTTTTGGAATACTGGGGTTAAACCTTCTTCCCATTGAAACGTTGCAATTTCGCCTCGACCCGCCGCCGTGACTAAAAGACCCGGAATGTGTGCTAGGTGCTTCGCTCCGCGGTTAGAAAAAACAGCATCGGTTGGATTTTTACCAACTAACTGTAATCCGTCGCTCTCTTTGTATTGAGTGAGGCCTGCGCCTTCGCTTGCGAAAAACAATGTTGAATCAATCCAGACGGCATCGTTAACGAAGCCGAACAGTTCTTCTGTCGTTAGCGTTGGGCGAAGTTGGAGTTGATCGAGATAGCGCAGATCAACTTGATTTAGGCCGAAGTCCTCATCGAACCCAAACACCGTCGTTCCCTTTAAAAGAACACGGTAGACTTTTGGTAGTGCTATCGATCCAATCGGTAGCGGTCGCTCGGCATTGGTCGTATCAAAAATTTCGATGCCTAGATTACTGGAAGAAATAGCTAACAGATTCCCGTCAGCCGCGAGATTTACACCTAAGCCAGCAAAGGTGATCGTATGCGCCGACGCGACGTTATGTGTGTCGGTCTTTGTGTCCTCTTTGTCACAACCTGCGGTTACTAGACAAACAGTCAGCGACGTTGCCGCGAGCATGCTCAGCGACCGTCGGCTTAAAAATGAGGCGATTGGTTGCAACATATTCAAACCTATTAACTTCACTTGTATTTGGCGTTTTCTTTACGGTATCATCACACTAAATCTTTCTAATGTAAACCAAGATCTAAACACACCGGTCTGCACCAGACCTGGACTTCGAATATAAAAAAACGACCACGATCGTTTTTTTATGTCGCAGCAGCCAGACTGATTCAGGATACCCGGAGTTCACTGGGGCGAAGATGAAGACTTGCAAAAATCAGACTCTCTATTCAGTTCTAGTCGCAGGAACATCGCTCAGCTTAAGCGCATCAGCTTACGCCTACGAACGTTCTGAGGTGTCGAGCAAAGTCCTATACCAAGCTGTCGATCAGCTGACAGAGTACTTGAATAAAGACATGGCAAAACTTTCTGACGTGACGAAAAAAACGGCGATCATTCACTACACCCAAAGTGAAGAACTGCCGACGTCGATTCAAAATTATTTGATTAAACGTCTCGAACACATGGCCAACAACAATCAAAAAACGCCTGTGAAATTTGTTCAGTGCATCGAGTGTTTGTCTTTGCAAGCTGTAGCGGAAGGCGAAGAAATTTTTATCCGCAAAGGCATCGCCGATGACAATCAATTGCAAGCAACCATGGGTAAGCTTGGCATCAAAAAATACAGCGACATCAATCTCGCCTACACCGGTGACCAACTCGTTATGCAGATGAATGTTGTCGACGAAAATAAACTCGTTGATTGGACAGGCGAGTACAAAACGCCGTACAAAGCTTACGATGAATCACAGTGGCTCCTCGGTGTTGGTGCAGAAGTCGGTGCTTTTCAAAGTGGCGGCAATATGCCGGCAGCGCGCGGCGCACGCGCCACTGTTGGGCAGCGTTTAACAGGTGTCGGTGCAGCTGGACTTAGCGTTTCTTTCTTTGAGAGCATGCCAGGAGTGCCGCAGATTGTTAGCTACGGAAGTTTCTTCAGTCTAAGTCACAACGAAGTGTTTAATCAGCACTGGAACTTCATGCGTTTGTTTTACAATGCTGAAATCGGCGTGACTGATTTCAACGGCAACCAACTCTTACACCAAACGTTAGGTGTTAAAACTGTTATGGGTAAACACTACTCGGTTGGCTTAAACGGCAAGATGCACCAGTTCGTTGCTGCGCCGAAAGACGACACGCCGATATCTAACTCCGAAGGTGAGCCGGTTCTGAAAAATAATGACGTGTTGCCAATGATGGTAAGTCTTTTTTTAGGTGTTGAATTTCTCTAAAGGTGAATAAAGATGCTTAAGAAAACTTCGATCGTTCCGTTTGTCCTGGCAAGTCTTTTGCCGTCTTTGAGCTTTGCTGAAGATGGTCCAAAAAAAGTGGGCGAAGTTTATCTAAATCAAGGCAATCTTGTTTTAGAAGAGGACGGAAAAATCACAAAATTTATTACGCCTAGTGCGTTGTCAGAGCACGGTCGCTTTCAGGTGCGTATTAAGCGGCCGAAAGCTGCCGTAGTGCCGGACGCAGTGCCAGAGTCGACAGTGGAGCCAGCAACGCTTTCTCAGCGTATTGAAGCACGCCGTATCATGAATGATGCGAACGCTGCCTTCTTCAAAGGTGATGTCACTAAAGCTTGGGACTTAGTTGTCCAGGCAGAAAAACTCGACCCAACGTTTTATCTCATTAAGACCATGAAGGGCTCGCTCCTTTACAAAATTGGTAGTACCGATCTCGCGCTAGAAGTTTGGAATGAATCTCTCACGCAGAATCCGGACCAACCTGAGATCAGGCAGCTCATGAGCACCTTACTAAATCAAGCGAAAGCACCAGCCGGTATCGCTACCGGTCTGCCCACTGCACCAAAAAAGGTATCTCGCCAATGAACAACTTAAATCGGCATATTTTTTTGCGCACACGCAACATGTTGCTTTCGCTTTTGCTGCTTACAAGCAGTGCTGGCTACGGCCAGGAAGTAACCGATTTAAAGTCTCCGGAAGATGTCGAGAACCGTATTAAAGGTAAAATTACTGGAAATCTCGATCTTTTCATGAGTTCAGCGGATTACCGGGTCTTTGCCTCAGCTAAAATTGTTAAGTTCCGTGAGAAAGTCGTTCTAGAAGGTGAGTCCGAAAGCAAATCCTCAGGCGAGGAGCTCCAGGCAGAACCTAATAGCATGCTGCCCGGCTTTAAGAAAATTGACGAGCCTCAGCCAACAACCAAGAATGTCAACGTCCAGGAAAAGTCGAAGTTCGCGTTTCATGACCGCAGTAAACTTACTGAAGTCGGTGTGCGTCTCGTCCTAGATCAAGCGTTGCCGCAAAACACCAAAGACCTTGCTGTAAAAACGGCAAAAGAAGCCGTCGACCAAACCGTTGGCAGCGTCGGTGTCTTTGAAATGGTTGAACTAGACCTAGCAAAGTTGAAGCACTCAGATACAGCTTGGGGCTGGTTTGTAAACTACATGCAAACTAGGGGGGGCTCGGCAATCGACCTCCTTTATCTTTCGCTTTTACTCGTGGGTTTTTTAGGGACGCTGTTTGCACTTCGCCACTATTTCAAGAGCAAAAAAGCATTGAAAGATAGCGCTTTGTTGCCGACTGGCAAGCATTCAGAATCTTTGGAACAAGGTAAGATCGATGAGCTTTGTAGTCACAAGATGGACGAAGTCATTCAACTTTTGAACTCATCGCCGCTCATCACGAGAAACTTCCTGAAAGCTCTCGGTGACAAGGAAAAACACTTTATTTTGCACGCGCAAAAGACCCCAGCCTTGCAGAACTTCTTTAAGAAGGTACTTGGCGTCAACTATTTAAGTTCCTCTGAAAAAAATAGCACGACGGCTATTGCGACCTTCGACACGATTCTGACCGATTTGAAACGCTATATCAGTCTGAACCAAGAAATGGAGCAAAAGCCGTTTGGTTACCTACCGCAGTTGACCGGCACCCAGATTGCAAATTTCATTGCCAGCGAGCCGCGCCCGATTGAGACAGTGAAAGTTCTTGCACCGTATCTTTTGCCTCAGCACGTTCAGGGCATTAATCAGATCCTATCTGTTAAAGAGAAAGCTCAAGTCATCGAGTGCTTGCAGCAAAATGGTCAGGCAACTCGTCATTCAAGTGCCGAACTTGCAGATATGGATACCGTCAGAGCACAGGTCGATGGCACGTTAAGGCTTCGTTATGACGCCTATAAACTAGAATCCGTCGTTGATATTGGTGAAAGTGACTCCCTCCAGATCGCCTTCTTGGATTCCGACCGGGACTGCATCGAAGTCATTAAGCAACTGGCAACCAAATACGGAAAAGTACCAACCGCATACGAAAAATATCTCGTTAGCTTTGAAGACTTTCTAGGGCTTGATCTTGGCGTCGCGAAGAAAGTCCTTCAGCGCGTATCAAATGAAGTTCTTACTCAGGCTTTGGCTGACCGTGACTTAGATGCTCGTCTAGTCGATTTACTAGGTGAGCTGCGTAGCCAGCTTATCGTTAGTCTGAAAAAACGATCTGAAGGTGTCACCGTTAAAGATATTGAAAACGCCCGGAACGAAGTCCTTCGACTCTACCGTGCAATGGCGTGATCGTAGATTCTATAAATTAATGTCGATGCCGACATTTTGAGGGGGCTTAGATGGTCAGCGTTTCGAAGAATCTCTTGGGTATTGCCTGCATGGTCGTTTCGCTTTATCTCGCCTTAACTACCTCGGGCATGCCGTCCTTTGGTGGCGTTGTCCACATGCCGTCTATCTACATGGTCTTTGGTATTCTCACGGGAATTGCGCTACTCGTCATGGACGCTGTCGATTTAAAACGCTTTATCCGTTTTACCTTTTCACTTTCGTCTGACAAAAATCTAAGGCAGATGCAATCATCCGAAAAAAGTTTTGAGATGTTTGCTGAAGTCTATGCAAAAGATGGCGGTGATGCTCTGCGCCAACTCATTATCGAAAAAAAGATGCCCCGCATCTGGAATATTGTAGCTACAAAACTAGCTATCAATGTACCGATCGGAGACATCAAAGACATCTTAGATTTTCAAATCCAAAGGGTGATGGTCCGCCTCGATCAAGATATTACCACTCTCAAGCAACTCGCAACACTTGCTCCAGGTATCGGAATGTTCGGAACGGTCCTTGGATTAATTCACATGTTAACTAGTTTGCAGGAATTCGAAAAACTCGGTGCCAACATGTCTCTCGCATTGATTACAACGCTCTACGGTGTTTTTATCGGCAACATTCTCCTCGTTCCTATTATCCGTAGTGTTGAAAAACGTAAGCTCTATTACTTAAAAAACCATAGCAACCTCATTTATTGGCTCGATCATGTTGAGCAAAAAAAGCCTGCGTTTTACATGAAAACAAGATTGAGGGACCTAGATGTCAAAACCATCTAAACAAAATATCTTTGAGAAGTATTCACAGGCGAACCATTCAACCACGGAAACGTGGATGACAAGTTTCTGCGATCTTATGGTTAATTTGTTGGTGTTCTTTGTTTTGATTATTTCTGCGTCGCAGGTGTCGAACCTGAAGTTTGACCGTATCAAAAGTAATCTCTCGGGCACCAGTAAGACGGATCAGGTTCAGCTTGTCCTTGATTCACTTGCTGATGAGATTGACGAGGGCCAGCTAGGTGGAGCTGTTACGATCGAGACTGTTGGCAATGCCATTCAGCTTAGCTTCAATGACCGCTTACTTTTCGATCTTGGAAAAGCCGACGTCAAAGAAGAGGGCCGACTCATCTTAGAAAAGTTTTCCGAAAGTCTTTCACACTTACCGAAAACTGCAAAGATCGCCATCGAAGGCTACACCGACGACAATCCGGTCAACACCCGCGCCTATAAATCTAACTGGCATCTATCGGCGCTGCGTTCCTTGTCTGTTCTGCAAATTTTAGAAAACCGGGAGATTTGCCGTGAAAATTGCGAAATACGAGGATTTGGTGAATACCGACCGGCAGTTCCAAACCGTGACGACGCCGGCAAAGCCATCGTCGCTAACCAGTCCGAGAACAGACGCGTTGTTTTGCGCATTTTTTAAAAAACTCATCTTTTGTTCAACAGTGGTTGGTGCTCTTACCATCACCTCGGGTTGTGTCTCGATCGAAAAGGATCAAGAGACCGGCGATGGGCAAAAAATTCCCGGTAAACGTCTTCTCGATTTTGCCGAATATGAATATATCTGTGTTCCAACTCTCGGCAAGGATCATGTTGAGATGGAACAGCTTTTGGACAGATACGGTCTCAAAGGCTGGCGCTTGGCCGGATTTATGCAGAAGAACGGTGAGACCATTTCGTTTTGTATGTTTCGCTGATTGTTTATCCCAGCTTAATACTTAGGCGAAATGTGTTAAACTAAGGTGATGAGTTAAAACAGGGTAGGCTGTCTATCCGCTTGGGCGAGGTTTCTATGACCACAAGATTTTGGCAACGACGCTTACTCGTAACGGCTGCCGGTTTTACTCTAGCCATTTCTGGATTCGGATGCGGAAGCCAAGATAAGTCCAGTGACGAAGCGCCGAATCACGCGCCCTATAAACCTACCGGTCCGGCCGGGAAAAATAAAAATCCGACCCTTCCACTTGCTGGTGGAAATAACGATACCAATACCAACGATCAGGTTCCGAACAAGCCAGGTGATGGTGGTGACGAAGATGTTTCTGGCGAAGTACCAGTTCCGATTCCGTCTCCAGGCACCGGCGAGCCGGGAGAACCGGGCGAACCAGGAGAACCAGGAGAACCAGGCGAGCCAGGAGAACCAGGAGAACCAGGAGAACCAGGAGAACCAGGTGAACCACAGCCGCCAACCGATCCAGTTGAAACACCACCGCAGTTTGAAGGCGTATGGACGTTCTATCAATACTGCGTCATTGCAGAAGACCGCGTTGAGGCGATGAACTTTATCGATTTGTTTCCGAATCCGTTGTTTTTCGAAGCCTGGTTAAAAGACATCCAAGTCACGGTAGCGGCGGTTAGAAAACGCCTGCCATATCCACAGGACCAGCGTATTCCCCAAGAGAGCTGTATGGATGCCTATAATCTTTTTAAAACAAAGGTGCTCTTTAGCCTGGCGCCAGATCAAGACAAGGAAGAACGCTTTGACATCGTAAACATTGATCCGATCTCTGGTCTGCCCGAGCTAAAAGCTTTGAATTTACGGGACAACAAGATCGAGAACATGACGTTTCTTCGTAATATTACCAGTCTGAAGTTCTTAGACCTTTCGGTGAACAAGATCACCGCTGTCCCCAACCTGCGCCGGACCATGGCAATCGGTTTGCTGAATATCGAAGAGCTAGGCCTCGAATATCAGAGCGAAGAGTTCTCTGATCTTGATCTGACCGGCGTCGCCCAGCTCTATAGTGTTCAGAGTTTTAAGCTTCTTCGCATCAAAGGCAATACGGTCGAACCGTCTAATTTACGCTTTTTCCCGAGGGATTTCCGCGTTTCAACCACGCGGGTTTTGCAGTTTATTATCGGTAAGGATAGTTGTGCGGTTGAGAAGTGGGGCTTTCGCTACCCGGTTCAACTCGAAGAAAAGCGCGCATTGCTTTGTGGTGGTTAGATCAGAGACGTAAACTGCCTTCCGGCAGTTTACTGGCTAACCTTTCCTAAATCAGATCATACATATAAATATCCCCCTCAAATGAGCCTTTCCTAAGAGTCTGTCATTGCAGTAGGTTGCAAAAAACATGATGCATAGTCTTTTCAGAGGGTTATAACCAATGGGTGAAAAAATTCTTCTGGAGTTGAGCAATCAGGAAGCCGCACATACACCTACATTGGAACATCTGGTTCACGCTGGCGACCGTCGTATTGTTTGCAGCTACTGGCGTGATGACTTACCGAGTAAGTGTCGGCAATAGTTCAGCGTCGCTTTCGACCGGGTCAGTTTCAGTTGCTGCGCCTTTACCAACGAGTGAAGCGGACGTTTCTCATCCCGACCGTTTTCCTGCAGAGATTGAAAAGTTAGACGGCAAAAGTCCTGACAGTGCCTGGCAGAAACGCCGCGACCGCCTCACGCAAGAATCCCAAGATCGCCTTTTCTCCAATCGTTTGCATGGCCCTTACTCGATTGGCGTCCTTGATAAGTTAAATGAAATGGTAATCGGCACTAGCTTGCAAGCTTACGGAGTCTCAACCTCAGATGCTCCCTTACGTTTAGGAAGTCCTGTTCTTAGCGCCATTCCTTCAAGTATGCCAACCTACGGCTATATCTCTAGTAATTTTGGCTACCGGCGTTCACCCTTTACCAGTAAACGCGTTCATCATAACGGTATCGACATTGCTGTTAATCATGGCTCCCCAGTTTATGCGACTGCCGACGGCATCGTCACCTTGGCAGGCAGCCGGTTTGCTATGGGTAAAATGGTCACCATCGATCACGGCTTTGGCATTGTTACCCGCTACGGTCACAATTCAAATGTTCTCGTAAACGCTGGCGATTTTGTCCAAAAGGGCGAAGAGATCGCTCTTTCAGGTAGCACTGGCCGTAGTACTGGCGCTCACTTGCACTACGAAGTTTGGGTAAATGGCGAAGTTGTTGACCCTACGAAATTTATGTTTGACGTTCCGCCTTCAGATCTGACACCCACCGCCGAGCTAGTCGCCAGCAATGACGGCAGCTCAGTCCTGCGCCTAGGTTTTGCTATTGGTGGTGAATCTGGCGAGTTTCATAGTAGTCCCGATTGGATGAAAACGTTGAACGACAACCGCCGCATGCAAACCGTAGCAACACTATTTATTCTCGCACTCTTCGCTGCAGTCAGCGCCGGTCTCGTTATGGCAGCTGGTCACCAAATCAACCGAGACTATTCTGTTTGAATCCAGATTTACGCACAGTGATCCAAGGCGACGCTTTTGTCTGGTTAAATGAGAATTTAGCACCTCCCCAAACTAGTTTAATGACATCCCTGCCAGACGTTTCCGAACTCTCCGAGCTTGGGTTTCCGCGGTGGCGGCAATGGTTCATAGATACCGTCGCACTCTTAATTAACTGGTTGCCTGACGACGGCCTAGCAATCTTTTATCAGTCGGACATCAGGCATGAGACCGTTTGGGTTGATAAGGGCTTTCTTGTTCAGCTCGGTGCGGAGAAGGCCGGAGCCTATCAAGTCTGGCACAAAATCATGTGCCGCAAACCTCCGGGAACAATCGGCATCGGCCGTCCTTCCTATGCGCACATGCTTTGTTTCAGTAAGACCAAGCGGCCTGTTCCGACAAGGCCTGGTCCGGATGTTTTGGCAGATGAGGGTTCGAAAACATGGCCGCGGGCGATTGGTGTCGATGCATGCAAACTGGCGATGCGCTTTCTCCGAGACGAAAGTTCGACCAAGCTTGTTGTCGATCCTTTTTGCGGCGAGGGAACGGTATTAGCCGGTGCAAACCTTTTCGGTATGGCGGCAATTGGTGTTGAGCGAAGTAAAAAACGTTGCGAAGAGTCGCAACGTTTGGTGATAAGTTAGTCACATCAAATTTGGGAAATGAAAAAAATATTTTAAATATTAAATGTGACTACGGCAGTGGGTACCAGCCAGTTTTAAAAGTCAGTCTTTTATTGTAGCTTCTAAATTTAAAATGCGTAGCTCGTGGCCTTCGACCTTTTTATTTAACGCAGGAACGCTTTCCATGCCGCTTGTGCGATGCATGATCGTGTCGAACATTGCTTTAAGTTCAGCATGCTTGTGATCGTCATGTAGGCACTTTTTATATAGATCTACGGCAATTTTATTTATTGAAGTATGAACAATTTGAAATTCCGTATCTAAACGCTGATCCATCTTATCGAAGCGCTGATCCATCTTATCGAAGCGTTGATCTATCTTATCGAAGCGTTGATCTATCTTATCGAAGCGTTGATCACCACTATCCAAACGTTGATCAACGCCATCCAAACGGTGATTGATCTTTTGTAGCTCCTGACGGATATCTTTGAGCTCGACATTGATTTTTGGATTCAAAGCTGTATCTCCTTGGCTGCCTCAAACACTAGCGTGAGGCCGCTAGAAATGCCAGCGACATCCTGTAAGTTTCATGCATTCAACGTTTGCTTTGAAACAAATGAGTTCGGTTTTCTTGCCAACGAACATAATACCGTCAAAAAAAGTAATCATAATTAATTCGGCGACTTAAGAAGTCAGTGGCAATAAGTCCGATGCTTGGGTAAGGTTTGGCAGGAAAAAGGAGCAAAAATGTCAGATGCCATTCTCAAAAAACTTGAACAACATGATCTTGTATTCCGAAATATAAACTCGAAACTTGAACAGCATGATCTTGAATTCCGAAACATAAACTCGAAACTTGAACAGCATGATCTTGAATTCCGAAATATTAACTCAAATATAGCTGAACTCAAGGCAGATGTATCGAGGCTCGATACTTCATGTCACAGAATGGAACTGCTTATGGAGGATAATCAAAAAACTCAGCAGCTAATTTTTGAAAATGTAGTAAGCCTCCATCGACAGATAATGCCTCGTGAAGATATCGAAGCAAGGTTTCTGTCCAATGAGAACCGAATTTCAGCATTAGAATTCAGCGTATCCGGTTCAAAGTGACCGTTTTTAAATCGCGGCCTCTTGGCATCCATATATTTTTCTGACAATCCCCGGACCGACCTTCCAGGCGATATGACATTGCCGAAGGGGTATCGCTTCCGTCGAACAGGTTGACACGGGAACCAACAGAATCCAGCGCTACTCTGGTGAAGTCGATTGACTCTATAAATCACGCCAGCTCACTGTGTCGCCCCAAGATCGACTTTGGTTTACCTCGCCACCGTATACGACAATTCCAAGGTTGCATTCTTTCCCTGCCAGAGCATTGAATTTTTTTAAGCTATCAAAATAAGATGAAGTTACTGTCGCGCCGGATTTTATTTCAATTGGTGTTATTTTAAGTCCATGATCAATAATCAGGTCGACCTCCAGGCCTTTGTGATCACGCCAGAAAAAGAAATGATCACCACTTCGCTCGTTAAACCCATGCTTTCGGTATTCATTGATGACCAGACATTCAAAAAGTCCGCCACGTAAATAATGATTGGTCACCTCTTCAGGGGACTTTATCCCAAGAAGCCGCGCCGCAAGTCCGACGTCATTGAAATAGATTTTCGGTCGCTTTATGAGGCGTTTAGAGAAGTTTTTATGATGGGGACGAAGTAGGTAAATTACATAACTAGCTTCGAGAATCGAAAGCCAGGTTTTGGCAGTATTAGGCGCTATGCCAGCATCATTTGCTAAGGATGTAAGATCCAGAATATTGCCAATGCGGCCTGCGCAAAGCCCCAAAAATGTTTGAAAAGTCGACAGGTTTTCGACCGCAGTCAGTTGTCTGACGTCACGCTCGACATACGTTCTGATATAGTCAGCGTACCAGTGCCTTGGCTCAATTAGGCGGTCATAAAGAGGTGGATACAGCCCGTTATAAATTAGTTCATCGAGTCTGTCTGGCATCTGGTTGGCATTTCGAAGCTCTCTTATTGTAAAAGGCAGCAATTCAAAAATCGAAACTCTGCCTGCCAGTGTTTGCGTGATGCGGTTGTCGAGAAGAAACTGGGCCGAACCAGTAAGGATATATTGGCCCATTTTATTTTCACGGTCGACGATGCCCTGGATATAGGAAAACAGCTCGGGCGCGCGCTGAACCTCGTCCAAAACAGCACCTTCGTCGAACTGGCTTAAAAATCGGCGTGGGTCGTTCAGAGCGAATGCGAGAGTTTCCGGATCTTCGAGAGACGCGTATGGCTTTGCCGGAAAGATAGTCCGGCAAAGGGTCGTTTTACCCGACTGGCGTGGTCCGGTAATGCTTACGACGGGGTATCCCCCGCAGGCTTGCAGGACCTGTTTTTCAATTTCTCGTTTAATTACCAGTTGCTGCATCTTTTTGTACAATTATGCATCCACATTGCATAATTGTACCAATTCACTGCAGTTAGGTCAACCAAGGGGCTGAATCATGTCCATCAAATGGGTCGCTACGACTTAAATGACCCCATATTAGGGTCAGTCTTGATATTGTGACCCAAATAACATCCAAATACTTCGGTCACTTCTGCCGCTCCATGGCGCCAGCAAACGCAGCGAGCAATTTTCCTGCT
Source organism: Pseudobacteriovorax antillogorgiicola (assembly GCA_945862295.1). Taxonomy (GTDB): domain Bacteria; phylum Bdellovibrionota_B; class Oligoflexia; order Oligoflexales; family CAIYRB01; genus CAMAXT01. Next base: position 35,382 of record CAMAXT010000015.1, read on the forward strand.
TAATCAGTTGTCAAAAGAAACTCGAAATCTTTCTTACTCAACCGATTATTGGCAAATCCAGTCTCGCCGATATCACCTTCGCAAGCGAACAGGTCATCAAAAAGTTTGCTCTTTTTATCCTTCAAACTTTCAATCTTCTCCTCGACAGACTCTGCCATCAGGTAGCGGTAAATTTGCACTGACCGCTTCTGCCCTATTCGATGGACCCGGTCGGTCGCCTGATTTTCGACCTGCGGATTCCACCAGGGCTCCAAATGGAATACATATCTCGCTTTGGTTAGGTTGAGGCCGATTCCTCCGACTTTCTGAGTCATCAGCAGTATGACGTGGCCGCTGGCTTTTTCAAACTGCTCAAGGATTTGGCTGCGCTTTTTCAGGGGCGTTGATCCCGAAATCGAGAGGCAAAACACGCCGCTGGCTTTTAGTTGTTCTTCCAGAAGATCGAGGGTTTTGCGAAAACTAGTAAAAACAATCACAGCCTCCCCCTTTTCGGACAAATCTCTTAGGGTATCGATCAACAATTCAAATTTAGGGGGTATTTTCCGATATTCGATCTTAGGGACCGTACCCGGGTGAGAGCATATTTGCCGCAGCCGGAGCAATGCCGTCAGCATTTGCAGCTGCGCGCCGGCCTCGCCCTTTTTGGCCATCAAGTCCTGCAGATCTTTATTCCAGGCGATCGCAGTGTCCCGGTAGATGGTCTTTTGCTCGGGCTCAAAGGCAAGTTTAACGACAGTTTCAGTCTTTTCCGGAAGCTGATCCAGTATTTTTGATTTCGATCGGCGCAGGACCAGGGGTGCCGCCATCAGTCGTAAGAACTCAACATCCTCCCGGAGAATGCCACTCCCGATTTTCATTGCCGAGGGATTAACATAGCGACCGGCAAATTCTTCGTAAGAACCCAGACAGCCCGGCACGCACAGATCCATCAGGGAAAAAAATTCGCCATAATGATTTTCCAGGGGAGTTCCGGTCAGACAAAACTTCGTTCGCACCCTCAGCTGGCGCAAAGCCCCAGTTCGCTTCGCCCGGATATTTTTCAGGTACTGAGCCTCGTCAAAGATACCAATGTTCCAGTTGATCCCGCTAAATTCCTGTTCGTACTGGCATACCAGATTATAAGTCGTGAGCAACAGTCCGCCAGCTCGCTGTCCGGCCGCGGTCAGTACTACCAGGTCTCGATTGCTGCTAAAAACACTGTATTCAAGTTCGGGGCAAAATCGCTTGATTTCGCATTGCCAGTTATAAAGCAACGACGGTGGCACTACGATCAAGCATCGTCCTAGTTCACCCCGCAGTTGCAGGCTGCGTAAAAAAGCCAAAGTTTGGACCGTTTTACCAAGACCCATGTCATCAGCCAAAATCCCGCCAAGACCCAGATCAAAAATATTTAGCATCCATTGTGCACCATGCTCCTGAAAACTCTTCAGCGGTATGCCGGTCGCCTGTTTAATTTCATCACGCGGAACAACGCTTCCAGTGTCTTCCTCAGCCAGCCGGTCGAAAGCTGCTGAAATTTTCTGCCATTCTGTCCCCCCGATAACCGGTACTCCAGCGCGCTTCAATGCCAGCATCTTTAAAATCTGATGGGGAGCGCTCGTAACAATATTGCTCGTGGCTTCCCAATCTTTCGGACGTTTTGACGCCCCCTGGATATTAGCCCAAAAATATTCCAGCCATTTTGCTGAAGGCATGTTGTTGCGATCGACTAGATAAAACTTACCGCGAAACCTAACCAGTCCGCCACTGACAAACTGGCGGGCTTCATCTTCGTTGATTGGATTTCCATCGAAAAACACCTGCGGATGCAGATCAAACCAGTCGCCGGAGTTCCCCGAATCGATCGACAATTCCGCCGTCAGTGATTCCGGGTTGACCTCGGCAATGGGTTGGCCATCAATGTATACCGGAAGGCCACCGTTGATCGAAGCTAACAATAATTTCTGGCTCTGGGGGTGTAAAACGGCGAGATCATTTTGCGCTTGCGACGGCTCTATCGGCATGACAACAGCAACACTTTTATTCGCCGGTTTGGTCAAAAATTCCTGACCAAAGGCCTGCGTTAGCAATGTAATTAACTGGGTCGATAGTTTAAGCTCGATGTCCGCCAGATCCACACAAACAATGCGACCATCAATTTCAAAAAAGCTCTGGCGATTTGCACCAGGAAGATACTTTTCAATCATTTCATTGATCAGGCGCAGAATTTTTGTGGAGTAGGCATCTGAAAAACCATCAACACCCGGTAACAGTCCCATCAATTTTGCCCGGCGTTCTAAACCCGAAAAAATTTCTTTTTTTGCCTGACTACGACTTTTGACATTTTTTAATGGATCGCGATAGTAGAGCTCAATTTCCGAGATTAAAACACGGAGAAATCCCTGATGTCTTAATAGTTTTAGTTCCTGGGCCCGTTTGTCTTTATTCTGCTTTGTCGCTGCTTCTTTTGCATAGTACGACAGATCTTTGAGGCCGGAATTTAAGTCTCGGCAAATGCGGTGTGCGAGGTTATCCCGTAACACTTTTGTTTCAGTTGTTTCAAACGGCGTTTTAAGAACGATCGCCACAAGGTCCGGTTTATCCACAGCGTAATGACACTCAATCGCGATGTCGGTAGCAGAAATTATGGGAAAATCTTTAACAGCCAGAGCGGCGCCAACGGATATCAGAGCGCTCTGCAGCTGGTCGAGTTGCCTGATATCGTTCATTAACATGCGGTATGTCAAATCCGACTGCTGAATTTGCGGGACCGGTATCGTTGTCTGAAACATCCAATGTTTGTGGAATTCCGGAACCGGCGAAAAGGCGAGCATCAGAGCCCCAGGGTCGAACAACCAACCATTTTTAAAGTCGGTCCAGGGGGCAATACCGGAGTCCCGCGAAATAAAAGGTTTGGGTAGACTTATCTTTAGTTCAAGATCGCGGCCGATTTCCCATTGCAGATCTTTGGCCGCCCAAATGGTTACATTTTGCAAAACGTTGATCTGATACTCAACATTCAGACCTCTATTGTTGCCGGTCAAAACGTTTAGACCGACTCCCGAAGGTGCTGACGAGGCGATCATCAGCTGGTAGCGGCCAAAGTTTTCTGGCGCCGCGATTCTCGCAATTAACTCAGCGAAATACTCCCCGCCCTCCCTTGACGGTTTCTGAATATCGGAATTAATCCAAGGAAAAAATTCACCGGGATGATTGGAGGTGGTCTCGTCACTTAGTAAAAATGTATTCGGTATCAGCAGCGCATAGGGATGAAACAATAACTCGCGGGCGTTGATGATCGAGCCGTCTGAAAAATAATATTGGAGGGTGCCGTCGGTTGCTGTTGCCCTGCTAAAATTGTCGATCTGTTGATCCCAAAGATAGCGTCTATTATTAATATCCGTTCTCTTGTCGGCGAAGCCCTTGGCCACTGTGCCTTTGATCAGAGTGGGCGCAGATGTCGCCGCGGTTAAGTTTTCCGCACCTGAAACCAGTATGATCGATTTCAATGCTAAAGGCGGATGCTCCGGGCTGGGAATTGAGAGCAGCGTGCAGATAGTTTTACTGCAAGCCGTAAAATAACCGGCAGGCGTCGGTAAATTCAAATGTCTTTGCACATGGGAGTTAATCATTACCACTAAAATAATTTCGTAAAAATGCATCCCCTTATGACTGGTGTCATATTCTATCTTGCCGTCTGCATTAAACCGGAGGCTGTAGGTTTCGCTGCCAATTTGACAGGTCAGATAAGTATAAGACTCGTCGCGGTTCATCATCATGGTGTGGTCACCAGTCAGTGCCGCGGCAATTTTTCTGATAAAGGCTTCATCGGTTTTATAGGCGCTCAGGATATCTTTAAAAGACAACGAAGCAGCCATGGCCAATTGATTTAACAAGGGGTCGACCGGCCGACTCAGCTTCAAGGCCGGCAACTTAGGCCCGGCACTCACTGGGGGTCGAGAAACACAGCAATGTTTAAATTTTTTACCGCTGTTGCAAGGGCAAGGGGAGTTGCGTCCGACTTTTTCAATCGATTGTATATCGCTCAAGATCGACATTCCTAGGTTGGGGGTTGTTGATGCGGCAATAAGAAGAGGAATTACAATGTGTAAGAGATAGAATCAAGTGACAAAATGTGAATACGGCCTTGAGGACCAGCCAGTTTTTAAAATCAGTCTTTTCTTGTAGCTTCTAAATTTAAAATGCGTAGCTCGTGGCTTTCGACCTTTTTATTTAACATCGGAACGCTTTCCATGCCGCTTGTGCGATGCATGATCGTATCGAACATCGCTTTAAGTTCAGCATGCTTGTGATCGTCATGTAGGCATTTTTTATTTAAATCTACGGCAATTTTATTTATTGATGTATGAACGATTTGAAATTCGGTGTCTAAACGCTGATCCAACTTGTCGAAGCGTTGATCTATCTTATCGAAGCGTTGATCACCACTATCCAAACGGTGATCAACGCCATCCAAACGCTGATCAACGCCATCCAAACGCTGATTTATCTTTTGTAGTTCTTGACGGATATCTTTGAGCTCGACAATGATTTCTTGATTCAAAGCTTTATCTCCTTGGCTGCCTCAAACATTATCGTGAGGCCACTAGAAATGCCAGCGACATCCTGTAAGTCTCACGCATCATTTAGTGTTTATTGTTCAACTTCCGGTTTCCATTCAATCGCCTTGAATCTCGAGGCTAATGACGAGTTCTGCCGTATCTGTATGTCTTCGAGGATCAGCACATCAAGCTACCCAAATTCGGAGCTTAAGTTTGCGATAGCCCCTCCTTTATGTGCAGCTGTGACTTTGTTTTTAAACTGATTTGCTCCGAGCATACAAAACTTGGGGTTTTTACCGAGCGGGATTGAATTTATGCGCCTAGGTGACGGCGATCGATGCAAGTTCCTTATCAATATTGATCTCGACGATAGGGTTCTTCGTCGATGGTTTGAGGGCAAGACGCGAGTAGGGTAGAGATAGGCAGCCTTTCGTTGTGTCGATCTCAATTGCCTTCTTCTATCCCGTTTCCCCTTAATTGGCAGCCACTGTTGGTCTAGCTGTGAGTGCCTTTCGCACCCAGCGTTGAAATTTCAGACCTGGGTAGCGTGCTAAAGCCAAACTAATTGTCAATGGTGTAAAAAGATAGACGCGTTCAACCTTTTCGCCCGGCCCTTCTCGGTAGACGATGTGCGGTTTGCCGTTTTCGTACATCGGTAGGAGACCATTTTTCTTACACATAATAGCGATGTAGGTGCGACTTTTTAAAACCACGAAAACAGATAATGCCAAGACTAAGAAGCGAGCGAAAAAATTCGCTTCACGCTCGACCCAAAGCGAGGAGAGTTCTTGGATGCTATTCATATCGATATCTAAGTCGTTAAGTGTCGCGGTGGTCTTTTTTAACGCGCTTTCAGAGAGTACTGACATGATCCGCTTTGGACTAGATGAGTTTACAAATCCACCAATGAGTTGATCCTGTTTAAAAACGCCGTAGACGTGGGAGTGACGTAAAAAGTCGCATTCAGCTTTTGCAAGCCCGGAGCGCGTCATTTGTTTTTGGAAGAAAGCTTGGCCTGATTCGTCTTTGATTCGTTTGCACTTGTAGGGTAGCACTCAGGAACTCCGCTGCATGTTGTGAGGTGGAGTCTTAAGCATTGAGTGTGCCAATGTTGCGTGGTGGGAGCTTGCTTGTAACTTGCTGAAGTGACTGATATTTAAGGGAGTTAAGTGCGTCATTATGGTATCGTTTTGATACCTGAGTCTGCATTAAAGATACTGGCTGCTTGGTCAAATAGTTAGTATCCATCCGGAAAGCTCCGCTTTCCGGATGGATACTAACCCGAGGCGCGATGCGCCGTGGGGATCTCGCCCGAATCACCTAGATTTAGCAGCGTGTCCGTCTTTTCGAGATGGCGGCAATTGGCGTTGAACGAAGTAAAAAACGCTGCGAAGAGTCGCAACGTTTAGTGTTTTCTATTTGAGCTAATTAGTACCTGGCGCTAAAAGCGCCAGGTACGTGTCCTGAGCCGCAGGCGAAGGATCTGTCTCTAGTCACCGCAAACTCACTTCGTATAAGTCTTTCCATTCCGGATTCATATTCTCAATCAGCAAATTCTTCTTCTCTCGTCTGT